>PKCI01000237.1 GCA_002862135.1 Verrucomicrobiota bacterium | reverse complement strand
TTTTTTGAGATTATTGGCTATAGCGCTTGCTCTTTTTACTGCCTCTTCTCTTTTGGCAGAGAAGCCTTCGGTAAAGCCCAATATCCTCTTTGTTTTCAGTGACGACCACGCGTGGCAGTCAATCGGAGCCTATCAAAGCAGGCTTAAAGACGTCGCCAACACGCCAAACATCGACCAGCTGGCCAAGGAAGGGATGCTGTTCAGAAAATGCTACGTCACCAACGCTCTATGTGGCCCGAGTAGAGCGACTGTTCTGACAGGCAAATATGGACACCTCAACGGTGTGACATGGAACAAGAAAGCCCGCTTCGACGGTTCGCAACAGACCTTCCCGAAGCTAATGCGGGACCATGGCTACGAGACCGCTCTTATTGGCAAATGGCATCTTGGAACGACGCCGACAGGATTCGACTACTTCGATGTGATGAGCGGGCAGGGTAAATACTACAACCCTTCGCTAAACAGGGGTGATATTGAGGGTGTCCAGGAGACCAGAACGGTCAAAGGTCACAATTCTAACGTGGTGGCGGATCTCAGTATTGACTGGCTCAAGAACGGAAGAGATAAAGAAAAGCCATTCCTCTTGATGGCCCAGTTTAAGGCGACTCACCACGGCTGGGCTCCGGCGCCCGAGGAGTATGAGCTCTACGATGAAGTTGTGGTTCCGGAACCGGATAATCTCTTCGATGATTTTTCCACAAGGGGAACTGCTATTCGAAATCAAACCCTAACCCTCTACGAAGATCTGAAGGAAAGCCTTCTTCTAGGGGATCCAGGAGAACTCGGAACCTTGGATCCTGATCAACGGCAGGCCTGGGAAGCCTACCGCTCCAAAGACAGGAGTCCGTTTGAAGCGATGGGTCTGAAATGGGGCGACGGCAGCCGAGAGCTTTCCCGATTCAAATATCAGGTCTTCATGAAAAATTTTCTCGCTACCGGAGCGGGTATTGATAGGAACGTGGGAAGAATCAGGGACTTTCTCAGAGAACACGACCTCGCCGAAAATACCATCGTCATTTACATGGCCGACCACGGGTTTTTTCTTGGCGAACATGGGTTCTTCGACAAGCGCTTCATGTATGAGGAGTCGCTGAGGACCGCCTTTATTGTTCATTGGCCAGGTGTTGTAGAATGTGGGGTCGTCAACAACACTGACATGGTTTCCAACCTCGATATCGCGAGCACCTTTCTTGATATCGCCGGTATCAAGATTCCCGGCGATATTCAGGGCGAAAGCCTCGTTCCGATTTTGCAGGGAAAGACACCTGTGGATTGGAGGAAGACATTCCTCTACGAATATTTTGAAATGGCGAACCACAATGTACCGCCGAATACTGGTGTTACCGATGGGCGTCGCAAGTTGATCTACTACAACAAAACCCACGAATGGGAATTCTTTGATTTGGAGACAGACCCCCATGAAATGAAGAGCCAGTATTATAATCCTGAATATGGGGAGACCATCGAGGGGCTTAAGCGAGAACTGAAACGGTTGAGATCAAAATATAAGTGCACTTCGACGATCAATTTTGACTATCAGATTCAATGGCCCTATGAGAAATAGGGGGTGTGATTGAAATGTTGACCCGTTACCAACCGAGCATCTATCACCTTATTTCTCTCTTACCACGTTGGCCTATGAATTTAAAAACAGGTCCCATGAAAAAGCTTCTTACGATATTTCTTCTCAGCGTTTTTGGGAGCGTGCTTGCCGAAGAAATCAAGACTCATGAACTTTACCTGGTTCACGATGATGAAACCCAAACCGTTTCCGTCTACAAACAAGGTGAGAAAACAGCATTAATTACCCAGAACGCTAAGGAAAATTTCCGCCCGTATTTGCACCCTATCATCGCACCAGGCGGAAAAAAGGCTCTAACCCAATTTAGTCCCGGCCACCACAAACACCAGACGGGTGTCTACTGGGCGTTTACAAGAGTGAATGGCCGTGACTATTTCCATCACCCTGAAAAAACTCATTGGAAGCGGAAGTCAGTGGAGCTTTTAAAGAAGCAGGGCAGCAAGGTTGGCTGGAAGACTGTCTATCACTTGCTTGGCGAAGATGGGAGCTTGGTCATGGAGGAATCACAAAGTTGGATAGTCTCTCATGCGAAGGGAAAATATACCATGGATTTGGAGTGGTCTGGTCTAGCCCTTAAGGATTTAGCTGTCGAAAAATACAACTATGGGGGCCTCTTTTTGCGCATGCCTTTTGAAAAGGGGGCAGAGGCCGAGGCGAGGAATGCACAAGGGCAAAAAAATGAGGCGACCGAAGGCCAGCGTTCAGACTGGGTCAATGTGGGAATGGAAATCGAAGGGCTAGATAGCTGGGGTAATATCAGTGTTTTTGACCATCCTGATAACCCGCAATACCCAAATTTTTGGCGCGTGGACCGCCAGTTTGGTTTTGGTCCTGCCAGCGCGCGAGGCGGCAGTTGGGCGCTTAATCAGGGAGAGAGTAGGATCTACAGACATCGCTTACTTGTCTATACAGGGGCACTTGATCAAGATCTGATCAATCAGACTCGGGAGGAGTGGACCGGAATTAAGTCCGTGGCCGAAGAATAAGGGCAGTGAATTTAATTCATGAAAGGATGCATTCAGCTGACCACCTTTATGCTGGTGATCTCACTGGGTATTGCCTTTGGTCGTCAGGTTACTGCCGAAGAAAAAATCCGTGATAGGCCTAATATTCTCTTGATCCTCGCGGACGACTTAAGTTGGTTTGACATAGGCTGTTATGGCAGTAAAGACGCTAGGACACCGCATATTGATCAGCTCTCTCATGAAGGTATGCGGTTTGATCATGCCTTCACGGCAACCGCCATGTGCGCGCCGACGCGTCAGCAGCTCTACACCGGAATGTTCCCGGCAAGGAATGGGGCCATGTCCAATCATTCAAAGGTTGAAGCTGGCACGAAGAGCCTGGTTCATCATTTGGGGGAATTGGGATACGAGGTCTTCCTTCGCGGGAAGACACATTTTGGACCCGAAGCATCATTTCCGTTCGAGCGAGTCAAAGGGAAGGGGCTTCCGAAAACAACAGAGCCGTTTTGCCTCGTAGAGGCTTCATCCAAGCCTCACAACCCGTGGCCTCAAGTAGAAGGGTATGATCCCGCGACCCTGACGTTGCCGCCCTACCTGATCGACAATGAAGAAACGAGAATCGCGATGGCGCGATACTTTACCGAGATTTCTCAGCTGGATGATCGGGTCGGTGAGTTGCTCAGAGAACTGGAGGCAAGCGGACAAGAGGACAACACGGTGGTAATTTTCACCAGTGAGCAGGGGTCCGCTTTCTTTGGTGGTAAATGGACTTGCTATGATCGCGGCCTCAAAACGGGATTCATCGTGAGATGGCCCGGGGAAGTGGAGGCCGGAAGCCAGAGCGATGCCCTGATTCAATATGTGGACGTAGTGCCGACGTTAGTCGAGTTGGCTGGAGGGAATCCCGGGACCGTAGACACGGGACGTCCACGGGCTCCGGATGGGGGGAGAGGGTTCGATGGACGGAGTTTCCTTTCCGTTCTGACCGGCGAAGCTCAGTCTCACCATGACTACGTCTATGGGGTTCATACCATGCAGGGCGCCTGGGTCGGTGGGCCGTATCCGATTCGTTCGGTACGAGACGACCGCTACAAATACATCTGGAACCCGATGTATGAAAAGCGCTTTTCTAATTTCCTCATGGTCGAAGATAAGCTGAACTGCTGGGTCAGTTGGGTTCGGGACGCCAAAGAGGATCCGCATGCGGCTGCCGTTCTCAACCGTTGGGTTCAACGGCCCGAGTTCGAATTCTATGACACTCGCAAAGATCCCTATGAGCTTTCCAACTTGATCGATGATCCTCAACACGCCGAGAGAATCGCCGAGCTCAAGAAGGCGTTGGCATCCTGGATGGACCAGCAGAAAGACAAGGGGATCGAGACGGAACTGCGCAATAAGGCCTACGAGGGGCCCTGGGTTGGTCGCAAGGTGATCGAATGATCTCGACTATGACTTGGGCTCGGCATGCCAGACCGAGAGCTTGCGGAACTTGGCCCGCTCGCCTCGATTGGTTAGGGCGAGGATGCCCTTGGCATCCGCGAAGCGGGGTTGCGCGGCTACTCCTCCTCTTTGAGCGCTTCTTTGAGCGCCTCGATCATTTCTCCGCTGTCGGGCTCTATGTTGCTGCCGAAACGGCGCAGCAGTTTTCCATCTCTACCGATTAGGAACTTCTCAAAGTTCCATCCAACCGGGCCGACCTGATCCGGATTTGCTGCACTTGTCAGATATCGAAAGAGCGGGAGTTGTTTGTCACCATTCGTCTCGATTTTGGCAAACATGGGAAAGGTCACGCTGTATTCCCTTTTGCAGAAGGCAGCGATCTCTTTATTCGTTCCCGGCTCCTGCCCTCCGAATTCATTGGTCGGAAAACCAAGCACGATGAAATCGCGATCTTTTAGGACGTCGTATAGCGCCTGCAGCACTTCATACTGATCAGTCACGCCGCACTCGGAGGCTACATTCACGATCAGCACGATTTTCCCGGCGAAATCTGAAAGTGCGACTTCTTCCCCGGTGATGCTCTCCGCGGTGAAGTCATGAAGAGAGTCTCCCCGTTTCGTCTCTTCCCCATGCAGGGACAAAGCTGCGCAGACGAGAGAAGCCAGGACAGTCGTAATCAGTTTCATGCTCGTAAAAACGTATGGAAACGGCAGGAAATTGCAAACCCGAGGACGGGCCGTTGCGACCTACTGGACAAGCCTAGGTCTCGTGTCACCTTGGCTGCATCGAGATGAGAGATGAAACCTGCTACTTGATCAGTGACAACGGGTCCTATCGACCCGAGGCGACGCTGAGCCTTCGCCGTCTCGCAGATCGCTTGGGATCACGGGTTGGTAAGACGGTTCATCCGGTTTCATTGCTCCATTCCACCAAGATTCCGGTGGACAAGTTAGATGGCATTGCGGCCGAGATATTCGAGCCATTCGTGAACAAAAAGCTCGAAGAGGGCGTTCGCCGTTTCCATGTGACCCCCTTGTTCTTCGGGCCGAGTGCGGCAATTCTCGAATACATGCCTCAACGCGTCGAAGTCCTGCGAGCCAGTTGGCCGGATCTAGAGGTTCGAATCAGCCCCTGCCTCGTGAATCCGGAGGAAGCGGAAGATGAGCGAATGGCCAAGATCCTGATCGATCACATCGAGACGGCTCGTGAGCAACGGGGATTCAAAACTCCTTCGGTCGCGCTGGTCGACCATGGCGCTCCTCGCATCAAGGTCACCGAAGTTCGCAATCACCTGGCAATGCAGATTCGCCGCCTGCTGAATGAAAGTGAGTTCCCTGCAGTCACGGCTTGTTCGATGGAACGGCGTGATGGCGACGAATACGCTTTCAACGAACCGCTGCTAGAGCGGGTTATTGGTAGTGCTGGTTTTGAAAAGGAAGTCATTGTCTCCATGCTTTTCG
This sequence comes from Verrucomicrobiota bacterium, assembly GCA_002862135.1. Classification (GTDB taxonomy): domain Bacteria; phylum Verrucomicrobiota; class Verrucomicrobiia; order Verrucomicrobiales; family DEV007; genus Arctic95D-9. The sequence goes on along the minus strand of PKCI01000237.1, from coordinate 10,180 downwards.
CTTCTCCCGGGCGGCACGCCGGGCCGGGTGGGGATGTCTCGAAAATTTGCGAGGAAGCCGCCGGGTCTCGTCCAGAGCTTGAATGGCAGATGACCGAACTCGTCGCCGTTCATGACGGCATCATTGACATCCTGCACTCGCGATTCGAAGAAGGCCTCGCATCAGAGCCTGTCTCCTGGGAAGGGGAGATTCCGAGTTGGGAGGCGCCCAAATAGCGCCTCTTGCTCCTCATCTTGCACCTTCACCGACGCCACTGGTCCCCGCCTTCGCCGGCGTCTTGAAATACCAGTTCCTCGCTTTGGTCAGGATCGAGCCGAGATCCGCACTGATCTGGTAGGAACACGGAATCAGGAAAAGCGTAATCGCCGTGGCAAAGAGAATGCCGTAGGCCAGGGAGACGGCCATTGGAATGAGAAACTGTCCTTGAATGGACCGGTCGAACATCAATGGCATGAGACCGGCAAAGGTGGTGATGGAGGTGAGAAGAATCGGACGGAAGCGACGGGAACCGGCTTCGATGATGGCCTGGCCGAGAGCCATCCCGTCCTCCCGTCGTCGATTGATAAAGTCCACCATGACGAGAGAATCGTTCACGACCACACCGGCGAGGGCGAGCATCCCGAAGATGGAAAGGTAGGACGGCGTGATGCCCATGATCATGTGGCCGAGCAAGGCTCCAATGACACCAAAAGGAACGGCGAGGAGAACGAAGATCGGCTGGGTCAGAGATCGGAAGGGGATCGCGAGAAGTCCATAGAGCGCAAAAAAGAGGGCGACGGATCCGATAACGATGCGCCGCTTCGACTCTTCGTTCTCTGCAATGAATCCGGTGTAGCGGTAGGACAGGCCTTCGCCTTCGTTAACAATAGCCTGGATCTCCGGGGCTGCGGTCGCCGCGATTCCCATGATGTCGACCGATTCATCGACCGGAATGGCTTTGATCTCGATGACCTCGGCGCCATCGATCCGCTCGATTCGGCTGGGTACCTTGACCATCTGGACGTCCGCTACCGCAGTGAGCGAAACATCGGCGTCGGAAGATGTTCTGATCTTGAGGGTATCGAGAGTGTGGAGCGATTCGCGTTCTTGCTGTGTTAGTCGAACCATGACGCGGATGTCGTCGGTTCCACGGAGGAGGCGCTGGGCCTCCTCACCGTAAAATGCCTGGCGGATCTGTCGGGCGAGTTCCTGCTGAGTGAGGTTCAACTCCGCGGCCCGTGGCTTGAGCACGATTTCCAACTCATCGCTCCCTCGTTGCACCTGGGTGTAGGCGCTGGAAATTCCGTCGAAGCTTTCCAGTAGTCTTTCAATCTCCTCGGCGAGGGCTACTTTTTCCTCAGAGCTGGGACCACGCAATTCGACCTCAACCGGCTCCTGTTCCCGGGTGTCTCCTCGTCGGCTGAAGCCGCTTTGCTCCGCCCGGACGCGAAACGACTGGGCTTCCGGAATCTCCCCGACCAGTTCCTTCCATCGGTTAGCGATGAAACTGTTGCGAGGTCCCGGCGCTTCCCTCATGCTGGGAGGGAGGATTTCAATGGCGACTTCGCCCCGCGTCTCGTCGAGGGAATTACCATCCCGGTCTCCGACTTCTTCCATCACATTGGTGATGAGTGAGCGACCGGAACCGGTATCGACAAACTCTTCCTTAAGGACTCCCGCGGCATTCCGGATGCGCTGGATGTAGGTGTCGGTCTGCTCCAGTGGAGTGTCGTTGGGAAGATCGAGATAAGCGGTGATGCGAAGGCGGTCGACCGACGGCATCGAGACAAAACCGAGTCCGCCACCCTGAGCATAGCCTAACATGAGCAGGGCTCCCGCGAGGAAGAGCGCGCAGACGGTGTAGCGATGATGTAGGGCTAGTTTCAGGGCGGGGCGATAAATCCGCTCGACGAAACGTTCGAGACCGTTGGCAACCTTGCTTTGAAATCGATCGATCGGATTCCTGCGATCACGGTCGAGTCGCAGGTGCTTGAGGTGGGACGGCAGAATAAGCTTGGTTTCGATCAGGGAAAAAAGAAGGACCGGTGCCACCACCGGGGGGATCTGCTTGGCGAAGGTGCCCCAGGTTCCATCGAAATATAGCAATGGCAGGAAAGCCACGATCGTGGTGAGGACGCCGAAGGTAACCGGGACTGCGACCTCCTTGGTTCCGGCAACCGAAGCTTCAAGCGGCACCATTCCTGTCTTCAGTTTCGAGTAGATATTTTCTCCCGTAACAATCGCGTCGTCCACGACGAGTCCCACCACGATGATAAATCCGAAGACGCTCATGAGGTTGGCGGAAATTCCTAGCCAGGGCATCAGGAGGAGGCCGCCGGCAAAACTGATGGGAATACCGATGACAACCCAGAACGCCAGCGCAGGTCGGAGGAAAAGGGCCAGCAGAATGTAGACCAGCAGGCATCCCTGGATCATCGAGGTCGTTAGTGTTCCGAGGCGGCCCTTGATGGCAATGGACTCATCGTCCCAGGCGTAGAGATTGATCCCGTCGGGAAAGCGGAGCTCAGCGCTGTCGACGTAATCGTGCACCAGGTCTGCGATCTCGATGGCACTCTCTAGGTCGAATCGCATGACCTCGACCATGAGAGCGGGTTCGTCGTTGAAACGTGTCAGCACTTTTCCCTCTTCGAAGCCATCGGTGACCCGGGCGACTTCTCCTAACAAGACATCTGCGCCGTTGGCCGCGCGGATCGGAATTTTGGCAAACTCTTCAGCGGTATAGGCCTGGCCCCGGGTTCGCAGACTGAGGCTACCGCTGGTGCTTTGAATCGAACCGGCCGACAAGTCAACGGACGACCGCTGGATCGCATTCGAGAGGTCCTCGAAACCGAGACCATAGGAGCGGAGCCGCTCCTGATCAGCCTCGATCGAGATTTCGAAAGGACGTTCACCCTTCACCTCAGCCATGCTGATGCCCTCCATCGCCATGAGGTCGTCCCTGACCGCTTCCGCTACCCGGACGAGTTCGGTGTCGCTCAAGTCGCCGGTCACCGCGATGGTGATCACCTCACGATAGGAGTCCGAGTCAGGAATGTAGATCTCCAGATTTTCCGTTTCGGCTGGAAAGGTGTTGATGCGATCGATGCGTGTTTTGACCTCCTCAAGTAGCGCCCGCTGATCGATGCCTTCCTTGATTTCAGCCCAGATCATTCCTCGGCCGCGACTCGCGTTGGCCCACACGCGGGCGATGCCGGGGAGGTCACGGATTGCCTCCTCAACAGGAATGCTGATCGCCTTTTCGACATCCTTGGCGGTGCCGCCCCGGTATTCCATCCGGATGATGATGTTGTTCCAATCCGAGCTCGGGCTGACCTGCAGCGGGATCCGGTACATGGCCGCATGAATGCCGGCCAGCAGGATTCCCACGAGCAGAAAGTTCGCGGCAATATCGTTGCGAGCGAACCAGCGAATCATGTGCCGGAGGGGGCAGAAGGTTTCGGCTTCTCCCCTGACAACTTGGAGGAGGGGGGATCTTCCTGATCAGTGGCCTCTTCACTCGAAGGCAGGATTTCCACCTTCGAAAGATTGGGAGCGTAGACGAGCTTGGAAGTCGCGAGCAGAGATCCGTCTGCCAAGGTGGGATCGGCCAGGACGAGTTGCTCCTGGTCTGACCAGACTGGTTGGATTTCACGCCGCTCGAGTGTCAGGGTGACAGGATCGACGAGATAGATGAAAGTCAGTTGGCGAACCGCCTGACGGGGAATGAGATGGACGTCGTTCAGGATTCGGCCGGGGATGGAGGCTACGACCGGTTGACCGATCCGAAGAGGAGGGCGGGCCTCATCTGAAGCCGCCTCACGGGAAAAAGGATCACGCACCCGGGCGATGGCGAAGAGTTCTCGGGAATCCGGGTCGAGTGCTCCTTCCGTACCAATGATCTCTGCCGTCCACTGCGCTGAAGAGTCGGGGCTCAGGGCATCCCTCAACTCCACTGTAACAGGCTTATCCTGAATGCTCTCGGGAAGGTGAAGGAAACTTAGGTCACGGGCGGCGATGGGGAGGCGAACTTCGACGTGGTCGGTGTTGAACATGGTTGCCAGTTCGGTGTTGGGGGAGACGGTCTGACCGACGGAAACAAGGCGGCTGAGAATTCTGCCGGCGAACGGGGCCCGCACCTGGGTGCGATCGAGATTACGTTTCGCTCGTTCGAGAGCTGCCTCGGCTGCTTTGACGTTGGCTTCAGCTTCCCTTAACTGGGGAAGGCGAAGGACCAGTTCGTTGGGCTCCTCCTCGTAGCCGAGATCGTTCCAGTTGAGTCGCGCCTGCTTGGACTTCGTTTCTTCCTGGGCAAATTCGGCTAGTGCCCGGCTCAAGCTGGCCTCCGCCGCGATGACTTCGGTTTCGAAGTCTTCCTTGGCGATTTCCAACAGGATCTCGCCCGCTTCAAAGAAGGAGCCGTCATGCAGCGAATCGGAAATGGCGTGAACCTTGCCCGAGACCTCGGCGGTGAGGATGGCGTCGTTGAGCGGCCGCACTTCACCCTGGGTCTGGACCATGGTCTGGAAATCCTGTCGCTCCAGTTCGATGACCTCGGTCTTGAGGACCCGCTTTGGCCGATCGTAGCCGCGCGGGGCTTCTTCTTTGACAATCAGCATTCGGAAACCGAGAGCGCCGCCCGCGAGGATCACGATGGGCAGGAGGATTCGGATCAGGCGTTGCATGGATCAAGAAGGAGGAAAGGTGTCTGGTTCCCATTTAGCAGGGCGCTCAGCTTACTATACAGAAGAACTTCGTCAGAAACCCTGATAGAGAAATCTACGTCTTTGGGTGCCCTTGTGTCGAAATCACCACCTAGAGCCAGGTGCAGATCCACCCGGTTGCGCAGCCTTTGATTGCGCAGCTCAATCATGTCGGTATTCGCGCTGACGGCCCGGCGTTGCGATTCCAGCAGTTCGAGAATGCCGACGAGACCCTCGGAATACTCACGCTCGGCCTGGGTGAGGGCGAGGTTGGCTTGTTTTAATTCCACTTCGAGAAAGACTTGTTGCTCGGCGAGGGAGCGTTCTGTGGCTAGGGTGGATTCGACGTCCTGAAAAGCAATCAGAGCGAGTTCGGCATAGGAACGGATCGCGACTTCGTTGTTCGCCAACGCTTCGCGGGCGGCTGCGACGGGTTCTCCTCCTTCGTAGATCTGCTGCACGAGTGAAGTCGCGACCGACCAAACGATATACTCAGGATCGATGAGGATCCGGCTCAAGGCATCGCTCGTTGTCACCCCGTCCGCGTTCAAGCCCAGCGAGGGCAACAGGTCCTTGCGTGCTGCATCGGCCCGCAGGGCACTGGCCCTGAGCTCGGCTTCTGCCGCCACCATATCAGGTCTCCTCAGGAGTAACTCGGAAGGCAGTCCCGCGGGAACAGCCTCAGGCAAAGCAGGTAACTGAGCGCGTCCCGCCAGCTCGGCGCTTGGATATCGTCCCAACAGGACTTCCAGGGAACGGGCCGCCTCATCCCGGTTGAGTCTCGACCTGATGAGGGCGCGCTCCGCCGCGGCGACAGTGGAGCGGCTCAACTGAACGCTGAGAGGGCTGACCGTCTCGTCCCCGGCCTTGTAATTCCGCTCGGTGATCCGCAGATTCCGCGCAAAGCTGTCCCGGGTTTCCTCCGCCAGTTCGACTAGTTGAATCGTCGTGATGTAGTCGAACCAGGCCTTGGCGGTGTTCCCGGCAAGAGAGAGTCGGGCGCCACGAAACACGGCCGTTGCTTCCTCCAGGTCGGCCTGCGAGGCATCATCCAAATCTTTCAGCCGCCCCCAGAGATCAATCTCCCAGTCCAGGCTCAAGCTGATCCGGTAGTTGGAGCGGAGCAGGTCGGGTGCATTGCCGTTTCCATCACGCAGCCGCAAGGTGTTGGCTCGGCCCTGGATGGACGGAAGCCGAGCGGCCCGGGCGGGAACGGTCCGCTCACGCGCCGCATCGAGTCGCGCCGCCGCAGCCTGCAGGCTGGGATTGTTCATCAGCACCTCGTCCACGATGTCTTCGAGGCGATCGTCCCGGAAGGTATGGATCCAGCCGGTCGAGATTCGGCCTTCATTTCCCTGTCCGGCGTTCACCCAACTCGCCGGCGAACGCACCGCGTCCTCAGCAGTTTCATAGGGAGCTGAAAGCTCAAGCGCTTTGCAGCCCTGAAGGAAAATTAGAAGCAGGAGCAAGCCAAACCACCGGCCGTATCCGGCCGGGCGTCGATCTCCCGATGGGGTCTGGACAGGTTTCGTCAAAATGGGGCATACATGCCATTTCCGCGGGGGGCTCTCAATAACAAGATGACGTCACGAGGTGCAAAAATCGCGCCAAATCACCCCGCGTGATCGACTCCTCATAGCGACTGAAGTTACGAGAGGGGTGAAAATTTCGTCTCGATTCCTCCTGGCCCGCTACAATTCAATCCCCATGGGGGCGCCCGGGCCGAGCGGCAATCCCAGTATGATCCAGAGCATCATCAGGGCAATGCCGGTAATCAACATCCAGAGGGAATAGGGGATCATCATGGCGGTGAGTGATCCGATTCCAAAGCTCTTCTGCCAACGCTGCGCGAAGATGAGGATGAGGGGGAAGTAAACCATCAGGGGGGTGATGATGTTCGTTGCACCATCCCCGACACGGTAGGCAGCGGTGGCACCCTCGGGGCTGATCCCGAGAAGCATCAGCATGGGCACGAGCACCGGGGCGAGTAGCGCCCACTTGGCACTGGCCGAGCCGATGAAGATATTGAGCAGGGCAGAGAAGAGGACAATCAGTCCAAGCGCGGCCGGAAGTGGCAGGCCGCTGGTTTCGATGGCGCTGGCTCCGTGAACGGCGGTGATCAGTCCGAGATTCGACCAGTTGAACATCGCCACGAAGTGGGCAGCGGCGAAAGCGAGGACGAGGTAATAGCCCATGTCTTTCATCGCCTCGGTCATCATGGAAACGAGGTCATCGCCGGACTGGATCGTTCCGGCGGCGGAACCGTAGGCCCAGCCGGCGGCGAGGAAGAGAACCATGAAACCTCCCACGAGTGACTGGAAAAATGGAGTTGCGGTAACATACCAGGCCTGACCTTTCGTGCCGGGGCCATCGTTCAGTAACGGCGTTCCCGGTGCGAAGGTCATTCCTACCCAAAGCAGGCAGACGCCGAGAATGGCAATCCCGGCCCGACGCAGGCCTTTCTTCTGCTCGTCGGTCAACGGTTTACTGTCTTCGCCAAAAGATTCCCGGTGTTCTTCGTTCGGGATCCAAGGGCCGAGCCTCGGTTCGATGATCTTGTCCGTGACCCACCAGATCACCGGCAGATAAATCATGAGCAGGGCGATGATGAAATACCAGTTACCCGCGATGTTCATGGTCCAGCCCAAATCGAGTTTGGCGGCTTCCAATGCTGATTCGGTCACGCCAAACAACAAGGCGTCAAGTTGACCCGGGGTGAGGTTGGCCGAGAAGCCGCCCGAAACCCCGGCAAAGGAAGCGGCAATTCCGGCGAGAGGATGCCGACCCGCCGCAGCGAAGAGAATAGCGGCCAGTGGGATGACCACGACATAACCGGCATCGGCTGCGTGGTTGGAAAGCATGGCCACGAGAGCGACGGTCGGAGTGAGGAGACTCTTCGGCGCGTGGCGCATCGTGTACTTGATGCCGCTCGCGAAGAGTCCTGATCGTTCCGCGATACCGGCACCTAACATCACGACAAGAACGTAGCCAAGCGGATGGAAGTGGGTGAAGGTTTTCGGCATTTCTGTCCAGAACGTCTGGATGTTTTCGGGCGAAAGCAGGCTCCTGGCGGTCAGGATCAGAGGTCCGGAACCGTCATCTGCCAACTCGGTGGGGTGCGGCGCAGACACTCCCACCCAGGCGCAGAATACTGAGATCGCCAGCAGGATGACGATCAGATAAGAGAAGATAAAAACCGGGTCCGGCAGCCGGTTCCCGGTCCGCTCGATAAAGCCGAGAAATCCTTTTTCAGACGAGCTGCGCGGGTTTTCCATGGTGTATTCCGATAGAGGATGACAAACTGGAGTTGAGATGCCATCAGAAAATGTTCAGCATTGATGTGGCCGCGAATCGCTTCTTAGGGAGTTGTTCGATTCTAATAGAGTGATTGGCCTGAATTCTTAACGTCCGGTTCGCGCGAATTGGCAGAATAGTGAGACGCGGTCATAAAAGGAGGCAAGTTGTTATGAGATCCGTTATTTTGTATCTGATTTTTTACCTGTCGGCGAGCGTAACCGCCGCCGCAGAGCGTCCTAACATCATTATGTTTCTGATCGACGATCAGAATCCGTCGAGTATTGCGGCTTTTGGTGGCAAAACTTACACGCCTAATCTCGATCGCATGGCGGAGGAGGGAATGAAGTTCACTAGCGCCTACGTCAGCAGTTCGGTCTGCACGCCTTCGCGATACAGCTTCCTGACCGGGCGCTACGCAGGCAACTCGCACAGCAAAATGTACGCGGAAGCGGTGGGTGGCGTGGAGAATCAGGGCTATCCCAGTTTTAATGTCGCCCTTGAGCGCGATAACATGAACGTAGGCAACGTGCTGCGCGAGGCCGGATACACGACCGGGTTCGTGGGTAAATTTCATCTCAAGTCCCCCTTGGACTTCCCCGAGTTCTACGTAGGTAAAGACGGATGGATCGAGATTCCGAGGGATGCGAATCCGGGGGCAGAGGTCTCCGCGATGTTCAGACACAACGAACGCCTCATGCGTCGCTACCTTGAAGCGTTGGGCTTTTCCTGGGCGAAGAATGTTTATCCGGGGAATATGAGTAAGCCCTACTCCGAGCACAACGCCGAGTGGACGACGGTGGCGGCTCTGGAGTTCATCGAGGAAAACAAAGACGGTCCCTTTTACCTGCACCTCTGCAGCACCCTTCTGCATGGTCCGGACAAGTCATGGCGTGACTCCATGGAGCACCCTCTCATCACCGGGGAAGGGGAGGTGAAAAAACTTCCTGAGATCATGACTCCTCGCGCCGAGCTTCTCAAAACCATCGAGGAAAAAGGATTCGATCCCGACAGCCATGTGGCGGGTGAAGCCTGGATCGATGATTCGCTTGGGGCGGTCATGCGAAAGCTTGAAGAACTCGGTATTGATGACAACACCCTGGTGGTCTTTGCGCCCGATCACGGTCGCGATGGCAAAGCCTCCGTCTTTTCTCATGGCGCGGCTCAAGTGCCTATGATCATGCGCTGGCCTGAGGGTATTCCCGCCGGGCAGGTTTGTGAGGAGCTTGTACAGAATATCGACCTCGTGCCCACTTTCTTCGATCTCGGTGAAGCCGAAAAACCGGAGGCCTATCGGATCGATGGACAGAGCCTCAAGCCGCTGTTTGAGAACGGAACCGCTGACAACTGGCGGGATCATCTTTATCTCGAAATGGGCGCGGCGCGGGCCACCATCACCAAGGACTGGTCCTACGCGGCGGTGCGCTACACGAAAGAGCAGATCGCGGCCATTCAGAATGCCAGGCCGGAAAACCTGCCGAGAGTTATGGCTTATATCGGACGCCTGGGGATTGGCGTTCGTGGAGCCGATCGCCCCGGGTTCTTTGACGAAGATCAACTCTATTACTTGAAGAACGATCCAAAGGAAATGGAGAACCTCGCCTCCAGTCCGGAGCAAGCCACGCGCCTCAAGGAAATGCGTGAGCTCCTGCAGGTGGACCTCGAAGCGATCGGCCGTCCTTTTGGTGAATTCATTCCTGGAGGGAACGCCGCCAAGCCCGGCCAGATCGACAAGCAGATCGAAATGGTCAAGCAGCTTGATATCCAGGGCAAGAAAGTCGTGGTGCCTGAATCGTTGATGAAAAATTCGGGAGCGGTCGAGGAGCTAACGATTCCAGACGACAAGGCAGAGAAAAAAGCGGAACGCGAAGCCCGCCGAAAGGCTCGCGAGGAAGCCAAGGCGGCTAATGACTAAAATTTTGGGAAGCGGCCAATCGCAGCTACCCAAGAGTGTGGATGTGGACGGTGTCTATCCCGATGGTTCGAAGAAATATGGGCCGGAGAAGCGAGTAATTAAGCTTTAACAAGAGGGACAACCTCTTGGCTAAGGGTTAGCATTAAAGTTTAGCTGTAAGGGCAGTACTAGTGTTATTCGATTCGGATGTCATCCAAGTAAAATTGAATCGCGGATTTGTCGTCGCAGGCTCCCCAGATGAACGGTATTTTAACGCGGCTGAGGCCTTTCCCTGTTAAATCAATGCTATCGG
>PKCI01000027.1 GCA_002862135.1 Verrucomicrobiota bacterium | reverse complement strand
TATTTCTTGCTGATCACCTGTGTGGCGCAACAGGAACGGCGATTCGGTTAAGCTTCAATGAGCTCCTGCCGAATAGGTCAGCTCATAGCTGAGGGAGTAAATTTCAAAGACCAAACGGGTCTTCGACGTAGACCATGCGACAGGGTATTTTGCTGCAATAAGCATCCGCTGTTCGCCTCCGGCAGCGACAATTTTATCGACGACGGCCTCCATTTCCGAGTGCACTTCCGCTGCCTTCTTGTCCATCTCAGTAAACCGAAGCACTGCGTGCCCCGACAAAAACACAACCGATCCCGCCTCGCCGGCGGCTCATTCGCTCTCATGTGACCGACTCGATGCAATTTTGTGGGTTGTGATCCCATCGCATCCGTGTAGGGATTGGGGACCAACCAACCATGAGAGTAAAAGCTTTTCCTTCACTTGTCCCCGGCCCCGGCAAGGCAGAGACTATCGCCTCTGTTCCCTATGACGTGGTCAATACCGAGGAGGCCCGCGCCCTCGCCGGAGATAACCCACACAGCTTTCTGCGCGTGGTCCGTGCCGAGATCGAATTCCCTCCCGGCACCGATCAGTATGGCGACGAGATCTACGCCAAATCGAAGGAGAATCTCGATAAACTTCAGTCCGACGGCATTCTTGTTCGCGAGCCGGAGCCCTGTATTTACCTTTACCGCCAGATCATGGACGGCCACTCCCAGATTGGGATTACCCTGGCCTGCCATGTCGAGGATTACGAAAACGACATCATTCGTAAGCACGAGAAGACACGCCCGGCCAAAGAAAACGATCGCACCAAACTCACAGACGTCCTCAGCGCGAACACCGGGCCGGTCTTCCTGACCTACAAGGACGAAGAGGCGATCGACGCCTTCGTCGATAACTGGGTCACCAACAACCAGCCCACCGTGGATTTTACCGACGACGTCGATATTCAGCATACCGTCTGGCGTGTTGCCGAACCCGAAGCCCACCCAATCCTCGATGCTTTTGGTGAAGTGCCTCTCTCTTACGTCGCTGACGGACACCACCGCAGCGCCAGCGCCGCCCGCGTCGGTCGCGAACGACGCGAGGCCAATCCGGATCACAACGGCAGCGAAAACTACAACTGGTTCCTAGCCGTCCTCTTTCCCGCAACCCAGCTCAAGGTCCTTTCCTACAACCGCGTGGTGAGGGACCTCAATGGATTGTCCGCTGACAGCTTTCTCCGGAAACTCACCGAAGGATTCGATCTCGATTCGAATGGAAGGAAAGTGCCGGAATCAACCGAATCACTCTGCATCTATCTCGAGGGACAGTGGCACGAACTCAAGTGGTCTCCGGTTTGTTCAGAGAGCCCCATCGATCGCCTCGATGTGGCCGTTCTCCAGGACCGCATCCTGAGTCCCAAGCTCGGCATTGGGGATCCCCGCACGGACGATCGCATTGATTTCATCGGCGGAATCCGTGGCACAGATGAACTTGAGAGGCGCGTCGACAGCGGAGATTGGGCCGTCGCTTTCTCTATGTATCCGACCACCGTTCAACAACTCATCGACATCGCCGATGCGGGGGAAATCATGCCTCCCAAGTCCACCTGGTTTGAGCCGAAACTGCGTTCTGGACTCTTCATCTACACCTTTGATAACTGACCAAATTTCGGGGTTTAACATCGTAGAAGCCCCCGGAACGGGCCGGAAATAGCCCGTTTTTGTCTTCAAGAAGCCTATAATCGGGCGAAAACGACTCGAATCAGGTATCCGGAAAACCGCCCTCTTCGTTGTTTTCCTCCATTTTTTTCAGCACAATCGACATGTCTTCAACCGCTTCCCAGACTTGTGAAACGACCAAAATCGGTGCTCCAGCCTGGACTGCTAGCGCGATGGAATCGCTTGGACGAGCGTCAATTTCAATAATTTTTCGCTCTTCCAGCTCATTTTCTGCCTCAATTATAAGGCGTGCATAGTAGACCGTATCGGAGAAATCATTGATCACGACGCGACTCACATGAGCGCCTAGGGAAACGAGTACATCGCCGAACAGATCGTGAGTCTGCGGGCGCGGCTTGGGAGTTCCGTGAAGAAACATATTAATTGCTGATCCCACAGCGTGATCCACGTAGATGACAAACACTTTTTCGTCGTTCCCCAGGAAAACAGCGGACCCGGCACTGGTGGCCAGCACGTTCTTCACTTCGACTTCAACAACCGACTTCTCCATCGCTTCTTAATGATGCACTATGGCGAGCGTTTCTGGGCTTGGCAAACAGCGACTTCACTAACTCTTCAACCGAGTGCGCTACTCGGCAATGGGTTCGCAATTCTGTAAATCGAGAAACTCCCGATGTTCACCAGAGACCTTGATATATTTCTCAGCCCACCCCCGGATGGATTGCTGATCACTGATATTCAACGACTTAACTACTTTCCCCGGCGTTCCGACCACGAGAGAGCCGGGAGGCACTTCCATATCCCGCGTCACCACGGTTCCTGCCGCGACAATGCTGCGAGCCCCGATCCTCGCTCCATCCATCACGATCGAGCCCATGCCAATCAGGACCTCATCTTCGACTTCGCAGGCATGCAAAAGAGCCTTGTGCCCCACTGTCACATAGTCTCCCACTCGCGTGCCCCGATCGCTGGCAAGATGGATCACAGTGCCGTCCTGGATGTTGCTCCCCTTACCGATTTCGATTGCCTCGATATCAGCCCGCAAAACACATCCATACCAGACGCTGGAAAGCTCTCCGAGCGTGACGTCGCCCATCACCACAGCCCCTGGCGCGACAAATGATTTTATGTGTATGTTAGGTTGATTTCGGAGGTGACTACAGACAGATTTAGAGCTCATATCAAGGTGGAGTATAGCGACTACAAGGGCTGGACACCCTAAAAATTAAACTTGCTAAACTATTTTTTACTACTTACTAAAGGGTTGCTAAAACGCTCAAACCGTTGACCTGCGGAGGTTTCAGGCTGATCCCCTCGTGAAAAACGGTTTAACCATTCGTTTGACCCAAACTACTAAAATTACGATGAACAAGGGAGAACTCATTGATGCAGTACAATCCACCCTAGGTGGCGACACTTCAAAGAAGGCAGCTGAGGCAGCAGTAAAAGCTGTGCTAGAAAGCATCGCCTCTGGCGTTAAGAAAGACGGTAGCGTCCAGCTGCTCGGCTTCGGAACCTTCGAAGTCCGCACTCGCTCCGCTCGCACCGGCCGTAACCCGAAGACTGGCGAAACTATCCAAATCGCTGCTTCCAGGACGGTTGGCTTCAAGCCTTCCTCCGCTCTTAAAGGATCCCTCTAAGATCGGAATAGGAAAACCCCTGATACTAATAATTTAAAAACGCGGCAGGAAACTGCCGCGTTTTTTACGTAGTGGGCCTGCCTTGTGATTCAAGTTTTGTTTCGATTAACTCCGGAACAGCTTCACACCTCTCCTGCCATCCGGGGAAATTCCACTGGTTGGGAAAACCGGCGCATTGATCCGGCTTAACTTCCTGGATGGTGCATTCGATCCCGTCGAGAAATTCGCAGGAACCGTCTGCTTTTTCTTTCAGAGTCAATCCCCCGCGATTCAGCCGGAGCTCAGTATGTTCCGCAACGAAATCGTAAACATTCATATTAAGAAAGGCGGCGATCATCTCTATCTCACGGTCCGTCAGCGGCACCTCCCCAGGCCACTGGCAGCATTTGGCACACCTTTGGCAGCGGTAATACACCCCTTCCTCCATGTCGTGGACACTCACAGTCGAAATAATGTCTCAATCTATCGGAAAGTCAGGAAATTCTTCTCCCGGCACCCGCTTTTTTCTTTTACTGAGCTTCCATTTCCCATCGAATTCGGCGAGTGGCAAAAACAGGACGCCGTGTAACCTTTTCAATCCTCGAAACCGCATCCACTAACCGCGGCACGAAGGCCGGTCCAACATCGCGGTGATCAACGGAAAGACCGGCACCGCTCAGACAGCGGACCCCGTCCAGCCGACCAACGCTTGGTTCATCGCCTTCGCTCCCTACGAAAATCCCGAGTTCGCCGTCTGCATCTTCATCGAAAACGGTAATTCCGGAGGCGGCGCCGCCTCCCCCATCGCAAAATACATCGTCGAGAACGCTACCATCATGGATCGGGGCCACAAAATCGAGCTCACAGCCATTCCCAAGGCTATCGGGCGGACCGATCGCGTCATGAGCGTCTCATTTGACAACAGCGGCCTGACAGCCTTTGCTCAGGCTGACGCCGACTCCGAATCAGCTGTGGACGTAACGGCTTTTATACCGGAGTCTCTATAACAGCGCAATTTTCTTCCATTAGGAGGCTTGCTGGCTCCACCTTCGTTCAGACAGGATACTGACCGACGTGGCCAGGTAGGCAATATGAATTCAAATCCCAAACCCAAGTTCCACCCATTTCAATGGCTGCGGCAACGCAATTAGTCAGGTGTTCCAACGACCTCCAGTTCTCTGCCCAAGGACATCGGGTTTACCCCTGCCGTCGACTAGCGACGGCCCGAAACCTTTTAACCAATTTGTAAATAGATCATGTTCAGTAAGATTCGTAAGTTTTTTGGTCCCAAAAAATTAGCCGAAGGAAATAAAATTGTCGTCAACTGTGAGAAACTCGAAACCCGTGTCGCCCTATTGGAAAACGGCTCCTTAGAGGAGTACACCGTAGAGCGCTCAAACGACGAAAATATTGTTGGCTCCATTTTCAAAGGAATCGTCCGCAACATCGAGCCCGGCCTCAACGCCATGTTTGTTGATATCGGCCTCGAGAAAAATGCCTTCCTCCACTTCTGGGATGCCATCCCAGAGGCACTCGACTCCGGCCTCGAAGAAATCCAGCGGGGCGGAGGCAAGAACCGCAACAAGAACCTGAGAGGTGGTGGTAAACAGAGCGGAGGCGCAGGCAAAGGTGGAAAGGGCAAGGGACGCAACAGGAAGAACCGTATCCAGTCCAAGGATATACCTAATCTTTACCCCGTTGGTTCCGAAGTCCTCGTTCAGGTGAGCAAGGGTCCAATCGGCACCAAAGGCCCCCGTATCACCACCAACATTTCGCTACCGGGCCGCTACATGGTCCTGATGCCCCGCAATGACCAACTCGGCATCTCTCGCAAGATCGACGATCCCAAGGAACGCGCCCGCCTCCGCAAGATTATGGGCGAGAAACTGACCATTCCGGAAAAGATGGGCGTAATTCTCCGCACCGTCTCCGCCGGCCAGAAGGTTCGCTACTTCGTCCGCGACCTCGCCATCCTGCTCGACCAGTGGGACGAAATCGAAGACGAAGCAACTAACAGTAAGGCTCCTGCCTGTGTTTTCCGTGAGCCAGATCTCATCGAGCGCACCGTCCGCGATTTTCTCACCGATGAAATCGACGAAGTCCTGTGCGATGACGAGGAAGCTGCTGAGCGAATGAAGGACCTCATCGGCATCATTTCCCGTCGATCCAAGAAGCGCATCCAGCACTTCCAGACCTCGGTTCCGATCTTCGAAAAACTCGGGATCCAGCGTCAGATCGATGATGCGTTCTTCCGCCAAGTCTGGCTGCCAAGCGGCGGCTACCTCGTCATCGACGAGACTGAAGCCCTCATCGCCATCGACGTAAACACTGGTCGTGCCAAGAATCAGGACAAGATGATTCTTCAGACCAACCTCGAAGCAGCCGAAGCCGTTGCCCGGCAGCTGCGTCTCCGCAACATCGGCGGTCTTGTCGTTATCGACTTCATCGATATGCGTGCCCGCCGCGACCAGATGGCCGTTTATAAAATGATGCGCGAGCGTCTCAGCAACGACAAAGCCAAGACCCAGGTTACCCAGATCTCTCAGCTCGGTCTCATGGAAATGACGCGCCAACGTCTCCATGAGAGTCTCAACATCACCGTTAACGAGCCCTGCCACTACTGCGAGGGACGGGGTATGATCAAGAGTGCCGAGTCTATGAGCGTCGAACTTCAACGCAAACTCAACGCCATCCTCGCCAAGAACGAGAGCCAGAGGGAACTCATCGTTATTGTTCACCCCGACGTGATGGAGCGCCTCCGCACCCACGACGGTGAGCTATTTGTCGAGCTTGAGCGCCGTCACAATGCGCGGCTCACCTTCCGGAGCGATGCCACCTACTACCGTGAGCAGGTCGTGGTAGCAGATGCCCGCACCCAGAAGGAAATCCGGGAGTAGTTCTGAATCTTCCTGGTGCCCTTAACCAGGCGAGAATTAATTGATTAAGAGCCTTCCGCTCTTCGTCAGTCTGTTAACGGGCCGCGCGGCCCAGTTATCTCTGAGCCCTAGTTGTCATGAACATTCGAGCTTTTACAGCGTTGCTCATCGCTTCGTTCCTCTCTCTGCCTGCCGCGCAGGCCCAGTTGCGACGCCCCGGCATCGTCACCATAAAAAAGGAAGACCGAACCACCAGTCGACTTACCAAAGAAGAGGGCGCCATCTACCTTGAGGGCATGGTCGTTAACGAAATCGTGGTTCGTGTTTCCACAGCTGCCCCCGCCTACTCGACGCTCTCCGCGGAGCGCTGGCTCGGCAACATAAGACCCAACCAGAATGCCGTCCTCCTGGCCGTCAGCGAAAAGGCCTACCGCATTCGGGCCAAGGCCAAGCAAGGACAGATTGCCGGATGGGTCAGCAAGGGAGCCATCGAAGGCTTGCCCGAAGACTTCGAAGCCAACCTCAAGGTTTTTCATGACCGCTATGTCTTTGTCAGAGAATTAATCGACAATCATCAGGTCGCCCTTGGCATGACTCTGGATGAAGTTGTCTCCTCCATCGGCCCACCAGATAAGCGAGTCTCCAGGGTCACTGGAGAAAGAAGAACGGACACCCTTGAATTCATTGCCTACGAACGCATCCCCCGGACCGTGGTCAGCTACGACTCCTTCGGGGTTCCATTCAATACCACCACATACATCGAGGTCGAATCCGGGCGCGTCACCATCGAACTCGAAAACGACACCGTGACCACGATTGAGGAATCAGAAGGCGTCGACCTCGCCCAGAACGGCGGGGCATTGGTCGTCGTGCCTCCTCCAGTATGCCTATTCTGAAGCGAGAGACGAGGACTCTTGGCATTTTAGGCCCGAATGGCCCAGTTCCACCTGGGTCACAAGTCGCATCCAAATCTCCCAAGGTTGCTAATCTACTTCCCACCCTTCCAGCCTCCGCGATTACCCTTCGGCCCGTCTTCCCCGAAAAACAGCAGAAAAAACGCATTTCAGCGCGTAACGGTTTTTGACATTTTGCCCCCAACCGTTTCTCATTGGGGCAGAATAGAAATCTCCCCTACCCAATCAGAACCAATCACAAGACACACTAAAACTATGGCACACGAACTACCCGAACTCCCCTACGCTCAGGACGCTCTTGAGCCCCACATCGATGCAGCAACCATGGGCATTCACCACGGTAAGCACCACGCTACCTACATCGCCAATCTCAACAACGCGCTGGAGGGGAATGTCGATCTTGAAGCCAAGTCTGTCGAAGGCCTTATCTCTGATCTCGGCTCTGTCCCGGAAAACATCCGTGGTGCGGTTCGGAACAACGGTGGAGGTCACGCCAACCATTCCCTTTTCTGGACCAGCATAAGCCCTGAAGGCGGCGGCGTTCCCTCGGGCGACCTCGCAGCAGCGATCGACACGGCCTTCGGTTCTCTAGATAAATTTAAGGCAGCTTTCAAAGCAGCCGCCCTGACCCGCTTCGGTTCTGGTTGGGCCTGGCTCGTGAAGAAAGAAGATGGCTCTGTTGCCGTGACCAGCACCCCGAATCAGGACAACCCCATCATGGGTGAAGTTGCTGGCTGCTGCGGTTGCACGCCACTGCTTGGGCTCGATGTCTGGGAGCATGCCTACTATCTCAACTACCAGAACCGTCGCCCCGATTATGTCGATGCTTTCTGGAATGTCGTTGACTGGAACGCAGTCGCTGCGCGCTTCGCCCTCTGATCCTTCCCCAAAAAGTTAATTTGAAGGGCGGATCCTTCCGGGTCTGCCCTTTTTTGTGCCAAAATCACGGAGTTTTTCCTGAGGATCATCGAGGCTCATTGACTGTCAATTACTACGGAACTTTGACAATTCCGAAACGATTTTCAGGTGGTTTGGCAAAGATTTCGCTTTTCCCTTAGAAGTGGCGAAAAAATTGGCGAAATTGTCAAAATAGTCTTGAACGACCACTACATATTGTGCATTCTTATTTTTCTGCACCCAGATATGGTGTTTCCGACGTAATTATGACCGCTTTGTAAAATATTTAATTTCGGATAAATGCTTGTTTTTGTCGCAAGTCACCAAAACTCTAGAAATTAGACATTTTATCGGCCTAAGAGAGTTTTTCCTCTCTAACTAACGTTAACCATACATCAATCTTAAATCTCATACCCATACCGACACATCATGGAAAAAAGCTTCAAAATTGGAGATCGTCACTTCGTCCTCGACCAAGCCAAGGCAGAAGAGGCATTTGCGGCGAAAAAAATAATCAACGGTCGTCAGACCGAAGCTTTCAATCTTCTCCCCCTCAAGTATTCCTGGGCCTACGACCTTTATGGCAAAATGAAGGCCAATCACTGGGAGCCTGAGGACATCCAAATGCAGAAAGATATCGAGCAGTGGCAGGGCAGTGATCTGTCTGACTCCGAGCGTTGGATTATCCGCATGGGCATTGGCTACTTCTCAGCCGCCGAAGGTATCGTTGGTGATAATGTTCTCCACGTTATTCGCGAAAAAGTCACTGCGCCTGAACTCAAACTCGTCCTCGGTCGCCATGCACACGAAGAAAACATACACGCAGACAGCCTCCTCTACATGATCTCTTCCCTCGGCATCAACCCGCACGAGTGCGAGGCTATGTTTGAGCAGATCCCAACGATCAAAAAGAAGAACGAGTTCGTCTCCGGCATTTCTCACGCAGTTCGCCGTGATATGGATCTGACCGATCCCGAGAACAAGAAACTCTTTGCTAAGAACGTTTTTCTTTTCGGACAGTGTATGGAGGGCACCCAATTCTACGGTCTCTTTGGAATGATTCTGAGCCTCTACCGCCAAAACAAATTCCCCGGAATCGGCCAGATGTTCCGCTACACCCTGCGTGACGAGTCCAACCACATTGAACTGCTGCGCAACCTCTTCATGGATCTCATCAGCGAGAACATGGAGATCTGGACCGACGAGTTCAAAACCGATCTTGTCGAGACCATGAAGCAGGCCATTACCCTGGAGAAAGAATTTATCAATGACTGCCTCCCTGTCAGCCAAGTTGGTCTCAATGCTGAGGAGTTTTGCCAGTATATTGATTTCATTGCTGACCGCCGCCTAGAGGGTGTAGGTCTCAATCCGATCAACCCCGGCATTTCCAATCCGTTCCCTTGGCTCGCCGAGACCATGGATATCAAGAAGGAAGCCAACTTCTTTGAGCAGCGCGTCACTGAGTATCAGAAAGCTTCCGCTCTTTCTGCCGTTGACGACGACGAACTCTAATCCTTTTCGACCAGCAGGGTTAGGTGAACCGCCTAACCCTGTTGTGTCCACGAACCGACACTAACAGACACACGCCCCTCCGTTCCCCGATCCCAGCACCCGCCCGCACATCCCCATCCGCACAATGATTACCCGCAACTTTATCGAACAAGATATCGAACTCCAACGCGCTGCCGAGACACCGGAAGACATGAAGCCCCGATTCAACTGGGGTGAGATGGCTAAGGCTCCGGCGCTTCCTGCTTCACGAATCCATGTCCAAGCGGGGAACGAGCAGTCTGAACTGAGCGTTGAACAGATTGCGGAAACTGTAGGGAAGGCAGTGACTGACCTCGCCCTTTCCCGAAAGCAGGACGACATTTTCAATGAGTCTAACCAGCAGCTCGTCGCCAACATCGTGTCATCTGTCTCTGAAATGCTTCAAACCAAGGTGAGCAGCGAAGACTCCGACGCACCGGTGCTTCTCTCGGGTGAGGAACTCACCTCCATTATTGAACAGGCTCTCGTTCGCCAGAACGCGCACGACGTCGCCAAGAGTCTTCTCATCCGTCGCAAGAAGACCGACCCTGAGTTTTCCCTTGAAAGCAGCAGTGAAAAGCCGATTTGCAAAGTGATCCGCCGCAACGGGGAAGTGGTTGCTTGGTTGCCCAACAAAATTGAAGTCGCTGTGCGGAGTGCCTTCCTCTCACTCGGTATGGATTCTTCACCGGCTAAGGAAGTTTCCAAGGCTCTGACCGACCGCCTCGCCCGAAGCGGGCAGGAATTTATTCGCATTGAAGAGCTACAGGACCGTGTTCAGGAAGAACTGATGCGCCAGGGCCACTTCAAAGTGGCCGAAGCCTACATTCTTTATCGTGCCCACCGTGCCGCTGAGCGCAATCAGGAAGAGGAAGAACAGACTCTCGAACTTGAATCCACTCAGGAATCCATGATCGTCGTGAATCGTGACGACGGTTCCAGCGACCTTTGGGACGGACTCGATCTTTGCAAACGTATCGACTTCGCTATGACCGGCCTTGACCTCTGCCTTACTGCCAAGGAGATCGAGCAGGAACTCCGCCGTGCTTTCTTTAACGAGATGAGCGAAGAGGATCTCAAGAAAACAGTCATCCTCAACGCCAAGAGCCTCATCGAAAAGGACGGTGACTTCGCCAAGTTTGCCGGCCGTATCCTTCTCACCTACATTTACGAGGAAGTCCTTGAGTGGGACATTGTTCGTGATGGCGTTCGTTCTCTCGGTGAATTTCACCGCCGGGCCTTCAAAAAGAACCTCGTTCGCGGCACCGAAATCGAGCGTGTTCATCCGCGCCTGCTCGAATACAACCTCGACCGCCTGGCTGACGCAATCAATCCGACTGCCGACCTCGACTTTGACTATCTCGGCATCCAGACCCTTTACGACCGCTACCTCATCATCGATAAGACTGGGGAGAAACACCGCCGCATTGAAGCTCCCCAACTCTTCTGGATGCGAGTTTCCATGGGCCTGATGATCGACGAAAAGGACGACGCCGAAGCTCGCATCATTGACCTCTACCGTCTCTACTCCAGTCGTCGTTTCTGCTCATCCACCCCGACGCTTTTCAACTCCGGCACTCTGCACAGCCAGTTATCATCCTGCTACCTCTACAAGGTCGACGACAGCATCGAGTCCATCATGCAGCGCGGCATCGCCGACAATGCCTACCTTTCCAAGTGGGCCGGCGGTCTTGGTGGCTCCTGGACCTCCGTTCGCGGAACCGGAAGCTACATCAAGGGCACCAATGGCGAGAGCCAGGGCGTCATTCCCTTCCTCAAACTGCACAATGATCAACTCGTGGCGGTGAATCAGGGCGGTAAACGCCGCGGTTCCGGTTGTGCTTACCTCGAGTCATGGCACAACGATATCGACGACTTCCTCGAGTTGCGTAAAAACACTGGTGACGAACGTCGCCGTGCTCACGACATGAACACCGCAAATTGGATTCCGGATCTGTTCATGAAGCGCATGGAAGCCCGAGGTAACTGGACCCTTTTCCGCGCCAACGAAACCGCTGACCTGCATGACCTCTACGGCAAGGCTTTCGAAGAGCGCTACGAGCAGTATGAAGCCGACGCCAAGGCCGGCAAAATGTATGGTAAGGAAATCCCGGCTATCGATCTTTGGAAACGTATGCTCAAGATGATCTTCGAAACCGGTCACCCCTGGATCACGTTCAAGGATCCGTGTAATGTGCGCAGCCCCCAGGACCACGCCGGTGTGATCCACAGCTCCAACCTATGCACCGAAATCACCCTCAACACTGCCGAGGATGAAACTGCGGTCTGTAACCTCGGTTCCGTGGTGCTCGACTCCCACCTCACAGACGAGGGCGAGCTCGATCTCGTGAAGCTCAAAGAGACCGTTTCCACTGCCGTTCGCGCGCTGGACAACGTCATTGACATCAACTTCTACCCAACGGGCGCAGCCGCTAACGCCAACCAGCGTCACCGCCCCGTCGGTCTTGGCGTCATGGGCTTACAGAACGCGCTTTTCCTTCGCAACACAGCCTTCGCCAGCGAAGCAGCTGTGGAGTTCAACGATGAGTTCATGGAGGCCATCGCCTACTTTGCCTACGAAGCTTCAAGCGATCTTGCTGCCGAGCGCGGCAGCTACTCCACTTTCGAAGGTTCTAAGTGGAGCCGGGGCATCATGCCACCCGACACGGTCGACATGCTCGAAGAGCAACGCGGTGAGCCCATCGACGTTCCCCGTGGTGGCAAGATGGACTGGGACGCACTTCGCGAGAAGATCCAGAAGCAGGGCATGCGCAACTCCAACGTACTTGCCATTGCACCTACCGCGACCATCTCCAACATCATGGGCAGCACGCCGTGTATTGAGCCGACCTTCAAGAACCTCTTCGTGAAGGGCAATCTCTCCGGTGACTTCATCGTTCTGAACCAGCACCTCGTTCGCGACCTCAAGGAGCTCAACCTCTGGGGCGATGAAATGGTGGATCGCCTTAAGTATTATGACGGCGAGTTGACCGACATCGATGAAATCCCGCAGCACCTCAAGGAGAAATACTCGACTGCATTTTCCATCGACTACAACTGGTTCGTCGACGCTGCGGCCCGCCGCCAGAAATGGATCGACCAGTCCCAGTCAGTTAACCTTTTCCTTGCCACCCCTGACATGAAGAACCTGTCTCACATGTATCGTTCGGCGTGGCGTAAAGGTCTCAAGACCACCTACTACCTCCGCACCCTGCAGGCTTCCAACATCGAGAAAGCCACGACCATGGTGAAGAAGGAAGTCCGTATCGGCAGCAACGACGAGCCGAAGAAGGAATACACCGAGGCCGAAAAGGAGGCCTGTTCAATCGAAGCCCTCATGAACGGCGAAGAGTGCGAAGCGTGCCAGTAAGGAAAGTAAGGGAAACAATTATCACTCGAACCAAAAAAGGGCGACTCTTGCGAGGCGCCCTTTTTTTTTGCTCAATGCCCACAGTGGTGAGACTTTGGAACACAGCTAATACCGACACTCGGGATTATACGTAACCGCTCATTTAAGAGCATCACAATATTCACATAGTATTTGTAATCGCCGTTTTTACTGATGCCTGTAATGATCGCAATACCACCCTAACTTCTTTTTGTGATACACCACCTCTCAATTCTTTTCATCTTCATCGGCCTGATCTTCTGTATCACACCGGCTCAATCCCAAACGTTCTCCTCCACCAACGGGCGCACCATGGAGGCTGACGTTCTCTCCGTGACGAAAGACACCGCCATCATCAAGCGCGGCAACCGGCAATTTACGATCCCTCAAACCAGCCTGTCTCAGGCGGACTAAAAATAACTCGAGGATTGGCGCAAAGAAGCCCTCAAGAACAAGATTCCGAAACTTGAGGTCGCGAAAAATTTCAAGAAATCCAATCGCCAGACCCCGAAGGCTTACGAGGAGCGAATCGGCTCCTTCGAGTTTGAAATCACAATCGAAAACGAAGAGATCCACTACTCTCTCGAAAACGGGAAAGCCCACCTCATCGTTTTGGGGCGTAACTGCGAGAACCCCGACACCCACTGCGTCATGCAAAAGAACGAATACAAGGTGGCCCTCGAAATCGGAGGCATCCACGAGTGGCGGGGCGACAAGATGGCCTTCACTTTCGACGACCGTGACTACAGCTACGGCTACTACGGCTTTGCTTGATGGGGGCGCTCGCTTAGACGCCCAGCTTCTCGAGATGGCGACGCGTCAGCGTCTCCATTCCTTCGAGCCAGCGTGGGTGCCCATTCACGCAAGGCACAAGGATCATTTCATCGCCTCCCGCCTCAACAAAGTCTTCCTTGGCGCGCATTCCAATTTCCTCAATTGTCTCGAGGCAATCAGCAACAAATGCGGGACACATCACAAGTAGTTTTTTAACTCCCTGCTTGGCCAGATCCCTCACCACAAAGTCAGTGTAGGGCTTCAGCCAGGGATCGCGACCAAGCCTTGACTGAAACGAGACAGAATACTGTTCTTTCGGAACACCAGCTCTCTTCGCATACGCCTCGACCGTCTTGTAGCACTGCGCACGGTAGCAAGTCTTATGGGCCGGGTGTTCCCCTTCACAACAGGTCTCGCAGGAGAGACAGTGTTCCCCTGTCGGATCCGATTTCCGGAGATGCCGTTCGGGCAGTCCGTGAAAGCTGAAAAGAATATGGTCGTAACCCTCGCTCAGGTAGTCTGAAGAGGAAGCCACCATAGAGTCGATAAACTCAACGTCATCGTAAAATGGCGGGACGACCTCGATCTCTACCTGAGGAGCTTTCTTCGCCATTACCTTTTCAGCCTTTACGAGGGCACTCTCATAGCTTGACATCGCATAGTGCGGGAAGAGCGGCAGAATCACCACCTGCTCTATTCCCTCGGCGAGCAGCCTGTCAACAGCGTCCTCAATAGAAGGGTTCTGGTAGCGCATCGCCAACTCAACAGGAATATCGTCGAGCTGCTTCTGGAGTACATCAGCCTGGTGCTGGCTGGTAACGATAAGCGGTGACCCCTCGGGTAGCCAGACCTCGCTGTAAGCCTCTGCCGATTCCTTCGGTCGGCTGGGGAGAATGAGGGCGTGGACCACGAACCAGCGTATTGGAAACGGCGCGTCGAGAACTCGTCCATCCATGAGGAATTCGCGGAGATACTTGCGCACATCGGCGACCGAAGTCGAGTCAGGTGAGCCTAAGTTCAGCAGCAACACGCCCTTTTTCTTCATCTTGGAAATTCGTTAATTGGTTGGGTAAAGGTGACACTTAAAATCTAATCGAGAAAGGTTTGAATCCTTTCGGCAGCGTCGTGTCCGGATACGATTGAATCGCCCAATGAGATGCCGTCGCGGCAATGTCCGGCCAGGAAAACGCCAGAATGTTGCTCTTCGCACTCGGTCATCATCTCGCGAAAACGCCCGTAGCCGACCACGTATTGAGGAATCGCTTTGGGATAAACAAAAACCTCTTCAAACACGGGCTCGCCCGTCACACCGTAGATGGAGCGCAAATCCTTCACTGTGAGCTCGATGATCTCCTCCGGCGTTTTACGAGCCAGTTCAGGGGAGCGCATACCGCCCACGTAGCTGGTCAGGGTCACGCAATCCTCTGGAGCCCGCCCAGGAAAAAGCGATGAGGAAAAAATCGTCCCGAGTGTCTGCACCCCTTCCACTTCCGGATTCAGCGTACCAAAGCCAGCGAGCGAATGCTTCACGTCGCTACGTTTGAAGCCAAGCACGACACTGGCGACGGGCGGATAGATGACCTCACTCAGCCTGGAAAGTGACTTTTCACCACCAGGAAAGGGCAACTCCGCGAGGCGGTAGGCCGGCATTGCGAGAAGGACCGCGTCATAAGTCTCAGCCTCGTCACCGACCTGAACTGAAACCTGTTTCTGCCCCACCCGCTCGAGGCCAGTCACCGCGGCATTAAGCCTGACGCGGTCACCGAGCAATTGGCCGAGCCGGTCCGTCAGCACCTGGAGACCGCCATCAAAAGACAACTTCGGGGCCCGATCCTTGGAGACCGCCCCGGTCTTCTTGCGTTCCCGTGCCCCCTGGATCTGCCCCTTGATCATAGAGCCGTATTTCTGCTCCAACGCCCATAGCTTGGGGAAACCTTCTTTCACCGAAAGCTGGTGGGGATCACCTGCATAAATGCCGGCGACAAAGGGATTGATCGCATAGTCGAGAAACTCCTGCCCAAGGCGGCGCTTCACGAACTCGGCGAGACTCTCCTCAACTTCCGAGGGAGAGCGCTTGATGAATGGTTCACGCAGCAATGCCAGCTTGGCTTTCCACGAAAAGAGTCTGCCCGTAAAGAATCC
>PKCI01000171.1 GCA_002862135.1 Verrucomicrobiota bacterium | reverse complement strand
AAGAACGATAAGTTTTTTACGATGGAGCCGGTGGCTACGGCTGCCAGCTAGAAGAAGCCATGTTTCTCAAAATTGCTCATAAGAAGCCCGAGTGCATCGGGTGCATGCTCTGCGCCGAGGTGGCGCCGGATTATTGGGTGATGGACGAAGACGGGGAAGCTCAGCTTCTCAATGTGAGCCGGGAAGATAAAGCGTTTCAGTACGGAGAGGGACTCGAGTCCGATCGCAAAATTCTCAAAGAAGCCGAGGTGGGATGCCCGGTGAATATTATCAGGATTGGGTGAGTCGAGCTTGGCGGCTTTCCGTATGGAGAACGCATAATTTCGCAGAAAGGGCCGCGCCCTCCCGTATCCTTTTCTGCTGGCGAACACGGGTGGAAATCGGTTTTGTGGAAGAAACCATTCACTCTATGAAAATTGCTTCTTTTGTCTCTTGTCTCGTCCTGACTGCTTCCAATGGCCTTACCGGTGAAATTGCCGAATCCCAGAAGAAGTGGATCGAAGTTTATGAGAAGCAACCCAATGTCCCCAAGCCGGGTGACATGCTGGTGAACGAGGACAAGGAGCCAGATCTCAACGAGGGTTTCGTAGATCTCTACAACGGCAAGGACCTGAGCAACTGGGAACCCAAAGGTGGGACGTGCACTTTCGAAGCTAAAGAGGGATACATTGAAGGCACCTGTGTTCCGGGCTCCCCGAGTACGTATCTCTCCACGAAGAAGAATGACTACTCGGATTTTGTCTTCACCGCCGAGCTCAAATTTATCGTCGACGGGAACACCGGTATCATGTTTCGAGCCGATGCGAAGCCCGGCAAGAAAGGGGAAACAGTCTTTGGACCTCAAGCAGAAATGGAAGCCTTTTCGAAAGAGCGTTATTGGTCCGGGGGTATCTACGGTCAGGGCGCTGGAGGATGGATCTACCCGATGTGGCTCAAGGCTCATGAGGAAGCCCGCAACTCCATGAAACGGGAGGGCTGGAATCGGATCACCGTGAAGGCCGAAGGGGATACGATTAAGACATGGATCAACAGAAGGCCGGCGGCTCACTGGAAGACTGACGAGTACACCAAGGGATACTTTGGTCTCCAGATCCATTCCGGAAAAGAGGGCCAGATCCAGTTCCGAAACATTAAAGTTAAGGAACTGAACTAGTCGTTGGCGAAAGGGAGGCCGTTAGGTTTCGTGAAGATGAGAAAGATTTGGCTAGGGGTTGCTGCGCTCGCTTTGACGACGCTTTCATTGGCAGGGGACCGGCCGAACGTGCTCTTTATCGCGATTGATGATCTCAATGACTGGATCGGTTGCCTCGGTGGACATCCTCAGGCGCTGACACCGAATATCGATGAGATCGCTTCGCGGGGGATGCTGTTCACCAATGCTCATTGTGCTGCGCCTGCATGCAAACCTTCGCGAGCGGCCGTGTTCAGTGGTCGGATGCCTCACCGGACCGAGGTCTGGTCGAACAGGAGTGGTTCCATTGAAAAACTGGCACCCGATGCGGTTCAGATTCCCGCGGTTTTTAATGATGCGGGATACCGCACTCGAGGAACCGGCAAGCTCTCTCACAGCAGCAGGCAGAGAGACTTTCAGGAATACTTCTCGGTCGAGCAACGATGGAGTCCGTTGCCTGGCGAAAAGGTAAAATATACCGATGAGAGTCTTCCGACAAAGGGGACCGATAACCCTCGTCATGTTGTTGAGCACGGTGGTAAGACCTATGTGCTGCCCTTGAATCGTATGCCTTCGGATCGGCGTCCGGACACGAAGGACGGGGAGTCTCACGACTGGGGAGCCTGGGAGGTGCCGGATTCCGAGTTCGGCGATACTCAGATTACCGATTGGGCGATTCAACAAATCGGCGAGGATTCGGACCAGCCGTTCTTTATCGGAGTGGGGTATTATCGTCCGCACATTCCGCTCTGGGCACCGGCTCGATTCTTCGAACGATTCGAGGAGGAGCCCGGAAAGTTGCCGCCGGTTCTGGAGAACGACCTCAATGACTTGAGCGAAGTCGGTCGGCGATGGGCGCTCGAACCAATCACTTCAGGAAGTCACGAAACGACGGTGAGTTTTGGTCAATGGCAGCCAGCTGTGGAGGCTTATCTGGCCTGTGTCAACTATGTGGATCACGAAGTGGGGCGACTGCTGGCAGCCTTGGAAGATTCCGGCCATTCGGACAATACCATTATTGTTCTCTGGTCTGATCACGGTTGGCATCTCGGGGAGAAAGAGCATTGGGGCAAGTGGACGGGGTGGGAACGTTCCACCAGGGTGCCGATGATGATTGCCCCGGCGAGGACGCGACCGGATTTGTACGCTAATGCCGGAACACGTTGTGATCAGCCTGTGGGGCTCATCGATTTGTATCCAACCCTGACAGATCTTTGCGGATTGAAAGCGCCGGGAGGACTTGATGGCGAATCGTTGGTGTCGCTGCTGAAAGATCCGGGAAGAGAAACGGGGCGGCACCTCTTTACTTTATTTGATCCCGGTAACGTTTCAGTACGCGATACTCGTTGGCGCTATATCCAGTATGCGGATCAGTCGGAAGAGCTCTACGACTTGAAGAAGGACCCCAACGAATGGGAGAATCTGGTTCATTCACCCGAGCACACGGCCATCTTAGAACAGTTCAAAGCCATTGTGGGTGGCTATTTTGCTGAATAGAGACAATCCTGATTTCGGGTGTAGATAATCTGAGTAGTTAATCCTCGGCCTCAGCGGCTCGCTGACAGCGTTATGCTGCAGCGGCACGCTGAGATCAATCAGGGTGCAGGGTGGGAGAGGCACTGAGTTTATCCTTTCACGAAACAACGATGGTCTGTGACTGGGAGCTTTTTCCGTCGAATGCTGTCACGATCAATTGAGTGCCTGGGGCCACATCGGTGAGCCCTCTGATCGGAATCGATCCGTCATCGAGGCTTCGAACCCCTCGAACTGGACGCCCGTCGGTGTGGACAAAGCGCACGTCTGCGTTGGCCAGGGTCTCAATCTCGGGAAGTTGGCAGGTGAGCGGGCGGCCACTCTGTGATGCCGTTTCTTCGAGAGAACTGCCACCACGTGGGGTCTCATCCGGCGCATCGATCAGATTCCTGACACGAAGCCCGATTCCAGGATCGGGTTGGCTGGTGTCGAATTCCATCTCGAGGAAATTCCAATAGAACGGTTGACCCGGAGCGTGGGTATTGAGCTCCGGGTCGGCGTGCTCCTTATGATAGAGAGCGGTGACCTTGAGGGGACGACCGTCCCAGTCTTTCATTTCGGGACCGAAGCCGGGAATCACGCGACGTCCGCCGCTTCGACCGATGGGGCCGAAGCTGCATTCGATGAGGTTGTGCTTCTGGTTCTTCATGATGCAGCCGTTGTGAACATCGCCATAAACCGTGACGACACCGTCGCGCTCGGCGAGCAGTTCGAGGACTCGATCTGCTCCGGCTTTGACCCAGCCGGCGTAGTCAGCGGCCACCCGGTCACGCTGATCGAAGGCAATGTCCTTCCTTTTGTCTCCTCCCCAGATCGTGTGAAGACCGTTAAGCCCAGTCATCGCGATGACACGGGCGGCATCGGTGCGGATGACTTGCTGAAGCCAGGCATACTGTTCTTCTCCCAGCAGAGCGCGAGTTGGGTCGGTCCGATCATAAGCGTTCTT
This sequence comes from Verrucomicrobiota bacterium, assembly GCA_002862135.1. Taxonomy (GTDB): domain Bacteria; phylum Verrucomicrobiota; class Verrucomicrobiia; order Verrucomicrobiales; family DEV007; genus Arctic95D-9. The sequence goes on along the minus strand of PKCI01000171.1, from coordinate 12,460 downwards.
AACGTGTCCCCAGCCCCATTTCTGCCAGATATCGGTGTCTTGCGAGGTTCTCCAGAGGCGGGAATCAAGCACGAGAAAGGTGAAGTCGCGGTTAGGCATCTTCCAGGCTCTCCACTTCTTGGGGTTCTCGTAAGGGTCAACTTCTTCGGCTCCAGTGATGAGGTGATGCACGATCTGAAAGTTGCGACGGATGTAGGACGGATCCTGGCCGAGTCCTTCATGGTGGCGAATGGCGAGTTGCTCAGGACCCTTGATGTCATCCATCCCGTAGTCGTGGTCGCCGGGGTTAATGACATTCCAGTGGCGCATCATCTGCCAGCGGCTGGTAGGGCCAAAAATGGAATTTGCTACCACCTTGTAGGCGTCGTCGCTACTGGGCGGGTAGAGAACCAGTTCCATGTACCAAACATCGTCCTCCCAGACCATCACCTGAAAGTTGTAATCCTCGAGGTGCTTGTAGGCCTCTACGGTTGGCTGATCGCGAACCTGCCAGTCATCACTCCCGCCAAGAATTTGAAGACCGTTTTCAGTGCGCTGCTGGAGCCCGCTGGTAATGGCATGGCAACTGAGGCCGCAAAGCTTGTAAGGAGCTTTTAGCTGTGGGAGGCGGCCGACATAGGAGCCCAATGACGGCACGTCACCTACCATGCCGGTGCCCGGTCCGCAGGCGTCGGTGCCGATACGTCCATCAGCGGTAACGTCTTTGCCGTCTTTCCAAATGGTGTAATAGAGCGTGGATTCAGCCGGGTTCTTCGGAAGCGTGACGAGGATCGACGCCGTATTACGGCGCCACGCATTATTGATAATCTTGGCGGATCCGGCCACGCCTACATTTTTCCAGCCAACTTCCGGTTTTTCGGAATCAGAAACCCGAATCTCCGCTTTTTCTCCATCCGAAGCGAAGAGCCCGACAAAGCGAACCTGCCATTCGCCGTCGACTTTCTTGAGCGAATCGCCAAGTGGATAACAGGCGCAGCAGTCGGCGAAGCCGATATTGAGCGGCTCGTTTTCTTTGGCATCGATGGAGACACCACTGATGGCGAAGTCAACCAGCCCGCGACCAACCACGCCAAAGTAGCCATCGGTGAAACGCTGGGGAATTCCGGTCCGGGTCAGTTTGGTGGTGTTGCCGTTGCAATCAAGGGTGGCCTCAAGGGCCGTAAAACCGCTGCCTTCCTTCGAGACCTGCAAGGTGAGAGTGAACGTATCGCCGGGATCCAAAGCGAGGGCTTTGACCGACTTGGGGCCCTGGCGGGACTTTCCCGTCCAGCTGCCGTTGCCTTTCCCGGATGCCGGTTCTTTGACGATGGCGAGAGCCTTATTGTCCTGCCAACCGATCAAGGTGGCCTGGCGTTCTTTGCCGTAGCTTTCGAAGAGGCTCTTCCCGCCAATGGCGATTCCGATGACGCCGTTACCGGGTTGATACATTTTCCAGTCGGCGTTGTCGCCTTCTGCGACATCCGGACAGTCGGCGTGATAGATCCCCTGAATGGTGATGGTGTAGGCGCCGGAAAGCTTCCAGTCACGTCTCCAGAGAACGCCCTGGGGAAGTGAGGGGTCGTAGTCGGTCTCGAGCGCTTCGCCGGTGTTTGTTTCTGAGTGGAAAGGAAAGCCGGTGCGGCGGGCGCGGTCGCCGTAATTCTTAAGTCGCCGACGAAGAGTGCCGTTGTCGATCTTCCAAAATCCCGGATTAAGGGATTCCCAGCCACTACCGTGGAAGAGCGAATCGGCGCGGGAGAAATCATCGACGAGCGTGCCGGGCAGGGCAGCGGTTCGGGCAGTTTGTTCGAGAGAATGGGAAGAAATGGCGGCAGCACCAGCACCGGCGGTGGAGGTTTTGATGAAATGGCGGCGTTCCATGGATTGAAGAGAGGTTGGTTGGAATTGGGTGGGATCTAAGGAATGTGGGGAATGCCTGCGGTTGATTCAGTGACCACAAGGATGCGGGCTGCCATGCGGAAGGGGCAACTTAGCGAGCCCTTTAGGGTAATGAGAGGTCACTGGCAATCATTCCTTCTCGATCGTCAAAAAGCGCAGGTTGTCCCCTCGTTTCAGCTCACCTTCGATTTCGACGTGAAATTCAGAATCTCCGGTCGCCAGTTTCAGGCCGGGAAATGCAATTTCGATATCGCTTTCGTTCAGGGTTCCACTGGCGGAGACATCGCCAAGGTGGACGGTTATCTGGCGTGTGCCGATCGGATGATCCCATTTCACGGTGGCGGTGTAGGGGCCTTCGTTGGCCACATTGACGAGCCACCTGCCGCTGGATCCCCATCCGTCCGCCATGCCGACCCGCCAGTCCTGGATAGAAAGGTCGGTATCGAGTTCGTGATCAGTGCCGACAATGATACGTGGAGGCGCGTAGTTGTCAGGGCGCGTGGAGGAGACGTCATCGAACCAGCCCATATAGAAAGATTTCAGTTCCGTCATTTTTTCTGGCAGCTTTTCGGCCAGATTCTCGGCTTCGCCAGGGTCTTCACCAATGCGGTAGAGTTCGAAAGGTATGCCTTCCTTCATGGTTTCAGAACCAAAGCCGGTGGGGTGAACCAGTTTCCAGTCCTGGGTGCGAACGGCCATGTGATGGAAAGGGATGGGAGCATCGCCCCGATGGGTCTGCAGGACGAGGGTGCGGTCCGGCCAGTCAGAAGGCGTGCCTTCCAGCAGGGGAAGCAGGTTGGTGCCGTCAATCTTAACTCCTTCTGGCAGGGGCGCTCCGCTGGCGGCGGCAAGAGTTGGAAGCATGTCGATGTGTGCCGAAATGCGGTCGTCCACGTGCCCTGCTTTGAATCTCTCCGGCCAGCGAGCATAAAACATGGTGCGAATGCCTCCATCATGGACATGAGATTTCATGGCTCGGAAATCGCCGACGTAGCGCATCGTATTGGGACCGTTGTCAGTGAAAAACATCATGAGGGTGTTGTCCTTCTGGCCGCTTTCCTCGAGGTAAGCTTCAAGCTTGCCGACGTTCTGATCGATGTTCTCAATCATGGCGAAGACGCGGGCGACGGTGCCTTTATGCTTATCACTTTCATTCCCATTGAGGATGGGCGTGAGGTCAATGGACTGGTAGTAAGCGAGTAGGTCCTCTGGCACATCATGGTAGGGACCGTGGGGTGCGTTGGGGGGGAGGTAGGTCAGGAAGGGTTTGCCCTCGGCCCGGCACTTCTCCATCCACTTGATCGCGGCATCGAAGTAGACGTCGGTGCAATAGCCTTTACTCTGAACCTGCTCACCATTGTGGAAAAGGATGGCGTCGGTGTAGCGGCGCTCATTCTCGATGGGTTCTGAAGGCTGGGCGAGACCGCCGCCACGATGAATCAGCACTTCATCAAAACCCTGCTCTTGGGGACGGAGCGGGTAGTTGTCGCCAAGGTGCCACTTTCCGAAAATGCCAGTGGCGTATCCGGCTCCTTTGAGCATCTCGGCGATGGTGACCTCATCAGGTGCCATCATGGAGCGGCCCTTGAAGGTGTCGATGCAGCGGGTGCGTTGATTGTAGCGGCCTGTCATGAGGCTTGCCCGGGTAGGGGAACAAACCGGGGAAACGTAGAAATTAGTGAGTTCGGCACTTTCTCCGGCAAACTTGTCGAGATGCGGCGTACGAATGACAGGATTACCAGTGACACCTAGATCCCCATAGCCCATGTCGTCCGGCATAATGATAATGATATTGGGTTGATTGGCGGCTCCATAGAAAGGGAGTGCCAACAGGGAAATGAAAAGGAGCAATTGTTGCTTCATGTTCGGTATGCTGCCGGAGGAATCAGCCCCTGTCGCTGGCGGGGTTGCGGGTGAAATTGAGTTCATTGGGCATTGCATTGTTTGCGCGGCAATACGGAATTGAGATTGCGATGGAACAATGGCTAACGTATAGCGGGGTTAGATGGTGGCGAAGAAAAAGCCCCTGTCGGATTTTGCGGTCTGTGTTCCGCTGATTCCGCAGGAATTACCCGAAGCCTTATTGTCGCACGAATGGTGGGACCGCGAGGCGTTGCCTTCGCGTATCGAAGATGAATCGAGGTTTGATCTTGTCTATGTTCTTCCTGAAGGGAAATGCGAGGATTTTGAGGAAGCGGTTAAAAATTCCTTTCAAGAGCATCGATTGGGGCGGTTCTTTGCCCAAGTCAGGTTTGCCTATGCCGAACTGGAACCTGAGAAAAATTTCTATATCCGTGAATCGGATGCCCGCCCGGTGAACGAATTTGGCCTCAGAGCGGGGCCCAATCACCAGTTTTTCTTCATGTTTGAAGAGGTGGGATTCAACTACACCGGCATCCTCCAGATGGAAGTGGATTGCATCGCGATCCGGTCAGGCTGGCTGGATCGATTGGTCGGTGAACTGGAAGCCCATCCGGATGCCTGGGTGGTTGGAAGCCAATACCACGGACCTTCGTTGCCCTTTCCGTTGACCGATCACCTGAACGGCAATGCGATTTATAGAAGCGGTTCGAAGAACCTCCAGGATTTCTATTTTGAAATTTGGAAGCGCCGAACGATAGAGATCGTGAAATACCAACGTCCTGAGATGGCATTTGATTGCGCGGTATTTGAATATTTTGAAAGCGATCAATCCGAGGAGGACTACGAGAATCGTTTCGTAGTTAGCGATTACATCGCGAATATGGCGCCCACGCTCAGTTATCCACGATGGAAGCACTCAATACGAGAGTTGAGCGAAGATATGCCTGATACTTGCATTGTTCATGCTTCCTGGTTGCTGGAAGAGGTGAAGGATAAGTTAGGATTTAACGAAGCGGATTGGGAGCGGGTTTTTCCTTCCCGGGAAGTTGACTGGAGCAAGGTGCGTTGGATTTGGATTAAGGGTTTCAGGAAGAGCAAAGACGCGAGGTTTGATGGAGGGAGCTTCTCCATCGAGAGTAATAGGAATAAAATTTCGTGGAGATTGGGATCTGAAGTTCTTCCTCAGATCGAGATCGAGATCGACGAAGGTGAACTTACAGTCGAGGTTCACAGGATAAAGCGGTCGCGACTGGCATGGCTGAAGGAATGGTTGAGAGCGCTGGAAATGAGTGGCGTAGTTGGGAAAAACCTGATTCTCGACTTTGCGATGATGGCCAGGAGCCTGAACCTTGAAGCTGACTTTGAGCGTTTTCTAATCAGTGTCACGCGTTTGCAGTTCCCGGGTAAAAAGATTCTGGCTCTGCTGGTGAAGATTCCGGCGTCCCTTATGATTAAACCGTTGTTCCAGCTCACTCTAAAAGGCGTTATCAAGTCGTTTTTGAATCGCAACCGACTCTGCCAACACAATCTCGAAGAGGGGCAGCATGTGGTCGATCTGTCCGTCTTTCAAGATGGTTTGGATACAGAGAAACACGATCTGCGCCTTTTGTTTAAGAATCGGTCTTCCAGAGCCGTGGGTGGCAGGATGGATTTTCAGGTTGAGTAGATTCAGCCTGCTTGCCGGGTATACTAGGTCTCGTAGCCATACAGTTCGAGTGCCTCGGCAAGTATTGAGTTGAGGGCATCGATTGTTTTGGGCGCGAGCTTTATCCGATGTTCGCCTATTGCTCCCATTCTCTTGTGAAGATTCGGTCTTTCTTTTCTCCTCGGTCTTGTTAAAAGGTAGACCTTGAACTGGGTTGAGAAAGGTATTCTAACGAAGACGCACAAATCCTGAATGAAACTGACATAGTCGCAGACCATTTGTTCGTATGTCAGTAGGACACGTTCCTGGCATGCTTCCAGTAACCGGTTCATCTGGAGGTAGTGGTTGAGTGTCTCTTCGGCTGAGTTGATCACGAAAGTGTCAATGCCTCGCGAGTTCAATTCGTTACGGTGCGCTTCCTGCTCGCGTGCGATTTCCGGAACTTCGCTGATGGTGTGGGCTCCAGTGAAAGATAAAAACTGTGAGACCAGAACATCGCGGGGATCCCTGACCATGAAGATGGACCTCCGGCTCACCACAAACTCTTCTGTCGCGCTCGCCAGAAGGGCTTCCAGCGCAGGGGAACTGGGTCTTCCGGTAAGCCTGATGGGGGCATAGACCTTTCCTGTTTCACTGAACTCGATTCCGCTCGCGTCGTTCCTGTCAATTTCGCCGTTGTCAATTTTAGCCTCATAATCGACGTATTCGAGATTAAGTGCGTTCCGAAGAGCGCAGAAAGACACGACGCTGCTCGCGCACTTGTGAAACGTGTAGAACCAAACTGATTTCTCGTTTGACTGCATATCGTCGATTGTGCCCTGAAAAGGCTTTGTTCTAGTCTTGTCACCTGAAGTCCCTGTTGGGGATCATAACCGCTGCCGCTTTCACGTTGATTGACGGGAAGAGTAAGTCTCTTTTTGTTTGATTCAAGAATTTGCGCTGATAGCTAGAGCGCTGTATCTGAGGAAAATAGCACTAAGCAATTCTTCATATGCCAAGTAGACCTGGAGGTGTGATTCTCGAAACAAAATGAAGCTGGATCATAAGAAAAACACCTTTGTGATCGGCGCTGGATTCCTCTGTTTCGGCACGTTTCTGGGCGGGTGGTCCATTGCTACGGGGCAGATCCTGATCGTTCTGGTTGGATTGTTCGATTTGACTGTGAATGTGATTCGCAGAATTCGATCGAAATCAGGTACGAAACCGGAGAATGAAAGCGCATCGAGGTTCTTCCAGCCGGCCAGCGAGTTTTCCGTCAGTCTCAAGCTTTTTCTTGTCCTTCTGGGTGTTTACTTGTGTTCGATTCTTTTCGTTGTTGATGTCTCAGAAGACAAAGGGACGCTCATCAAGAAGTTGAGAAATTTGATGATACCAATCGGGTTTCTTGTTCTGGCCCCCTGTTTTAGAGTCTGGAAACCCTACTGGAAGGCCACCTTAAGAGTCAGTTTACTCTCATTGTCAGCATCGATTACTTTGGCTTCAGTGTCAGGATTGATCGGGCACTTTTCCGGCTACAACCCCTTGATCCAGGACTTGCAGCCATATCCGGGACGGAACGGAGGAGTCTACTCCATGGTAATGACTTATGCCTATGGGCTCGGTATAGCTCTGCCTGCCTTGTTTTCCGTTGTCGTGAACCGTGTCCTGATGGAACGCTTGTTTCCCCGACGTTGGAGCATCTGGGGAACCGGCATTATCTGGATGGCATTAGCGATTGGTGTGGTCGGGCTCTATTTTTCCTACACAAGAGGAGGGGCTCTCAGTCTTATCGTGGGAGTGACCGTTGTCTTGGTTTGTCGCAGGCAGTGGAAGCTGCTTGCCGGCCTCGTTTTTGGTGTATCGATATTTATCGTGATTTCTTTAATTGAGAAATCGAGATACACGGAAGTCGAAAAGCCTACTGAGTTGAAAACAACGAGTCACACCGAGAGATATGCCCAATGGAAAACTGCGGTGGGACTGTTCAGTGAAAATCCGATTTTCGGAGTGGGATACCGGCAGTTTGAGGCGCATTGCGTCGACTATAAAATCAGGCATGAATTTCCCAGAGACCATATCAAGAGAATTGACCATACTCCACATCTCACATGGTTGAGATCACACGCCCACAACAACTTCCTTGAACATTTTGCCACCACCGGAATTCTGGGAGGGCTCTGCTTTCTTGCCTTCGCCGTGGCGTGGGTCCGAGAGGCAGCAGGGGTAGTGGAATACCGCCAAATATTTCTCCCTCCGTTGATATCTTTCATTGTCGGGGGGATTTTGGAGAATACCTTTTTTGACAGCGAGGTTCTCACAACCGTGATGCTGGTTTACTTATCGCTCCAGGTCCACCGAATGAATTCAGAAAAAGCATGTTAGGGCGCGCGAAGGTTGGAATCTCAATCGGGCACTGGCGACGGGTGTTTTGTGGCATTTGGAATGCTCTTGAGAGGCACCAGAAATTCACCGTGATCATGAGCATGGTCTTTCCGGTGATTAATCAGGCGGCGCAGATCCTGGTTTTCTATTTCACGATTCGTATCCTATCGGCCGCAATTAGCACCAAGGTGTCGACAGAGGTGCTTTGGGAATCAGCTGCAGCGATTGCGGGCTGTTTTGTGGGGGCCGGATTCGTGAATTGGATTGCCACGAAGATTCAGGTCAATACGAGGATCGTGTTCAAGCGAGTGGTCCGACGTTTCATTGCAGGAAAGTATCTCCGTATCCGGGAGATGGGACTGGCCAAGGAAGAGGCTGAGAAGGCCTTTGCGACAGCTCAGGCTTCCGAGCATCATTTCCAGGGGCCAATGATCAACGCTTTGAATTCAATTGTTCAATTGGCCGGGGCAATTCTGATGGTGTTCTCGCTTGTTTTGATCGTGGCATTTTTTGCGCCCGAGATTGCGGGGATAATCGTGATCGTGGGGTTCATCTTGTTCGTCCTGGTGCGATTTGCGAAGTCGGATGGATTGCATGCCGAGCGGCAGGAAAAGGATGTTGCGATTCAGGATATGCTCAGTCGCGCCAAGAGAGTTCTCGAAGACGAAGGTGACCCTGAAGAGCTGATCCAACAATACCTCGAGAACAATCTCGACAAGGTCGATGAGCGCGAAGAAGCCGCGAGAAGGAAAGTTCAGCAGTCTCTCCACGGGTTGGGTATCGTGTTCACCACGGCTATTCTTATCGCTGCGATGAATCTCGTTGATATCGAAGCTTTCAGCGGTTTTCCCGAGGCCGCCCTGATCGCCTTTCTCCTTATGCTCAAGGTCTGTTTGCAGACCGTCCAGAACATGGTCAGCCATTGGGGGCACCTGCACCGTGACCGCAACCTCTTGGTCGAACTCGGACTTGGTTTGGAAGGTCAGGGGGTATTGGTCTCCGATTTCGGCAAGGCATAGAGTCTGAAAAGAGTGCCAATTAGTTGTCGGAGCCGATGATGAATTCTTTGAGGTCGCCGATGAATTCCTTCGAGCGGACGAGACCTTCGTTTGCGAAGAAAAAATAGATGAATAAGGCCCAAAGCAGGCAGCCGATTATTTCCTTGAGAGGATTGAAACGATGAAACAGCGAGCGCATTTTTAGCGAAGCTACCTCATCTGAGGAGTGAGAGGACCCTCCCCGTCAGTTTCAAGGCGCCTAACAGACAAGTAACTAATAATTTAAAAGTCATCTTGATCAGCAGCCAGGTGAGCAGCAATAGGAGCAGGATTAAATTGACTGGGGCCCGCGCGATAGGTCGAAAGATATGGTGGAAGGTGAAGCCAGCGAAACTTAATGGTCTATTTGGATCGACGTTCCATTGTTCCTGTGGTTGGTAAAACCAGTTCAGCCTTCGACCTGAGATCTTAACGGCTTCCTTTCCGACCTCGATGGCTTTATCTAGATCCACATCGAAGAACTCTCTGCGAGGATTCGTGCGATAAGGGGAGAGAGATTTGTGCACGAGTCGCTCGGCTTCCTTGCAGTCCCCGGTTCGTCCATACCACGCGACAGTGAACGGAGTTGGGATACCTGTAGCCTGAGAGAGCTCTTCTGCCCTTAGCTTGGGGTGGTGGTGAGTGCGACCAATCTTGAGCCGATCGGGCTCAAGCGATTCGTTTTGGAGGATATAAATGTAGCCGGCGTCGGGGGAGGAACGCATCGGTGGTAAGATACGCGCATCGAATCAGGATTGCTAATGTGTTTTAGGAGTCGGATGGCTCAGGGAGCAATCTTTCACCCTTTTTTATCAGCGGTGCGCTTAGATATCGCTATTTGAGAAACCCGGGAACAACACGTTCCGGAAGAGTCTTCAGCATCTTGCCCATGCCTTTATTATGCGCGGTGACGATCGCGATGAGATTGAGTTCAGGGAACATGAGAATGAATTGTCCTCCTGCCCCACGGCCACTGATGCAGTCAAAAGTCTGATCTCCGACCGGGGCATCATGTCTCCACCAGAAAAAGCCGTAGGAAGTGCCCTGCGGATTGGTGTGAATTCGCGATGTCGCGAGTTCGACAAATTCGGCGGGCACGAGTTGCTTATTTTTCCACTGTCCGTCATTCATCACAAGCAGGCCCCACTTGAGCATGTCGCGGGACCGCATGCTGCTGCCAGCGGCTGATTTGGGCAGGCCGCTGACATCCTTCTGCCAGGCGAAGTTTCGAATGCCCATTTTGCCTAGCAGTTCTTTCTCGAGAAACTTCCATGACGTGCCGGGAGTGGTGGCTTCAACCACTTGCATGGTCATGGACGGATCAGAACCTTGGTATTTGTAATCGCGTGGGGAGGGGGGGATGGGCTGGCTGTGAGTGAGGTAAGCCTGGATCTGTCCTTGGGCTTTAAGCACCTCGGGAGCTCTCATCAGCCCGGCGGCTTTCAGCTTGTTGATGCGAATGCCGGAGTGCATGTTCATGGCTTCGGCGAGAGTGATCTGCTCTGCTCCTTCAACCAGTTGGTTGCGATCTATTTCTTTGAGAAAATCCACAACCGGTTTTTCGAGATCCTCCATGGTGAGGTGTCCCAGTTGAATGGCCCGTCCTACCGCCATAGAAGTGTAGGACTTCGTGATGGACATTTGATAGTGCGGATAGTTCACCCGGCCCCTGCGGTAGTAGGATTCGAAGATGAGTTTGCCGTCTTTGCAGAGGAGTAAGCTGTCCACCTTGCCGTGGTCACCGGCAGCGATCTCTTCAGCAAAGGCGAGAACGGCATCTTTGTCACCTCCGTCCGCACCCATTCTGCCGACCGGGATTCCGTCTTTCCGAACACCCGGAGAAAGATTAATGAATGGCTTCTTGAGATAGGGGAGGTCCTTCTCGAGTTGAAATGAAACGTCCAGAGAATTGAGGTCGGTCACTTCAGGCGCCAGTCCACTAGCAGGGGCTTCCTCGGCATAGGCCGTTGGCAGGCAGGCAAGAAGCAAAACGGCAGTGGTCCGTCGGAGAATCTTAACAAATTTCATTGTCACTGGGTAAGGAAAGGACCACAACTTTGTCACAAAGTATAGGTTTTCGAAAGGCTGAGGCCTTCCTCTACATGTAAGGTTTCTGCTTTTCATAAAGGGGTTGCCCCGCCCATGCTCGTCAAATTTCCTCTGGTAACTCTACCTCATCCAGAAATACCCTGATCTATGAAATCACCCGCGACTTCGTCGTTTTCCCGGCGTCGCTTTCTTCAGACAACCGGTGCAGGACTCAGCTTTGCCTCCCTCAATTTAATTACCACCCGAAAAGGATGGTCTGCCGACCAGAAGATTGTAATTGGTTCTGGTGAGCACACTTATGAATGCGAACACTTCTGGGGCACTCTTCCTGAAGATGCCACCTACGGCAACGCCTCCCACGGAGTGGCCTTTGATGATAACGGGTTGATCTACATTACCCACAACGGCGGTCCAGACTCCGTTTTTGTCTTTGATGCCGACGGTAAATTCGTAAAGTCACTGGTCCCAGACCATTCCAAAGGGAAAGGCAGAGCCAGCGGTCATGGAATTGATATTCGCAAGGAAGCTGACGGGAAGGAATACCTCTACCTGTCGCCGGCCGATCCAGCCATGGCTTTCACCAAGGCGACCATGGACGGTGAGGTGATCTGGACCCGGGGAAAAGCCGAGCTTGAAAAGGATTCAGGCCACAAGCTCGCAAAGTATCGTCCCACCAATGCCAGCTTTGCCCCGAATGGAGATGTCTACCTGGGGGATGGCTACGGTTCCGGGATGATTTTCCGTTACACTGGTGATGGTGAATTTGTGAGTTGCTTTGGAGGAACCGGAACCGAAGACGGGAAATTCAACACGCCCCATGGTCAGTGGTTTGATGCTCGTGATGGCATGCCTAAAATAGTGATCTGCGACCGTGCCAATATGCGATTGCAGTGGTTCGACATGGACAACGATCACCTCAAGACGATGGACGTTTTTCTTTTTCCAGCGGACATCGATATCCAGGGCGAGTTGTTGCTGGTCTCCGACCTGCATTCTCGACTCACCATTCTGAACAAAGAGGACAAAGTGATTGCCCAGCTCGGCGATGATGAAGTGTGGCGGAATCGCTGTCTCGACAAGTCTGAAAAAATGCGGGCCAGTCCTGACAAGTGGCAGGACGGTAAGTTTGTTCACCCGCACGATGCTGCTTTCGACAAGGAAGGGAACATATTTGTGGCCGAGTGGGTCGTCGGTGGCCGCGTGACTAAACTGCGAAAGGTGTCGTAATCTTTTCGCGAATAGTATCGCCTCTAAGCGCATTGAAGTGATAGTGAGGATCATTGGACGAAACCGCTGATCCGCCTTTTCTCATTATGAAGTTTGTCTGTTTGTTATCCGTCCTGAGCGTTGCTGCAAGCTGGTCGGCAGGACTGAAAGCGGAGCCCGAGACGGTTCGGGAATGGAATGTTACACCGGTGGGGAAAACCGCTCACGGAATTCGGCAGGGGAAAAATGGCTATGTCGTCTCCGTGGAGCTTGAGGTGCCGCAAGCCGCAAGAACCTCAGCTGAACTGGAGCGGATCAATCCTAGCCTGACGACCCTGCTTCCGGGATTGAAAGGCATGATCGACAGTGGCAACGTTTCAGACTGCTTCCAGATGGTCTATGATCGCAAGGTCCGTCAGAT
>PKCI01000015.1 GCA_002862135.1 Verrucomicrobiota bacterium | reverse complement strand
GGCAGCTGAGTGGTCTTTCCCGATCCCGTATCACCACACACGATAACAACCTGATGCTTTGCCAGGGCATCGCGAATGTCATCGCGTCGGCGAGATACGGGGAGGGCGTCTGGAAATTGAATTTTCAAAAAACAACAGCTCCTGCAGCCATGCCATCAGGATAATTGAATTTCAAATTCGTTTACGATCTGGTCCGCCGGTCGTATAACTGTCGTCCAATCATGCTCAACGTCGAAAAGATCAAATACACTATCTGGGCTGCAGACTCTGATCGGGCCGCTTCTTTCTACCAAACGGTCTTCGGAGCGGAAATCGTTCGCCAGAATCCACACATTACAGAATTGGAAATCGCCGGTGGATTGATCGCTGTCCACGGCGGCGGCGAAGGCAAGAAAACATGGACCGGTATCACGCTTCAAGTCGCGGATGTGGTCGCGGGTGCGGAGGCCGTCTGTGCCGCCGGTGGCCAGTGCCCTCGCGAACCACAACCGGAGGACAGCGAACCTCCTCACCTCGCCATGTGCATCGACACAGAGGGCAACGAAATCATGCTGACGCGTGATCGCAGTCGTTGATTCTCACCGCTCAAATTAGCTGCAACGACTGCGCCTTCCGAAGGTTTAACCGACATGCCGATCTTCGCTGCAGTCATTTTCCTGAGCGCTTTTCTCCTCTTTCAGGTGCAACCCGTTATCGCCCGCTACATTCTCCCGTGGTATGGCGGGAGCCCGGCGGTCTGGACTACCTGCTTGCTCTTTTTTCAGTGTGGTCTTCTCGGCGGATATGCCTATGCCCACGGGCTCGTCACTTTCCTGCGCGAAAAGCGCAAACTCCAGGTTGGCATTCATCTTGGTCTTCTCGCACTCTCTCTAATCGTGCTTCCGATCACGCCCGGGGAAGCACTGCGCCCTGAGAGTGTCAGCGAAAACCCAATTGGTGGCATTCTGAAGCTACTCTTCGTGACTGTCGGCTTCCCCTACCTTCTCCTTTCGGCCTCCGGCCCACTCCTCCAGCACTGGTTTGCTGAAAGCTACCCCGGCAAATCGCCCTATCGTCTCTACGCAATTTCCAATGTTGGATCCATGACGGGGCTGCTCACCTATCCCTTCGTTTTCGAGCCACTCATGGGAGTCATGCATCAGACCGTAATATGGTCGGTCGCTTTTGCTGTTTACAGCCTCGGCGCAGCAGCTTGTGCCATCACCTTCCTGAAAAGTAGCAAATCGATTGTCACTACCAGGGAAAAGACGGAGTGCAATGAAAAACCTCCGGCGCGCCCGATTGACAAAGTTCTCTGGGTCGCCTTTGCCGCCTGTGGCTCGATGCTTCTACTATCACTGACCAACCAGATGTGTCAGGACGTGGCTGTGGTTCCTTTCCTCTGGGTCTTGCCGCTGGCATTCTACCTCCTCACGTTCGTTATCACATTTGACCACTCCCGCTGGTACAACCGTTGGGCCGCAATTCCCCTCGCTGTGATCATAGTCGCCGCGGTGGTTTACCTGATCAACCAGCAGTTTGCCTGGGAGGAGATGCACATCGGCTGGCAGATCACGATCTACGTCGGTGCGATTTTCTTTGGCTGCCTGGTCTGCCATGGCGAAGTGTTTCGGCTCAAACCTCCGGCACGCAATCTGACCGCCTTCTACCTCGCCATTTCGCTAGGTGGTGCCCTCGGTGGTCTTTTTGTCAGTCTCGTCGCACCGCTGATCTTTGACGGTTACTGGGAACTTCATTTCTCACTCGTCTTCCTTGCCTTCCTCATTTCCGTGCAACTGATCTATCAGCTCAGGTCCCATACCAAGTCGCAGGTCTTCATTGCCGGCAGCCTTGTCTGGGTCGGACTCGTCGCCACAATGGTGTGGGGTTTGAACAGGAACATCCAGGAAACTGAAGCAGGCTCACGAGCCTCGGCCCGCGGATTCTATGGGGTGCTTCGTGTTTACGACGTCGACGAATATAGCGTCGACTATTTTCGGGCCCTCTACCATGGCCGCATTTCTCACGGCCGCCAGTACTTGGACGAGGACCTCAGCAAACTCGCTCCAACTTACTACTCCGAAAGCAGTGGCGTTGGCGCGATCTTCACCTGCTACGAATCGAGGGTCGAACCCAAGCCGATGCATGTTGGTGTGGTTGGTCTCGGTATCGGAACAGTTTCCGCCTACATGCGGGACGATGACCGCATCCGGTTCTACGAAATCAATCCCCAGGTCGAGGACATCGCTCGCAAACACTTCACCTACCTCTCAGATTGCAAAGGAGAGGAAAAAGTCATTCTCGGGGATGCCCGCATTTCGATGGAAAATGAATGGAATGAGGCAGGTTCACAGGAGTTTGATGCCCTCATCGTCGACGCGTTCAGTGGAGACTCGATTCCGATTCACCTGCTTACGGTTGAAGCGCTTGAGCTCTACGAAAAGCACCTTAAGGAAAACGGAGTCATTGCAATTCACGTCAGCAACCTCCACCTCAATCTCAGCGACCTCGTCCACAACCTTGCCGATCACACCGGCTGGACGGCGACAAGGGTTGAGTTTGATCCGGACTACGAGCAACACATGCTCTATTACTCCGACTGGGTTCTCCTGAGCAGAGACGATGAATTTCACGCTATGCTGGAACTCAAAGGCTACCCTTCCTACTGGTACAAAGCCTTGCCCGAAGACCTGATCTGGACCGACGACTACAGCAACCTCTTACATGTGATCGACTGGGAAGAGTAATCAGTCTGCCTCGTAAGGCCACTGAGCCTTCGTCCAGAGGCCTCCATCAACGTAAACCGTCTGGCCAGTGACAAACTCAGCGGCATCGCTAGCGAGGTGAACCACCATGTTTGCGATGTCTTCGGGTAGGCCAATGCGTCCCATCGGCGTCAGCGGAGACCAGGTTCCGGCGTAGTCGGGAGATTCCTCACGGGTTCGCTCAATCTCGATGGCTCCGGGAGCCACACAGTTCACCCGGATGCCATATTGACCGAGTTCGCAGGCACTGACACGGGTAAGCTGTTCCAGACCACCCTTCGAAGCGCAATAGTCCACGAGGTTGAGAAAAGGCTGCTTGTTTGCGCCGGACCCGATATTGATGATCGATCCTCCCCGCCCCTGTTCCGTGAGGACCCGCCCCGCGATCTGGGTGCAGAGAAAGCTCCCTTTCAGGTTGGTCTTAATCGTTTTGTCCCAGTCTTCCTCGCTGAGTTCGAGAATCGAAGCAAAAGTCTGCCGCCCGGCATTATTTACCATGCAGTCGAGTCCTCCTAGCTCGGCAACCACAGCTGAAATCATCGCTTCAACATCCGACTTGGTCCCCACATCCCCGTCTACGGTGATACAGCGCTGACCTTTCGACTCGATGACGTCACGTGTCTCATTCGCCCCCTTCTCATCCGAGTAGAAATTGATAGCCACATCCCACCCGGCATCGGCCAGGCCATAGGCGATTCCACGCCCAACTCCTTTGCTGGCTCCGGTGACAAAAGCAACTTTCGAACTCATAGCAGACCTGCCACCAATTCAGCAGGATGACGGGCAGAGTCAAAACCAAACACGCACTGAATTCACCGTATCCATGCTTGCAAAGCTATCGCTGTTGCTAATGGATTACCTGGCTTGAATCGATTCACGACCCTCTTAGCGATCCTGGCCGCCCTTCTTCTTACGGATGCGAACTGAGGTGTGATGAAGTCAATCACCTTGGCCAAAATGGTCTCTGAAGGTGATCACAGTGAAACTCGAATCACTCGGACAGTTTCCGGCCAAGCTCCCTGTGATCACTGTGGCACCCGAAGGCGAGCGGACTTCGGAGAAGGAGGAGACCTTGAAGCTTCTCGTCTCGCCAAATCGCAGGTCATCGCTCCTATCAGCATTGCCAACCTGCAGTTCTCTTATCCCGGTATCGCCCTCTTCTATGCGCGAACTGGAGGCATAACATCATCGCGAAGGATTACTCTCCGACTGTAAAATCAAAAATGATGTCGGGATTTGCCGTCTCGAGATCCTCCACTGAATCCGGCAATACGCCGGATCCACCAAGCATGGCGATGGTGAGTTTCTCCAAGGCCGCCGCCGGAGTGATATCAGTCACCTCACGGCATTTCACCAGGCTCAGCTGAACCAGACTGGACAACTCGGCAACCTCGGCAATCGATTTGAGATTGCGACAACCGGTCAAATCGAGCTGCTCGAGGCCTTCGCAGCCTTCGATTCCGGCAATCGACTCCAACTTCGGGCAGTGCGTGAATCCAGCATACTGGGAAACGCTCGGTGGGATGCCCTTCAGGGATCTAAAATTCGGGCAGGCCTCCAGGTGAATTTCATTCAGTCCAACCAGTCCTGACAAAGGCTCCAAAGTTTCAATGGTATCCTGCCCGCCCATTCGAAGGACGCGCAGGGCGGAAAGATTCCCGATTTCAGAAAATTCCGGTATATCAACGTTGCGAATATCGAGCACAATCAGGCTGGAAAGTCCTGAAATTCCACCGAAGCCTTCGAGCGATGTCGCATTACTAACGTCAAGGTCAGTCAACTGGCTTAACCCTGCGAGGCCTTTAATCGAACTCAACCTTGTGGTTCCATCGAGAAACAGTTGCTTCATCTTCGGGAACTCCGAGACGTCAATCGAGTCCAGCTTACGACAGCGGCTCAGAAAAAGGTTTTCAAGCGATGGCAGGTTCTCCAGCTCTGCAAACTCCAATGCTAAGGCCCCGCTGAAATCGAGAGTTACGAGGGACAACAAGCCACGCAGCGGGCTCACATCCCTAAGTTTGATCGCGTCCATGACAATCAATTCAGTCAGCCCCGGATGACCTGCGACCCCCTCGATGGAAGTCAGTTTGGGGCAATCGATAACAACCAGCGATTTGACCGAAGTCAGCACTTCGAACCCATTGAGCGACTCCAGATTCGGCGCCCCTGTCAGGTCGACAATCGCGGGCTCGCCGACTCGCTTTACTAGGGCAGAAAAGTCAATCAGGTCAACGAGAGCCTCTCCATCGCATCCGACATAAAATTCCTCTTCCCCGAGAACGACCTGGGCATTGAATCGCGTCTGCAATTCCTCTATCGCCGCTTCGCGATCTGTCCGCTTCCAGAGCAACAGGACAGTGACAACAATAATAGCAGCCAGCGAAATAACAAGATAGCGGGTCACACTCTTCATAGATGAGGGGGAGGTTACTGGATGTAGCCTCCAACCATAACCCATGCCGATAACTTGCGCCAAGGCGGATTGCTCGAATCACATTTCTAGGGAACCGGGATCCGATCGAGGATCGCTCCGATGATTTCCTCGCTCGTGATCTCCTCGGCTTCCGCTTCGTAACTCAGAAGAATCCGGTGACGCAACACATCGTGAGCAAGATCCTTCACATCCTGTGGTACGACGTAGCCCCGCCCATGGAGGAAGGCGGCTGCCTTGGCGGCAAGCGTAAGGTTGATGGTTCCGCGCGGAGAAGCACCGGCACGAACCAGCGGTCCCAGGCCCGGATCAATTTCGCCTGGCTGCCTTGTCGCGTGAATGAGGCTGACGATGTAGTCCTTAACCCCATCGTCGACATAGACGTAATTCACCAGCTTGCGGCTTTCGATCACAGTTTTGGGATCGACTACGGCAGTCGTCGTGGTCTTGGCCGAAGAAGTCGCCATTCGGTCGAGAATAGCGCGCTCTTCATCGACGGTGGGATAATCGACCAGCACCTTGACCAGGAAACGGTCCAGTTGTGCTTCGGGAAGTTGGTAGGTTCCCTCCTGATCAATCGGGTTCTGGGTCGCAAGCACGAGGAAAGGATCGGGCAGCTTGTAGGTTGTATCCCCAATCGTCACCTGTCGCTCCTGCATCGCCTCGAGCAGCGCGCTTTGCACCTTGGCAGGAGCCCGGTTGATCTCGTCGGCGAGAATCAGGTTGGAAAATACAGGTCCGAGCTTGGGCGAAAACTCATTGGTCTGGGGATTGAAGATCAAGGTTCCCAACAAATCAGCCGGCAACAGGTCAGGAGTAAACTGGATGCGTTGGAACGCCGCGGCCAGGGCTCCGGCAAGTGAGTTCACTGTCAGCGTTTTTGCCAACCCGGGAACACCCTCGAGTAACACGTGACCATTGGTAAGCAAACCAATCAGCAGTCGATCGACCAATTGATCCTGTCCCACGACCACTTTGCCCATCTCGGACTTTACGGCATTCACCCAGGTTCCCTGGCGGTTTATCTCTTCAGCGAGTTTATTGGTGTCAACGTTGTGCATCAGGCTGGCCGATAGGATGAAGCAGATTTGGTCTCGTGCAAGCCCCCAAACTTACGCCGGAGCAAGATCTTCGGTCACCTCACCGTCCCCTCCTCCGTCTTCACCCTGGCTCAGCTTCTTCTCGACCGCCGGTTCGAGACGTCGCTGCCAGATGTAGCGCATGAAAAGGACCTTCACAGAGGCGGTCAGAGGAACCGCGAGGAGAGCACCGAGCAATCCGCCCAGAAGCAGGGACCAGAAGAGCATGGAGAAAATCACCGTTAAAGGATGAAGCCCCACCGAGTCCCCTACAATTTTCGGCGCTGTCACGAGGCCGTTAATTTGCTGAAGAATGATAAAGATAGCCAGGACGATTAACGGATAAGCCCAAAGGTTTGAGAGCCAGTTCCACGCATTGACTCGAACCTCTGCCCGTTCACCGTCATCGAGAACCTCAGTGACGACTTTTGAAGTCACCTGCTTCTCCCCTTTCTCATCCACATACTCGATCTTGGCCACCTGACCGACAATGGGTATTTCATCGCCGATCACGGTCCCGGTCTCGGCCGCTCCAAAGTGGGCGATGGCAATGATCAGCGCCGGTATCATCACCATGACGTTTCCGATATAGGGAATGAGGCCGAGAATAGCCAGGAAAGCTCCGATCAGGAGCGCATAGGGAAGCCCCATGATCGAAAGCGCGATCGCCACCAATGCCCCATCAATCAGGCTTACTACCATTTGACCGCGGAAGAATGAAATGAGGTAACCATTAATATCGGTCAGCGTTCCAACGACCTCGTCCTTAAACTCGGATTCCCTCAAGGGGACATAATCCGACCAGCGCTGCGAAATGTTGCGACCCTCCTTGAGGAAGAAGAAGAGATAGATGGGCACCATCAGCAAGCCCAGCATGTATCCAAAGAAGCCAAACACGCCGCTCACGCGACTCCACAGCCAGCCGCCAATTTCGTTCACCTTGCTGGGAGCTTCTTTGCCCACCCAGTCGACACCTTTTTGATAATACTCTGCCGCGATACCAGTCCCCACATGAGCCTGCGCCGATCCCACCGTATCTTTGACCTTCTCGGTAACACTGGTTTGAATCGTCCCCCATCTTCCAATGGCTTCTTCAGCCTGACCGGCAACGGGAAGAACCACGGCAAGGACGAGAAGAATGATCGAAATCAGGAAGCCGACAAAAACCACCATCATGGCCCTCCCCTCCGGCCATCCTCTCGAGGTAAGCCATTTCACAACCGGCCCGAGGAGATAGGCGATGATTCCGGCCACCGCTATGGGCACGAGCACGACCTGCAGGAAACTCAAGACATAGCCGGTCAGCAAAATAAATCCGACGCCAACCGCTCCAATCAGGACGATGCAAGATGCGGTAATGGCACTCCAGAGAGTCTTCTTCTGAAATGGCGTCGGGTAATTTTTCTCCGTTTTATCGGTTTCTTCGGTCTCCTTGGGATCCATGAAAGCGGTTTCGAAGCATGTTCTCTCAGGCCCCTGTGACAGGCAATTATAAAATAGCTGACCTGTCGGAATACCCAGTTATTAACATCGTATGAGGCACCTGTGAAAAACCTTGGGAATAACTCTTTCCGTCTCAGGATTCTCCCGAAAAACTGTGAAAAAGTGCTGATTCCCGGCAGTCTCTACCACCAATCCAGCATGAAACCGACACATTCATTGCTTGAATTAATACAATCAACTCACTCCAATAAACTATCAAGACAACAATGTAGATAACCCATTAATTATCATTTGTTTAAGCTTGATTATTGAGGGAAATCAATTCCGTACGATTTGCACTAAGTCATTTAAATTCAGTAGTTTATTTTTTCATGAAACTAATTATTCCCCCATCACTTCTACTTTTTGATTTTATTCACATCCTCCCCTTTCGATGTGAATAACTCGAACAACAAGGCTGTGAATAACTCGTGAAAAACTGACCACTTCACACCCCTGATGCCTTCATCTGGATTTCATTCGACCCATTTCCGTGCTATGGGTTGCCGCGAGTAGTTCGGTCAGACCTCGCCCGGCCCATTATTTCCAGCCCCGCTGCATCCATGTTTGTCGACCACATCAAAATTCACGCGAAAGCCGGCGACGGCGGTCACGGATGCTCCAGCTTCCGACGGGAGAAATTTGAACCAAAAGGCGGCCCGGACGGCGGTGACGGCGGGCGAGGTGGAGACGTGATTCTCGAGGTCGACCACCACACCGACAACCTTAAAGCGTTTTTCTTCCGTCCGAATTACAAGGCTGAGCGAGGCATGCATGGCCAGGGCCAGCGAAAAACCGGGAAATCAGGCAAGAATCTCATTCTAAAAGTCCCTCCCGGCACCATCGTTTACCGCTCTGAGCCCAATCAGCCTAAAAGAAAAAACGACGATTTCGTGGAGCCTGATCTCTCCAAAGCCAACTGGGCCGGAGAGTTCATTGAGGATGAAGAAGGCCAAATGGTCCTTATGGATCGCAGCATGCCGGAGGGTGAGGAAGAGGGCGCCGAAAATGAGTTGGCTGAAGAAGGCTCTCCTGAAGGCGAACTCGCCGAGAATGATAGCGGCAGCGAGTTCTTCGTCGAAGGCGAGGAAGCCGAAAACATTGAGTTTGAGGAGGAAGAAGAAGCCCACCACTTTGGCGAAAAGATCGCCGATCTGACTGAGATCGGACAGAAGTTTACCCTCTGCCAAGGCGGTATCGGCGGCAAAGGCAACTGGAACTTCCGTACCGATACGAACCAGGCTCCCATCGAATTCACAATGGGTGAACGGGGAGAAGATGACTGGTTTTACCTTGAGCTACGCCGCATCGCTGATATCGGCCTGGTTGGATTTCCCAATGCCGGAAAGTCCACGCTCCTGACCGCGCTTTCCAATGCCAACCCGAAGGTTGCCGCTTACCCGTTCACCACTTTGAAGCCGATGGTCGGCGTGGTCGACTTTCCCGGTTTTTACCGCACCACGGTAGCTGACATTCCCGGGCTTATCGAAGGGGCCCACGCTAATGTCGGCCTGGGACACGATTTCCTGCGCCACATCAGCCGTTGCTCGACCTTCCTCTTTGTCGTCGATACTGCCGCCGTCGATCAGCGCGATCCCATTTCAGATATCCAGATCCTTCGTAAGGAACTCCGTCTCTATGACGAGGACCTGGGCGAGCGCCCCTGGTTGATTGTGGCAAACAAAATCGACCTCGAGGAATCGAACCTGTATCTCGAGGCACTCAAAACCCGATTTCCGCGGCAGGAGGTATTTCCTATCTCCGCCGAAAACGGAGACGGCCTCGAAGCGCTGAAAAAGCGCCTTTGCGAGCTTGCCGGCAAGCGCCCCACCTGAGCCCTGTAGTAGGCAATAAGGCGTTGCGTTCGTTCAAGCCTGCATTATCCTGAGAAAGCATGGGAATGGCAAGCAACAGCTTCAGCTCTATTATCATTACCGCAATCATCATTGGCTGAACCCGCCAGGTGATTGCGAATCGGTCTTATTTACTACTGCTTTCCTGCTAAGAGCCAACCGAATCGGGATCACCCCAATTCCAGAACTTGTGCACTCGATTGAACCTTGTTGACTCTTTAGACTAACCCTGTTGAACCTCACCATGAGCGAACATCCCGACGTGAAACTCTATGACACCACCTTGCGCGATGGTACTCAGGGCGAAGGTGTGAATTTCAGCTCACTGGATAAGATTCGAATCGCCCAGGAACTCGACGAATTCGGGATGCACTACATTGAAGGTGGCTGGCCCGGTTCCAATCCCAAGGATGTCTCCTTTTTCGAGCAGGCTGCAGATCTCGACTGGAAAAACGCCAGGATCGCCGCATTCGGCAGCACTCGCCGTAAGAACATCGCGGTTGAAGATGACCCGCAGGTCCAACTTTTACTCGATGCTAAGACTCCCGCCATCACCTTCTTCGGCAAAAGCTGGCGCCTCCATGTGACCGAAGTCCTCGGCACCACCGAGGAGGAAAACCAGGCCATGATTTGTGACACCACCCGCTACCTCAAGGAGAACGGTCGCGAGGTAATCTACGATGCGGAACACTTCTTCGACGGCTACAAGGATTCCCCCGAGCATGCCCTCGCTACCCTGATGGCAGCCAAAGAAGGCGGCGCCGACTGGGTCGTTCTCTGCGACACCAACGGGGGCACCATGCCGCATGAAGCCGGGAAAATCACCGAAATTGTCATGCGCGAGATCGGCATTCCCGTCGGCATCCATACCCACAACGATACCGGAGTTGCAGTCGCTAACGCCCTTGCTTCCGTCAATTCCGGTGCCACCCAGGTCCAGGGAACTGTGAACGGTTATGGTGAACGTGTCGGCAACTGTAACCTCACCACCGTGATCCCAAACCTGCAGCTGAAGATGGATCGCCCCGTGATCGAAGACGTGAGCCGACTGACTCACCTTGCGCACTTCGTTGACGATCTCGCCAACTGCTCTCACAACATTCGCGCCCCTTACGTGGGAGCAACCGCGTTTGCTCACAAGGGCGGCATGCACGTGAACGCCGTCCAGAAGGTCGCACACAGCTTCGAGCACATCGAGCCAAAGACAGTCGGCAACCGGCAGCGCATTCTGGTCTCCGAGCTTTCGGGCCAGTCCAACGTGCTCATGAAAGCCGAGGAACTCGGACTGCCTGTCGAAAAAGGCAGCCCCGAGGCCATGGCTATCCTACAGGATCTCAAAGAGAAGGAAGAGCAAGGCTATGAGTTCGAGGCAGCCGAGGCCACCTTTGAGCTTCTCATTCGTCACCACCTCGACACCTACAAGCCTTTCTTCGACCTCAAGGAATACCACTGCACCTTCCGCCGCGACGGCGAGCGCGACTACCAGACCTGTTCAGCCACCGTGAAATTGGATGTCGACGGCACTGAGGAATACCGCGTTGCCGAAGGTGACGGACCAGTAAACGCCCTCGACGGCGCCCTGCGTAAGGCTCTGCGCCCCACCTATCCCGAGATCGATAAAATGGAACTCGAGGACTACAAAGTCCGTATCATCGACAGTCATATGGGCACGGGTGCCAAGACCCGCGTCCTGATTCTCAGCAGCGACGGTCAGGAACAATGGGGAACTGTCGGCGTCAGCCACAACATCATTCAGGCCAGCTGGCGGGCCCTGGTCGACTCAGTTGAATACTTCCTCGCCAAGAAGTGCGGCAACTGATCTGCCGCGAATCCCTCACTGAAACCGGATAGCTCCAGAGGAGCAGACACTCCGGAAGACCGGCCCGATACGCATGTATGCGAACCTTTTTTCGTGTCAGGATGCAGGGATTTGTGACAGAAGAAGGCAACCATTCCCTTCCATGTTTGCCTTTCGACTTTTCCTGATCTTGACCGTATTCACCTGCACTGGTTTCGCAGTTGATCGACCTAACATCCTTCTCATCTTCACGGATGACCAAGGTATCAACGATGTTGGCTGCTATGGATCCGAAATTCCGACTCCGAACATAGACCGGATTGGCGACGAGGGTATCCAGTTCAACAACTTTTATTCCGCCTCCTCCATCTGCACCCCTTCCCGATTCGGCCTCCTGACCGGACGTAATCCGATTCGATCTCAGCACCAGCTTCTCGGCGCGCTCATGTTTATGGCCGATGAACACAAGAGCACCAGCATTCAGCCTCACGAAACCACCATCGCCGAAGTTCTCCGAGACAAGGGTGGCTACGACACCGCTCTCATCGGAAAATGGCATCTCGGTCACGGCGAAGAAACCATGCTCCCCCATCATCATGGCTTCAACACCTTCATTGGTCACACCGGCGGCTGTATCGACTTCTTCACCATGACCTACGGGATCATTCCCGACTGGTATCATAAGTCTGAACGCGTCAACGAAAACGGGTATGCGACTGAGCTGATCACTGAAGAGGCGACCGCCTATCTCGATGAGCGAGCCGAGCAGAGGGACGAACCCTTCTTCCTTTACATCGCCTATAACGCCCCGCACTTTGGCAAGGGCTACAGTCCCTCCGACAAAGCCCCGGTGAATTTGATGCAGCCACAGGCCGCCGATCTCAAGCGCGTCGACTTCATAGAAGACAAGATCCGGCGGGAATTCGCGGCCATGACAGTCAGCCTGGATGACGGAGTTGGAAAGGTTCTCGAATCTCTTGAGGCGAATGGCCTTGATGACAACACGCTCATCATCTTTCTAACCGATCACGGCGGCGATCCCACTTTTGGCGGCAGCAATCTGCCTCTGCGCGGCGACAAAGCCACCCTCTTCGAGGGCGGCCTTCGAGTTCCTTGCCTGATGCGCTGGCCAACCGGGATTGAAGCAGGTCAGGAGTCCGACGCGCTTCTCACTTCTCTTGATCTATTCCCCGGTTTCTGCCAGCTCGCTGACATTCCCGTTCCCGGCAACTGGCCCCTCGATGGCACCACCTTTGTTCCCGCTCTTGATTCAGAAGCAGAGGCAAACCACAATCGAAAGCTCCTTTGGCAAACGGGCGCCCACGCCGAACTGGATCGCGAATCCTGGCTCGCCTATCGTCATGGACGGCTCAAATACCTCAGCAGTCCCGCTGACGGAGAGTTTCTTTTCGATCTTGCCAACGATCCCAACGAAGAGAAGGATCTTAAGGAGCAATCTCCGAAGACGTTCCAAAAGATGAAGCAAGCCGCCTATCAGTGGGCGGAGGAACTGCGTAGTTCAGCCAAAGCCCCCTAACTGCCGAACAACTTGTCGAAAAACGACTTTGTCTTTTCCGGTGTTGCTGCCTTCACGTCAGCCTCAGCTGCAATTACCTCGCCGATTTCCTCTGGAACCTCGGGCCTCACCGTGGTCCCGCTGGTCATTTCAGGCAGATCGATTGCTTCAGTGAAAATCTTGTTAGGGTTACTTTTGAGGAACGTGTTGATCGGAATGCGGACTAGTCTGTCCTCCAGCCGCAAGCGACGGTGAGCATTGATGAACGTCCTCGGACTGTGATAGGTCGCGTAAGTCTTTGGATAGAGATCCCGCCTCATCCCCACACGCAGATCCTTGCGGATTTCGAAATGGAGGTGCGCCGCATACATCCGGTAAGGTCCCCTCCCCATCGTGCCGACGACCTGCCCACGGGTCACTTGTTGCCCAAATTTGACCGACCGTAGCTTGAGGTGCCCATAAAGCGAATCCACAAATTCAACTTGTCCCGACTTGCCCCGGTAGGCGTGGCGAACAATCACCACGTTACCCCATCCACGTTCGTAGTCCTCGGAAAAGACCACGATACCGTTGGCGATGGAGTAAATCGGGTCGCCCTCATCACTGTTACCGCCGCCGTTGCCGTTCCAGTCTTCGCCAAGGTGCCCATTCTGCGAAAATCCGCGGTAAACATAGTAGCCGTAGGCATCAGGTTTACCAACTGGATAGTCAAACCCGTCGGCAAGACGGGCAGAGGTGTAGGACTGCGCCTGCAAAGGTTCCACAACGGCTGCTGCCAGAATGGCAACACCCATAAAGAAAATCGCAAAGAAGGCAGGGGATAATGTAGTACGGGGAAACACGATCGAGAAGACACCAATTCAGGTCAACGAACTTCCTGACGGTTCAATACGGTGGAAAATTAGGCTCCGATGAACTGAAAATATAAAAAAGCGATCAATCCGGCAACCAGACAATAGATACCAAAATACTCAAATCTACCGCGCCGTATCGCAGCGAGGACCGTGTAAATCGCGATGAGCCCTGAGAGAAACGCCACAGCAGTTCCAACGATGTATGTAGCCAATTGCCCGCCCTCTTTGGGCAAATGCCCCAATTCAAGAAATGCAGCAGCTGCGATTGCCGGAATCGCCATGAGAAATGAAAACTCCGCTGCTGCGGATGATTTCGCCCCCGCCATCATGCCGGAGACAATCGTGGAGCCGGATCGGGAAACGCCCGGCAAAATCGCGAAAGCCTGCCCGATTCCCATAATTAAAGCGGACTTGAAACCCACATCTGCAGAATCTTTCTGCCGGTTAGCAATCAGGCGCGGAAGAAAGAGAATGCCTCCCGTCAGCATCAACAACAGACCCACCACCGCCGGCTTTTCGTAAGTGCCTTCAAAAACACCTTTGAGCGGTGAAAAACCGATGACAGCTGCCGGCACGCTCGCAATTGCCAGCAACAAGATCATCTCGCGCTCCTTCGCCAGTTCCTTGCGAAAAGGAGGGAGAATGCTCAGGAGCATGTTCCACAACTGCTTCCAGAAATAAATCATCACAGACAACAGAGTCCCAAAGTGGACCATGACTTCAAAAGTAAGGCCCTGTTCCTCTACCCCAAGCAGTTTCTGAGACAACACCAGATGTCCCGATGAAGACACCGGCAGGAACTCTGTCAAGCCCTGGACTAGCCCGAGAATAATGGCATCGAGAAGACTCATGGGGATTCATAGTCCACCCTCGTCAATATTCCAGCAGATGATTCAGACGGGTTCGACGACGCATCGTAACCTCATTCCTAGTGGGGTAATCCGCTCAAGCTCGGTATCCTTTGGAATTCCATGGCATTACTCTTTTTTTATCCCTTACAGCTAGCCGAGACCCTACCAAAAATTTCATCGTTTCGGCTACCTATGGCCATTCTCAGTGCCTTTAGCACTGCAAGATCTCATGGAAGACTCTCAAAATTGAAAATATTTCTTATTTTCACTTGTCATCATACTGAAACTGGACACAATTATTAGATCCGGCACTCCTAAATACTGGAATTGTGGTTTTTATTTCCATCTCCGCGATTGTGGAAACGACCTTATCCCTGAAGTGCCAAATTTAGAAACTCGACCCAAGAATCATGGCAGACGAAGAACCTCCTGAATTGATGACCGTTAAAGAGACCGCAGAATACCTGCGAATACCTCTGCCGACTGTTTACTACCTTGTCCAGCGCGGCCAGCTTCCCGCAATTCAAATTGGCGGTCGCTGGCGTATCAAGCGGAGCCTTCTCGACCGGGATATCCTGAAGACCGACGAAGGCGGCCAGCCGACCGTGCTTGTGGTCGATGATGACCCTGCCCTGCAGACACTTTTCAAGCAATTCCTGAAGAAGGCCGGATTTGGACGGATTGTTGTCGGCAGCGGCGCCGAAGCGCTCAGCTACGCCGAGAAGCAGCGTTTTGACTTGGTGTTCCTTGACCTCAAGCTTCCGGATATCCCCGGAGATGAGCTCTACGCCAAGCTCAAAGGCCTCTACCCTGATCTGCCCATTGTGATCATCACCGGTTACCCCGACAGCGAGATCCTCACCAAGATCCTCGCCAGCGGCCCCGTCACTGTGATCAAGAAGCCGATCGAATACGACCAGCTCAATCGTACGGTAAAGATCCTCGGCCACAAAGGCACCGAGGTAAGCTGATACCAGCTCACATCCTTTCTCAGAGATCTGAAACCCACGAAAAGGCTCTTCCTCATGGAAGAGCCTTTTTCTGTGAAGAGTTTTCTTCTCAGCACACTACCAGTCGGTTCATTGAATAAGCCCCATAACCCGTCTCAGGGCTACCTGTTGCGCTCCGATTTCGCCCCAACGCATTCCTGATGAGTCGATGCTAAAACAAACTGGCTAGCACTGAAACTTCTCGTAAACCCGAATAAATCCTCGAATACCTCGAGTCCTGAAGCTGGCATCCCCTACCCACGCAAAAGCTACGAAAAAGCTACGAAAAAACCCATGCTGAATCTCTCAGCATGGGCTTCTTGGAAAGTTTGATGCTTTTGGCCCAATCCCCCTTTTCGCCCTGACCCAGCGGGTTTATGGGCAGTCGGCTTAACGGCGTCTTCCGTCCTATCTTTTAAAGACCAGGAAGCCCCCCTCGTAAAACTTGGATTTAGAGTTGAACGGCTTCAGCGCGTCACCATCAATCGTCTCAGGCGTCGTATTAGAACCAGCGTAGGGAGACCCTGATTGAGAACTTACCACAGCCGCAGCCGTTGAAGGATCCTGAGCAGGGCGATTCACTGTCGGACGACTCTGTCGCTCCCTGGCTTCACGCCGAGCTTCTGCCTTGGCGTGACGGATCTTCTTCTGAATAACGAGGCGATTTCTCCAACGCTCGAACCAGCGAACCTGATCCGGAGTCCGGATATCAGGCAAAGGAGGCAGGTTGCTGGTATTGATGTCATCGGCCTGAACTTGGTTAGCCGGGCTACCCAGGAA
>PKCI01000126.1 GCA_002862135.1 Verrucomicrobiota bacterium | reverse complement strand
CTCTGAGCGAGCAGCTGAGAAAACGTCCCTTCACCGGCACCCAAATCGGCAATCACGATGGGGGGCATAAGTTTCAACAGTGTCTCAGCGAGGGCTTTCCATGAGCGTCCGGGGACGTATGTTTTGCCAAACTTTCCAGCGAGAGAGTCAAAATATGCGCGCGCGGCGTCTCGACGCTTATTCAACGCCAGTTCTAAAGCCGCCATGTCGTCGGGGATTTCTTCAATGTCAGCGCCAGCAAGGTCCAGCGTTTGAAGTAAACGGGGATCCAATTCTGCCCGCTCATCTCCAAAGCCGTAAATGATGTGTTTACCGGATCGCCGATCGGAAACCAGCTTGGCCTGTTTTAACCCCGAAAGATGGGTCGAAATGCGGGATTGGCCCATCCCCAGAATCTCCTGCAGCTCGAGTACTGAAAGGCTTTCGCGCCGAAGAAGCTGCAGAATGCGGACTCGGGTCGGATCGGTGATGAGCTTCAGCGTTTTGAGCGTTGACGCCATAGATTTCATGATTAATGTATCAACCCATCAAGATTTGTAAATACGACATGGCACAATCCTACATTTTCTCGTCCGAGTCAGTCACCGAGGGGCATCCTGATAAGGTGTGTGATACCATATCCGACTCCATCGTCGATGCCTGTTTCGAGCAGGATCCTGGCTCGCGCGTGGCCTGCGAAACCATGGTGAAAGACAACATCGTCGCCCTCGGCGGGGAAATTACTACCAAGGCGGAATTCGATTACCAGACCGTGGTCAAAGCTGCAATCGAAGATATCGGCTATGTGAACGACGATTGTAAGTTCAACGCCAACAACTTTTTCTTCCTCAACGCACTTGGTAAGCAGTCTCCTGACATCGCTCAAGGTGTGGACGCGGCCGGCGCCGATGATAAAGAAACCGAAGAGCAAGGTGCCGGTGATCAAGGTATTATGTTCGGTTACGCTGTCAAAGAAACTCCCGAGCTCATGCCAGCTCCGATCGCTTACTCTCACAAGCTTGGTCGCGCTGTTACCGGACTCCGTAAGAGCGGCAAGCACACCTGGCTCCGTCCGGACAACAAAACTCAGGTTTCGATCGAGTATGTTGACGGCAGACCGAACCGCATCACCGCGGTGGTGGTCTCTGTCCAGCACGCTGCTGATATTACCACTCAAGAGATTCGCGATATTCTCAAGAAGGAGCTTGTCGAAGCTGAGCTTCCCGCTGAGATGCTTAACGAAGACACCGAGTATCACATCAACCCAACCGGCCTCTTCATTATAGGTGGTCCTGAAGGTGACTGCGGCTTGACCGGACGGAAGATCATCGTTGACACCTACGGTGGCATGGGACGTCACGGTGGTGGTGCCTTTTCTGGAAAGGATCCAAGTAAGGTTGACCGCTCTGCTGCTTACATGGCCCGCTACGTCGCCAAGAATGTCGTGGCTGCTGGCCTCGCTGATCGTTGTGAACTCCAACTCGCCTACGCGATTGGTTATCCCGATCCGGTTTCTGTTCACGTTGATACCTTCGGCACTAATCAGGTTGACGAAGCCAAGATCGTTAGCGGTGTGCAGGAAGTTTTCTCTTTCAAGCCGGCCGATTTTATCAGTCAACTGAATCTGCTTCGCCCGATCTATCGTAAAACCACCAACTACGGACACTTCGGTCGTGAAGATGACCTCAACGCCCTCACCTGGGAGAAGACTGACAAAGTCGACGATCTCAAGAGTGCGTGCTCCTAACTCCTAACAAACTGTTATTTTAGAAAGACACACCTATGAGCGCTACCCTTGAAATCAGTCCTTCGACTGGAATTACAGAAGAATACAAAGTGGCCGACATTAGCTTGGCAGACTTCGGTCGCAAAGAAATCGAAGTGGCTCAGGAAGAAATGCCTGGCCTCATGGCGACTCGCGCCAAGTATGCAGCGGACAAGCCTCTCGATGGCGTTCGCGTGATGGGGTCACTTCACATGACGATTCAGACAGCCGTTCTGATCGAAACTCTTGTCGAACTTGGAGCCGACGTGCGCTGGTGTTCCTGCAACATCTTTTCCACCCAAGACCACGCTGCTGCGGCGATCGCTGCCGCCGGCGTTCCGGTCTTCGCCTGGAAAGGCGAGACACTGGAAGAATACTGGGATTGCACCGAAGCGGCTTTGACCTGGCCTGACGGTTCCGGCCCCCAGCTGATTGTTGACGATGGTGGTGATGCAACGCTTCTCATCCACAAGGGTGCTGAGCTTGAGGAAGGCGACACTTCTTTCATCGACTCCGATTCCGAAAGTGAAGAGGAAGCCGTCATCAAGAACCTCCTTCGCCGCATTCATGCTTCCCATAACGAGAAATTCACCAACTACCTCAAAGATTGGAAAGGCGTTTCCGAGGAAACCACCACGGGGGTTCATCGTCTCTACCAGATGGCTGAAGCCGAGAAACTTCGCGTCCCTGCGATCAACGTGAACGACTCCGTGACCAAGTCCAAGTTCGACAACCTCTACGGTTGCCGTGAGTCACTCGTCGACGGCATCAAGCGTGCCACCGATGTGATGATTGCTGGCAAAGTTGCAGTGGTTTGTGGTTATGGTGATGTCGGTAAGGGGTGTGCCCAGACTCTGCGTGGTTTTGGAGCCCAGGTCATCGTGACCGAGATTGATCCTATCTGCGCCCTCCAGGCCGCCATGGAAGGCTTCCGCGTGCTGCCGATCGAAGACGCACTGGAGACCGCAGACATTTACATAACCACGACTGGTAACAAGGACATTATTCGCCTCGAGCACATGCTCGCGATGAAGGACCAGGCTATTGTTTGTAACATTGGTCACTTTGACAACGAGATCCAGATTGCCAAGCTCAACGAGCATGAAGGCGTCGAGCTGGCAAACATCAAGCCGCAGGTCGATCGTTACACACTTCCGAGCGGTGCCCAGATCTTTGTCCTCGCTGAGGGGCGTCTCGTGAACCTGGGTTGTGCCACCGGCCACCCCAGTTTCGTGATGTCCAACAGCTTCACCAACCAAACGCTTGCACAGATCGACCTCTGGAAGAACAAGGACAACTACGCGGTAGGCGTTTACGTCCTGCCCAAGAAGCTCGACGAAGAGGTGGCACGACTTCACCTCGACAAGATTGGTGCCAAGCTTACCGAGCTTACCACTGATCAGGCTGACTACATCGGTGTGCCTCAGGAAGGCCCTTATAAGCCTGAGCACTACCGCTATTAAAATGGATTAAAAGTCTTCAAATGCTCCACATAAAGCTGGCGGGCAACCGCCGGCTTTTTAGTTATTGGTTTGGCTGATTGAGCCGATTGACTTTTGCCTGGTAGTCTGGAAAAACCGGAAAGATGACGCTGAGCGAGGAAGTCAGTAACCCAATGAATGAGCCGATAATCCTCGGCATGTTTTGAGGATATCGGTGAAGCGGCGAGGACTTTTCGGCGAAATGAAAATTCTTAATCTTCGCTTTCCAGCGGTATAATTCGCTTAAGCACCATCTTGTTCTCGAAGTTAAAGAGCTTTTCCAAGGGGGTATCGGAGACGACCTTGCCAGCGTCTTCGATGGTCACCGTGGTGGTATGCCTTCCTTTTTCTACTTTACCCTCCATTTGGTCAGTTTCGACGAGTTTGGCGAATATATTGACCTGAGGGGCAAAGGCATGCATTTCATTGTTCTCTGCCTGGCGCACTGCAGCAAGGAAAAAGCCGTCGTCATCTCCGTCAGGTGATTCAACTGTGAGGATGGTGGTGCCTTTCACTTTCAGAGCTTGAAACCTGGACTGAGAGATCTCAAACCGATCCTTTTTCCACTCGAGTGAAGCGAAGTGCCCGGTGCCTCCTTCATCGAATTTGATTTGAATGACTCCATCGTCTGCCTGCCAGGCTCCGCTCAGTCCATCCTGAAGAAGATCTGTCGTTGCATCAGTGATGTGATTCGTGGTTAGCACCGCGTCACAACTCGTGAGAAAGATGGCGAGCGTGAGGAATGGAAGAAGAGTCAGGTTTCTCATTTCTATACGGTTTTAAACAATCAACTAGTAATCGAATTTCTAGGGAGTCGCATTGATTAAAAAGATGGACGCATTGATCTGAATGATGTTCGATCGGAAAAGCAAATGAGCTGATGATTCAGACCATCAGGCTCTGGCGGCAGAGCATCGCGTAGACGCCGTCTTTTGACTGGAGTTCTTCGTGGGTGCCGACTTCGACAACTTCGCCGTCGTCGAGCACGTAGATTCTGTCGGCGTTACGGATAGTTGAAAGTCGGTGCGCGATGACAAAGCTGGTGCGTTTCGCCATGAGTTTTTCCAATGCTTCTTGGATCAGTTTCTCGGTTTCGGTATCGACGCTGGCAGTGGCCTCGTCGAGGAGAAGGATGGGAGGATTTTTGAGAATGACACGAGCGATGGCGATGCGTTGTTTCTCTCCTACGGAAAGTTTTACTCCACGTTCCCCGACCTTGGTGTCGAGACCTTGAGGTAGAGCTTTGACAAACTTCTCAGCGTTGGCTGCGTGAAGAACTTCCCACATGTCCTCTTCCCCGGCGTCTTCTCTGGCGAGTTGGAGATTCTCGCGGACACTGCAATTAAAGAGGAAGCTTTCCTGGGTCACGTATCCCATTGCGTCGCGAAGGGAGCTCTTTTTTGCTTTGGCGATATCCTGACCATCGATGCTGATGACTCCGGCCCCGGTTTCATAGAATCGTGTCAGGAGGTTGATGATGGTTGATTTGCCAGCGCCGGTGTGACCAACGAGGGCAATCATCTCTCCAGGTTCAGCCTTGAGGCTGACGCTTTGAAGCGTGGCGATGTTCTCGCCATAGGAAAAACTGACGTCGTCAAATGTAACGCGGCCTTTGGTGGGCTGTTTCAAGTCGACGCCGACATCGACATCGGGTTCTTCTTCCGCGTCGATGATTTCGAAAACGCGTTCTCCGGCAGCGCGACCGGCCTGAATAATTTGGTTGAGATTGTTAAGTCGGGACACCGGCTCATAAAAAAGGTTCAGGGCGACGAGAAATGCGACGAAAATTCCAGTGTTCTCTTCGAGGGTGGCCTGATTCGGGCTTTGCATGACCCAGTAAGCTCCAAATGCTATAACGAGGGCATAGCCGAGGTTTCGGAAAAACTCCATGCTTGGGTTGTAGGCGGCCCAGGCTTTCATGAGCTGTAGTGTGGCGCGGCGCACCGCGTTGCTGGATTCGTTAAAACTCTCAAGTTCAGACTCTTCACGAGTGAAGGCTTTGATCTGCTGGATACCGTCAATGTTGTCATGCAGCAGGGAGTTCATCGAACTGGTGGCTTTACGAACTTTGCGATGACGCTCGGGAGCGAAGCGGGTGTAGGCCCAGGCACCAAAGATGAGGAACGGTATCGGAATCATAGCGATACCGGCCAGTTGAGGATCCTTTGCGAAAAGATAAGCTCCAACCACCAGCACCTGGAGCAGTGCGACAACGCCCTGCTCAATGCCGTCGATGAGAACACGCTCCACCGCCATGACGTCCTCGGTGACACGAGTCATGATGTCGCCGGTGCGCTTGTTGTCGAACCAGCGCATTGGGAGGCGCTGAATTTTTCGATACAAATCAGATCGGATGTCAAAAATCACCTTCTGCTCAAACGTATTGTTAAGAATGATGCGAAGTGCATTAAAAAGGTTGGTCGCAAGGAAAGTTCCCGCGGCGATAAGGGCGAGGGGAAGGAGTTGGTCGAAGTCGCGCTGGGGAATAACCTCGCCTGTGATGGTCTTAGTCACCTCAGGAAACACGATGACCAGAACCGTCATAAGCACAGCGCAGGTCAGCTGCGAAATCGCAAGCGCCGGATATCGTTTCAGGTAGGTGACGACTCGGAAAACAGTGCTCATTCAAGCTTTGCGACTCAATGGATTGGGAAAGTGAAAGTTTAAGACCATATTTCCGTATCCTCTAGGATTTGTCTCTTCACCATGCCTCGCAAAAGGAAGCTCTCCATCTTTTTCTGGCTGATTTCACTTTTTGTGATTCTCGGCATCGCGGGAGTATTGAGTTGTAATCTCTGGGTCATTAAGTCTGGCGAGGGGCGGGTCTACCGCCAAGTTTCGGGCGTTCTTGGAGCTGAAGAAGCTCCCGGAGAGAAATGGCCGGTGGGTATGGTGCTTGGGACTTCAAAGAAAGTTGATGTTAATACGCCGAATCCGTATTTCGAGAATCGTCTTAAGGCGGCTTCCGAGCTTTTGAAATCGGGAGCTGTGGAGAAGCTGCTCGTCAGTGGCCACCGCGATTCCAAATACTACGACGAAACGCGAGATATGATTATCCAACTTATCGAGCTGGGTGTTCCCGAAGACAAGATTGTGTCCGATGATCGTGGTGCTCGAACTTTAGATTCCGTCTACCGGGCAAAGGTGGCTTATGGCTTTGAAAATCTTGTGATCGTGACGGATGACTTCCACGTCAGCAGGGCCCTGTTCATCGCGGACCGATTCGGAATCAACGCAGTCGCCCTCGAGAGCGAAAGGGTGGACACGTCGTATTCGCGTGGAGTGCGAATACGCGAATATCTAGCACGGGTCAAAGCGGTGATTGACCTCTATTGGC
Organism: Verrucomicrobiota bacterium; assembly: GCA_002862135.1. GTDB lineage: Bacteria > Verrucomicrobiota > Verrucomicrobiia > Verrucomicrobiales > DEV007 > Arctic95D-9. Next base: position 10,055 of record PKCI01000126.1, on the reverse strand, counting down.
TCGAACTCAGCGGGATGGAAGAGGAATTGGCGGGGTTCGGCGCTTGCGCTCCGGAGTCCTAGCGGGCGCCTTAAGCGTTCAGGTCGGCGACGACGGATTCTAGGCCCTCAACGTCGGCAAAGCTCAAGGCTGTGGCTGAGCGATTGATACGGCGCATGAGGCCGGTAAGGACACGGCCCGGACCAAGCTCGATAAAAAGCGTTTCGCCTTCGCCAATGAAATACTGAATGCATTCTGACCAGCGAACGGATCCACAGACCTGGGCTTCAAGCGTGCGCTTGATTTCGTCACTGTCACTGACGATGCGGCCTTCCACGTTACAGGTGACCGGGAGGGACGGAGTATTGAGATCTGTTTTCGCAAGGACTTTGGCCAGTTTCTCTTGGGCCGGCATCATGAGGCGGGAATGGTAGGCTCCGGCCACGTCGAGTTCCATGGCGATCTTGATACCGTGTTCCATCGCCTCTTCGACGGCTTTGGCGATGCCCTTTTTGGAGCCGGAAACGACGATCTGGCCGGGAGCGTTGAAATTAGCGACGTCGATATCGCAGGCAGCGGCGAGTTTCCTCACTTGCTCATCGTCTCCACCAATCATGGCAGCCATGGAACCCTCAGTCGCACAAGTGGCTTCTTCCATGAAGGAACCGCGCTGGGCGACGAGATCGAGGCCAGTGGCGAAATCAAAAGAGCCAGCGGCGGCATGGGCGGTAAATTCTCCGAGTGAAAGACCGGCGACACCGGCGATTTCGAGATCGGGGACTTCCTGCTTAAGGAGTTCAAGACAGGCGAGGCCGTGCACGTAGAGGGCGGGCTGGCAGATGGAGGTGCGGGTAAGCTCGGCGGCTGGACCGTCGAACATTTTCTCGGTCAGGGCAAAACCCAGCTGGTCGTCAGCCTTCGCGAAAAGCTCTCGGGCGACGTCGTATTTTTCTGCCAAATCGCGGCCCATGCCCACAGTCTGGGCGCCCTGACCGGCAAAAAGTAGAATGGCTTTTTTCCCCATAACAACAGGGGCCTATTCTGTCCTCAATCCCCGTCAGTGCAACGGTTTTTCTTTTCCTTCCGTGTCACCGGAAGAGCGGCTCAGTTCAGCATCACCGGGCCTTTGGCATTAATTTTGTCAGCCCCGGTCGCAGCACCGGGGAATTCGCGGTGAGGATTGCGCTTTCCTGCGATCGTGCCGCGGTCGGGGGTAGGGTTATCCGGGACGGTGTCCCCGGTCTCCTTTGACCACTGATCGAGGACTTTCTGCATCTTCGCGATCTGTTCAGCGTATTCCGGGTTTTCAGCCAGGTTGGTCAGTTGATCTGGATCGTCCCCGACATGGTAGAGTTCCCGAGCAGGCCGAGGATTCAGGAAGATGTCGAGCTGGTTGGCGTTGAGTTTGCCTTCCTCATGTTTTTCCCAAAGTTCAGCTCCGGACGGAAAGGTGGGATCGGCTTCAATACACATGGCCTGTCGATCAGGAAAGCTGTTCTTGATGTAGAGGAAATCGCCGAAACGAACCATGCGCATATGAGCCTGGTAAACGTGCCAGTTGTGCTCTGCGAAGGCGACTTCACGGGTGACAGCTTCGGGTTCGTTGAGGATCTTCGCGAAGCTGACCCCTTGCATGCGATCGTCGGCTTCGACTCCGGCAAGCTCGAGGATTGTAGGGCCGACGTCGATGGAGCTGATGATCGACTCGGTCACACCGACGGAAACTTTACCGGGGCAGGTGATAAGGAAAGGGGATTTGATACCGCTGTCGTAGAGGCGGGTTTTGCAGCGGGGAAAAGGGCGACCATTGTCAGTCATATAGATGACATAGGTGTTGCCTTCAATGCCCTGGCGTTTTAGCTCTTTGATGAGCTTGCCCATGAAGGCGTCGGTCCGGCTGACCTCGTGGTAGTAGTCGGCCAGGTCGTCGCGAGTTGCGGCGCCGTCGTAAAGGTAGGGGGGAACTTCGATTTCTGCGGGGTCGTAGGTGGCGTTTTTGTCATCAATCGCCCAGCCACGATGTGCATCAGAGGAACCGAACCACGCGAAGAACGGCTTGTCCCGCGGACGATTGGCCAAGAGATCGACCCAGTCTTCGGATTTGCTGGGTCCCTTTCCTTTAGAGATAGATTCGAAAGTCTCGATGAGGGGGGCAATATGATTCTTGCCGGAGAGCACAGTGTAGTATCCGGCATCGCGAAGCAGCTTCGGAAAGCGGACTTGATCGTCAGGAAGGGAGGTGTGCAGCTCAGGCGCGCCGGTGTTGTGAGGATAGCGGCTACTGATAATAGAGCATCGTGACGGGCTGCAACTGCTGATAGTGAGATAGGCCTGGTTAAAACGCATACCGCGTTCTGCAAGTGCATCGAGATGGGGTGTCTCCACAAAAGCGTTGCCGTAGCAACCGAGGTCTTCGGCGCTGATGTCGTCGGTAATGAAGAAAACGAAGTTAGGGCGATCGTCGGCGTTCGCTGCGGAAGCAAGCAAAGAAATAACAGCGAAAAGAAATCGGGGGAGTTTCATCATGAAAGTGAGGAACTATGACATGAGTGATGTATCGATCGCAATGGCTCGATTCGGCGCGATCGGGCTCAGATCGATATCGCAAAACTGACGAAAGATTTGATTAAAGGATTCCCAATCGGTCGGGTAGATTTCCTGCTGCTAGCGAGACTTTAAGTTGGCGGGTGACTCTATTGTATTGTTAGATAGTGGCATGCTGAACTGGATCTGGATGGGGATGGTCGTCGTCGGCGTAGTTGTCGCGGCGTTGCTCGATCAACTTACCGGATCTAACGGGATCGTCGAAGGCATGTTCGATATGATCAAGGTCGGTGTGGTCAAGATCGTGATTCCGCTCAGTGCTGTGATGATGCTTTGGCTAGGCATTATGAGGCTCGCGGAAAAGTCGGGTATGATTCAGGCTGTTTCCCGCTTTGTCCGCCCGGTCATGAAACGGCTCTTTCCCGAGGTGCCAGAGGACCACCCGGCCATGAGCGCCATGGTCATGAATATGGCGGCGAACATGCTTGGGCTGGGGAACGCAGCAACCCCGCTGGGCCTTAAAGCGATGGAGCATCTCGATGAGCTGAATCCTAATAAGGGGACGGCGACCAACTCGATGTGCACCTTTCTCGCGATTAACACAAGTTCGGTGACGCTGATTCCAGCGACAGCGATCGGTTTGCTGGCCGCGCAGGGAATCGCAGAGCCCTATGCCATTGTCGGCACCACGATCGGAGCGACTCTATGTTCGACTATCGTCGCCATCATTGCGGTAAAGACCTTCGAGAGGATGCCGGTTTTCCATCGAGAAACGGCCGCTCCAGTGGTGGCTAAGGAGGAGGCATTTGAATATGAGGTGAAACCGAAAGGGATCTCAGCGTTCGGAAAAGTGATTCTCTGGCTCGTTGGTCTACTCTTCGCAGGGATCATTTTTCTAGAGATGTGCCCTGATAAACGAATTGCTCTGCAGGAGGCTTTGGGACTTCGCGAGATTGCGATTCAGCTCGATGCTGAAGGTGCCAGCCTTGATGAGAGCGAGCCGGAGAAAGACACGCCGATCTGGCAGCGAGCTGTGTCGGCTATTTCAGTTGCTGCGATTCCTTTCGTCCTCGTTTTCTTTGTCGTCTTTGCCGCTCTGAAAAAAATTCCGGTCTATGAGGAGTTTGTTGAAGGAGCCAAGGAGGGATGGAATGTTGCGGTGCGCATCATGCCGTTCATTGTGGCAATGTTGGCAGCGCTGGCGATGCTGCGGAACTCCGGTGCGTTGTTCCTTTTCCAGAACCTGCTCAAGCCTGTTCTCGATTTTATCAATTTCCCCCTGGAGCTCGTCCCCATGGCCCTGATGCGGCCGCTCAGTGGCAGTGGTAGCCAGGGAGTGCTAGTGGAAATCCTGACGAATGAAGGTTTGTCAGAAACGATTAAATACACAGCCGCGACCATGTTTGGTTCCACCGAAACAACCTTCTACGTGCTGGCAGTTTACTTCGGTTCTGTGGCGGTTCGCAAAACGCGCCATGCTCTCGCCGCCGGGTTGACCGCAGACCTTGCCGGAGTGATCGCTGCGGTGGTGATTTGCAAAGCCATGTTCGGTTGAGCCAGTTGCGCTGGTGAACCTAAATGAACCGCGCGACACGTGCGTCGATACGTCGTCTCTTCTCCTGAATTTCTTTCGTCTTCTGGCTGATCTGTGTTCAATTGGGGACGATGATGGATGCCGAAGAGGGGCATGTTCGCCTACCCCCGCCAAACCCGGAGGAAGTCTCGAAACTCCCTGCTGACGGAGGCGAGGAGTTCAACCGACTGATTTTCGAAAAGAGCCCCTACTTGTTGCAGCATGCGCGCAACCCAGTGGACTGGTGGCCGTGGGGTGATGCTGCCTTCGAAAAGGCCCGCAAGGAGGATAAACCGGTCCTGCTCAGTATTGGTTACGCCACCTGCCACTGGTGTCACGTCATGGAGCACGAGTCTTTCGAGGACGAGGAAGTGGCGGGCTTGATCAATGAACACTTTATCCCAGTGAAAGCGGACCGCGAGGAGCGTCCTGACATCGATGAGGTCTACTTGCAGATAACTCAGGGAATCACCGGCAGTAGTGGCTGGCCTATGACGCTGGCGCTGACGCCTGACCGTCATGCCTTCTTTGCCGGTACTTACTTCCCGAAAGAATCTGTGGCCGGCCGGCCAGGGATCAAGCGGATCGTAACAGAGCTTGATAAGGCGTGGCGGGAGCGACGCGAGGAAGTCATCGAATCTTCATTGAGTGTGTCGGCACAGGTCACTCAGATGATGGGAGCTTCGCCTGGAGGGAATCTGGATGAAGGAATCTTTGATGTGGCTTTTGCTCAGTTCTCATCACGTTACGACCCGGAGAAAGGTGGGTTTGCGAGGGCTCCCAAGTTTCCCGTGCCGCCCAATCTGTTTTTCCTCCTGCGTTTTCATCAGCGTAGTGGCAATGACCAGGCCCTCGAAATGGTTGAGAAGACCCTGACTGAAATGCGACGCGGCGGAATCTACGATCATGTCGGGTTTGGTATTCACCGCTACGCGACCGATGCCGACTGGCTCTTGCCGCACTTCGAGAAGATGCTTTACGATCAGGCGCTCGCCACGGTGGCATATCTCGAGACCTACAAAGTGACTGGCAAAGAACGCTACGCGAGGACGGCCCGCGAGATCCTGACCTACGTGCAGCGTGACCTGACCAGCCTGGAAGGCGGGTTTTACTCAGCCGAAGATGCGGACAGCGAGGGCGTGGAGGGGAAGTTCTACGTCTGGAGTAATGCGGAGGTCAAAGAGGTTCTCGGCGAAGAAGACGGGGAGTTTTACATCGAGACTTTCAATTTTGAAGAAGAAGGGAATTTCTTCGAAGAGTTCACCCGGGTGAAAACGGGAACGAATATCCCTCATCTGAAGGAGGAACTACTCGATGAAAATCGCGAACGGGTGGAAGTGCTGAGTCAGAAACTTTTTGAGCACCGAGAGAAGCGCATTCATCCCCAGAGGGACGACAAGATCCTCACGGATTGGAACGGTCTCATGATTGCCGCGTTTGCGAGGGCAGCTCAGACACTTGGTGACGAAAGTTATGCCGTAACAGCGAGTCGGGCAGCCGACTTTGTGTTGGAGGTGCTTACGACGGAGCAAGGACGATTGCTAAAGCGTTATTGCGAAGGGGAAGCCGGTTTGACCGCTCATCTTGAAGACTACGTTTTCATGATCTGGGGATTGCTGGATGTCTACGAGACCACCTTTGATCTCAAGTATCTCGAGAAGGCGATCGAATTCCAGGCGATCGTCGACGGGCAATTCTGGGACGAAACTGAAGGCGGCTACTTCACGGTCGCGGACGACGCGGAACAGATGATTATTCGGGCGAAGAAACTCTACGGCGGATCCATCCCCAGCGGGAACTCAGTGGCGATCGGGAATCTGGTTCGGTTACACCGGATGACAGGTCAGCCTCGTTTTGCGACTCGTGGTGATGAACTGATTCGGGCTTTTTCCGTCGAACTGGAGCAGAATTCGATGGTTTATCCACTGGCACTCACTTTTCTCGATTTTCACCTCGGGCCGTCCCACGAGATTGTCATCAGCGGTGGTGACGGCGATGAAATGATAGGAGCCCTCCGTAAGCTTTTTCTGCCTAACAAGGTCATTCTCCGTCGCACTGAGGAGAATGCCGAGGCGTTAGCGAAACTGGCTCCGTTCACTGAAAATCAGGGCAGCCGTGATGGAAAAACCACCGCTTATGTTTGCCAGGGTTTTGCCTGCCAGTTACCTACTACCGAGGTCGCCAAGATGGTGGAGGGCCTGAAGCCTAGAAAACAAGAGACAGCCGATCAGTAACGCTTTCCGCGAACTCCGGGGCCACCATCTTTGCCGCCACGATCCTGGCGACGGCCACGGCGACCGTCGTCGCGACGGTGATGAGCTTTGCCTCCACGATGATCCCGTCGATCACCCCGATCGTTTGAGCGGAAGTTCCCGCTGCCGCCGCCTTGTCCGGGGCCGCGATCAAAGTCGAGTTTGAAGCTCTTTCCGCGCAGCTTGGCTTGTCGACTTACATCGATCGCCTGTTGGGCGACTTCTTCTTTTACTTCTACGAATGAGAAATTCGGCATGAGCTTGATGTGGCCTACGCTGCCGCGTTCGAGGTGGCATTCGTTGTGGAGCATTCCGACAATGTCGCCTGGATTAATGCGATCCCGTTTTCCGAGACTGAGAAAAAGCTTCACCATTCCCTCTTCGGGGCCACGGTCTTGGTGCTCGCGATACTCGCGCTTCTGAGGGCGTTCCCGTTTTGGGTCAAAGTCAGGACCATCATGATCCAGGGCCCGGTCTCCCCGCCTGCGTTGGGCACCGGGGCGGTCTTCGGCGATCTCCTCGCCTTCACGGGCGGTCATTTCTTTGACCATCTCCATGAGAGCGCCGGCGATGTCATCCCAATCGTGCCCAAGTTCTTTGAGAGGAGCGAGGGCTTGAATTGTGGTTTCGTCGGTTTCCTCCAGAAGGCGCTCGGCAACGGACCCGAGCAACTGATCGGCCAGGTGAGTGTTCACCATTTCCTGGGTTGGAATTTCAGCTTTTGGAATTTGCTGGCGGGTGAAGCGTTCAATCGTCTTGATTCGATAGGCGTCACGGCCGTAAATGAAAGAGACCGCTTTGCCCTCGCGTCCGGCACGACCGGTCCGACCGATTCGGTGGACGTAGTCTTCAGGATCCTGCGGGAGCTCGTAGTTGATGACGAGGTCAATGTCGTCAATGTCGATGCCCCGGGCGGCGACATCGGTTGCGACAAGAATTTCGACAGTGCCTTCACGGAAAAGACGAAGGACGCGTTCGCGCATATTCTGCACAATGTCGCCGTGGAGCCGGTCGGCGGAATAGCCGCGGGCGAGGAGTGCCTCGGTGCAATCGTCGACGGATCGCTTGGTGTTACAGAAGATGATGGCGAGTTTGGGTTGCTCGAGATCAACAATCCGGGAGACTAGCTCAATGCGGGACCGTTGACGAACCTGGAAACAAACCTGCTCGATGGATTCGACGGTGAGCGACTTACGTTCGATCTCGATGGTTTCCGGATGGTTTCCGAAGCCGACGATGAGTCGCTCGACGGCCGGGTTCATTGTTGCGGAGAAGAAGAGCGTCTGATGATCCTCCGGCAGAGCGCGAAGAATGTTCTCCATGTCGTCAACGAAACCCATGTCGAGCATACGGTCGGCTTCGTCGAGCACGGCTGTTTTGACGCGGGAAAGGTCGAGAGCGCCTCGTTTGACCACATCGATAAGACGGCCGGGGGTGCCAACAACGATCTGAACACCGTGGCGGAGCGCACGTATCTGGCGGTCGATCGGGGCGCCACCATAGATTGCAGTGGCATGAAGGCCATGCAGCTTTTTGCCGAGTCGCTGTAGTTCGCCGCAGACCTGCACCGCGAGTTCACGGGTGGGACAGACGACAAGCATCTGCGGGTCCGCGCTGCCGGTATCGATTTGAGCGAGCGAGGCGAGGCCAAAAGCTGCGGTCTTACCGGACCCGGTTTCGGAGAGTCCAACGAGATCCTTGCCCTCCAGGGCCGGGGGAATCGCTGCCGCCTGGATGGCGGAGGGCGCTTCAAAGCCAAGCTCCTCGACGGCTTCGACGAGGGGTCGGGGCAGACCTAGTTCTGAGAACCTTTTATCAATCACGGTCACAGGTGGTGAAAGTGGGCACCTGTTCTCTGCGAAATCGGAAAGAGACCGGGTGGACGCAGAAGCTACGCCCGATTCCGGAAAGCGAAAGGGATTGTTATTCGGGGGGCCTTAGCTCTGCTCCAGTCGCTTCAGATCGGCATCGAGACGGTTGGTTGGGAGAGCAGCACTTGGAATACGACCGATGCCGGGACGTCGTCGGCCTTTGAGCAGGCTCGCCATCTCTTTGCGGAGCACTCCGAGATCGAAGGGCTTGGTCATGAACTGGTCAGCTCCGGCCGAGACTGCCTGTCGGCGCATTTCTTCGTCCGCATTGCCGGAAGCGGCAATAATCGGAACCCCGGAGAGGGGCGCTTCGAGGCAGCGAACCTGTTCGATCAAGGTGATACCGTCCATGACGGGCATTTCGATGTCTGTCACAATTAGGTCGGGACGGAGAAGCTCCTTTCGCATGGTGCCGAGAGCTTCGATTCCGTTGGTTGCCTCGTGGATGACGTAGCCGGCTGCCTTGAGGAATTTCCCAAGGAGGATGCGGTTTTGCAGCATGTCATCAATTACCAGAACCGTGTAGCAGTTTGCCGGAGGCAACACGGGTGGAATTGAGTGATGTGGATGAGAGGTCATTCTCTGTTTCATCGTAACTTACCAGGTCATTAAGAAACACAAGTCCTTAAGATATGTGTATTACTTTGACGATCATTGTTCAAAACAATTCTTCGAAGAAATTATGATAATCAAGAAGTCCTGAGTTCTTTTTCGGGCAAAAGATTGAAAATCAACCAGTTGAAGCTGAGCTTAAGGCACGGCAATTCAGTGAAAAAAGTTCTGAGATTCTTCAGAACGGTGAAACGCGGCGTTTTTCCCAACTCGGATGGGTATCGAGGATATTCCTAGAAATTCGGCAATCCGGCAGGACGCTGAGAAAGGCGCCGAAACTCTTGCTGCTCGTAGGGTGTGGTGGCTTCGGCTTCGGTCATGCCCCCAACCACCGCCACGTTGCCATAGGCATTGACATCGAGGCGCGGGCGATCGGTGCCCTTTTCGTAAAAGGTAGCCTGCTGGACCGGGTCTCCATCGATGTTGATGACAGTATATCGATACATCTGCGGACCCGACATGTGGAGTACATGGAGTTGGTTCTTCGTATCGATCGCGTGGGTCGGGGGACGCAGTGACATATAATCTCCGATGGGGTAAGTGGCGTGCACCACGCCTGAGTCGCTGTCTCGCATCCGGAAATAGAGCGCTTTGCTTCGGGCTCCATGGTAGAAGGTCATCAGGGAATACTCCCGGTATTGGCCGGCATTGGCGTAGCCTTGAGGTACACCTACAATCTGGCTCCACATGGGTTGACCGTCGGTGACCTGAATGGTGAGGTTCCTGGAATTGAAGACGCGATTGATCTGGGGAAAAGACACGCTTGCCTTTACCCGGTAGGTGCCTGTAGCCGACATCGGGTAATAGCGGTTGATCGTTACACCGTGCTCGTAAGTCTGCCCGGCAGACAGAACGATGGGTCGCTCGTTGAGAGCGCGGCGAATCGGACTGATAAGGTGACCTCGACCGTTGGTGACAGTGAAGTCCAGCCAACTCATGCCGTTTGAGTCACCGAAGATAAGATCGCGACCTGAACGGTTCACGATCGTAAGCTTTCCGGTTATGGGCTCGTGGGCGACGTAAAGCGGGCGATCCATCTTGAGCGAAATCTGGATCTGTGCCTGGGCTTTAAGGCCGGACAGCAGGAGAATGGCGAGAAGGAGAAGAGTCCGAAGATGTTTCATGTCTCTGGCCGGATGAATCCGAAAGGATTGCAAGTGTCCGGGATCGAAGGACTGAAATCAATTCGAAACTCCCCGGATCGCCCAGAATAATTAGGTGAAA
>PKCI01000124.1 GCA_002862135.1 Verrucomicrobiota bacterium | reverse complement strand
TGCATCGGAGTTGCTGGTAAAGTCAGGGTTCTCCGCGCGGGCAATCAAGGTGTCGAATTGTTTGAAAGTGCGGCTGGCAAAACGGTAGCGGTGGGTGATTTCAATCTGGCGTTCAGGGGAAAGGTTGTCCCAGTTGCCGTTTGATTCTGCCTTTGCTTTAAGCTGTTCAAATTGATAGAGGCAACTTCCGATTCGGGCTTGATGTTCTTTCAGTAGATTCAGAGGAATTTTTGTACCTGATTCCATGTGAGATTCAGTATCCAGAAGATAGAGATTCATGGCCGCTGATGCCGCAGTGAGCCACGGTTCCGGATCCTCGGTTTCTGATGCGATCGCCGCAAGGGCGGCGTTTGCTACTGTGATGGCATGCGCTTTTGATCGAGCGTCTCCTCCGAGGTCGTGGGTCGTGAGAAAGAGATGGTAGGAATTGTAGGCACCGTAGTGACCCGGATCCATCTTGAAACTCCTCAGGAGCATTTCCTCGATTTCTGTTTTCACCGAGGCGAGGTGAGTTTCATTGAGAGAGAGCGGATTGGTCCTCGCGTATTTGACAATGCGCCTGCTGGTATACCAATCCTTAATTTGGTTGAGAATAGGTTTACCCGACGGGCCAGCAGGAAGTGTTTCCAGTTCGCTCGCAAGCGGTTCTTCGCCGTGGAGCGAGCCGTCAATATTGTGGGGAACGATTTGTTCGACCCCCAGGTGCCAAACGCGGTCAACGGTTGTTTCAGAGAGGCGGGCCAACAAGCGACCATAAGCGGAGCCGTAGATCGCCAATTTATTAGGGTCGTGTTTCAGTGAGCCTGAGGGGCGCAGAAAAGCCATTGAGACGGCCGCTAGAACGACACCAACAACCACAGTGGCCATCCAGGGAAAATGGGTTCGGGCAGCGGTAATCATTAGGGACGGATGAAATGAAACTCCACAACAACTTAGTCGGTTATTCGAATCTTTCCATTATGAATCGGGGGGCATCGCTGGGTCGGAAGGCGTTTCGGGAGTGCTCTCCGGGGCCTCCCCGATCGTTAGCAGCGCGGGTCTAGCGCGGTGAGCCGGGATAAGTGGCGAAAAAGGATTGAGGTGACGAAGGGCGCCTCTGTCTGTGGAGGAATTGAAAATTTAATGATGTTATCAAAAAACAACTCAAGGTAGAATTCGCTGACGGCGCGAACGCCACCTTTCTCTGATGTCATTCGAACAAGTCATTTTCCTGATTGGGTTTTCGTTTGCGCACGTGTTTTTTCCCGGTCATCCCACTCCGTTGTTACTGGCGACCGGGGGAATGATCCGCAGCAGTGCCTGGAAGTTCACTTTTGGAATGGCGGTGGCTCACGGCGTGCTCGACGCGACGGCGCTTGGTCTCGGGCAGTTTGTCTTGAAACTCTTGTCGTCTGTCTGGCCGGCAGGAAAGTTCTATTTGACCAACCTGGATATTCCGATTTTAGCGATCCTTGGGATTTTCCTTCTCGTTGAAGCACGTCGTCGCCCTCAACAGGGTGAGGGAGAAATTCATCAAATTCTCAATTTTAAATATCCATTCTTTGCTGGGGCCGCGATCGGGTTGATTCCGGGCCCCGATACAATTGGTTACGCTATGATAGGCGGGTCGCTGGGTTTGGAGGGGCTGGCTCACGCGTTGACCGCTACCTCGGTCGTGTTTATCGGGACTGCCCTTGGGTTTTGTAGCGTCACGTTAATCACCGGATGCTTCCCCACTCTCATTAAAAGCCCTAAGCTCGGGCCCATTGTTTGCAGTGTCACTGCGATCGTTTGTTTCGTCAGTGTCGGCTATCGCACCTGGAATACCTGGAAAGACTGGACTTGATTGAGGTGCGCCCTCTTCCTTACCTATGAAATCGCTGATTTGCTTCATTCTTCTAGTCACATCATTAGCGTTGATGAGCTGTGGAAATCAAGAAACCACCAGCACGGAAGACTGGCAGCCCAGCAACGCCTCAGTTGCCCGGCACATCACCAGTGTCCACGGATTCTCGATTGGTGAAAGTGAGGACTCGCACCTCAAGGTTGAAACGATCGAAGGAAAGATTGTGGCGGCGTTTCGGGATGACGTCCTGCAAGAGCTAGGTGGCGAGAAAGTGTTGTTTGTTCTCGGCTGGGAGCAAAATCCTCAAATGGTCTCTCGGGCCGAGTATCTCTATTTTCTAGAAGCGCTCCATGCTTATCTGGTCCTCAACTCGCCAAAGTGGGACGGTGGAGAGGGGACCTCATCAAATTGAATTCCAGCGAGATTTCAGTGTGATTTGTGAGGTAGTTGAGTTCCCATCCTCATGACTTCTTCAAGTGCGACGGGTTGCCCGTTTCTGCGCTTGCTTTCGTCGGCCGCTTCCATGAAAGCGTAGATTTCCAGAGTATCCTCAGCGGAAACGGGTGGGATGCCAGTCCGGAAGAATTCAATAATGGCTTCAAGCATGCCGGTGTAGTCCCCGCCTTCGGTTTGCTCAATGATTTTCCTGGTTCCGAATTTAATGACCTTGAAGCCAGCCTTTTGGTTTCGCTGTCCATAAACGACTCCGACTTTACCGTCATCCCAGATCCCGGTAACGACGTCGGTATCTTCAGTGTGGGTTCGGCTGACTGAGATGCAACCTGAACCGAGCACGGTGAAGAGAGCTTCGGTTGGGTGGATTCCATACCAGAATAGATCGGGATGAGTTGGTTCAATTGAGGCGGGGCCATAGGAAAAGGCGCCGCGAATGTCACCGGCATCTTCTTGCGCAACGGCCACGACGCCGGGGCGGAAACGAAGCGATGAAGCGCTCCAGCATGGGGTGCCCGATTCTTTCGCGAGACGATAGATTTTGATCGCATCTTTCAAAGATCCTGCGACAGGTTTGTCGATGAAGACCGGGAGGCCGGCATCGAAGACGGGACGCACCTGTTCGAGGTGTTTCCTTCCATCAACGCTCTCGAGGAGAATAGCGTCGACGTTTTTGCATAAGGTGGGAATGTCTTCGTAGAGTTTGACGCCAAAATCGTTTACCAACGTTTCGGTGAATCCATCAATACGATCAGCGCTTGAGGGAATGTCGGGGCTGCCACCACGATAGGCGGCTACGACCCGCCCGCCGGGAACATAATTGGGCTGCTCAGGATCATTGAATTGCTTAGTAAAAGCAATCACGTGAGAGGTATCCAGTCCGATGATTCCGATTTGAATCGAGTCTTCGGATCGTGATGGAGATGCGAGGCAAGAGAGGAATAACAATATCAGGAGAAGCGACCTCATGGGCTCAGCCTAGCGTTGCTAGAGGGCTGAGAGCAATCATTGATTGAATCGCCTTTGCTGTGATCAGCCATGATCACGATGGTAATTCTCCGGTCGTGAGGCGGTAAACTTGTGGGGGTCACCTCAGATGATGGGAAAAAACCACGAACCTCCTGAGCCTTCAGTATCCGCGTCGGATTGCTATTCTACTGCCGGTTGGGCAACAGGAGCCGCAGTGGTCGTCTCGCTCGCTGCAGACCCGTCTCCACTGGCCTGTATTTTGACGACCCGGATCTGAGCCTTGAGTTCTTCACCCTTCGCCATTTGCTCTTCATTCAGATTGACTTTGAGCTTTGGCAGAGCTTCTTGGGAGATAGCCAGTCCGGCTTCAGCGGATGCTGCCAAGTGCGCATATGCCGTCACCGGGTCAATTAGCCCAAGCCGGCCTGACAGGAGCATGCGAGCAATATGAAAGTGAGCGACAGGGTGGCCGGCGTTACCAGCGTCGATGTAAAGTTGAAGCGCGGTCTTGATCGCTTCGGCTTCCTGGGCAGTTATCTCAAGTAATTGGGCGAGGTTGATCTTGGAATTGAGATTTCCAGCGTTGGCGGCTGGCTTGAACCAGGAAGACGCGGCGACGAGGTCCTTTTGGACATGTCGTCCGTCCCGATACCACGCGCCTAGGCGGTCCTGGGCCTCAGGCATGCCGGCTCCAGCGGCAGTGATGAGGTGCGCCGACGCTTTGGAAGAGTCTTCCGAAGTGGGCGACCCCTTGCGGTCTATCAAGAGAGCCAGGTTGAGGTGAGCTGGTGCAAAACCTTGATCGGCAGCTTTTTGGAACCATCCTTCCGATTTGGCAAGGTCTGGTTCGAGTCCTTCCTGTCCCTGTCCATAAATCAAACCCAGTTTATTTTGCGACTGCGCTAAACCGGCTTCTGCGGCCGTGGTGTAGGCATCGCGCGCTTTTGCCAGATCTTTGTCGATACCCGCTCCGGACTCATAGAGGTCACCCATGAAATGTTGCGCCTCGACGTTCCCGCGATCTGCCGCCTGGCTCACAATTTCGAAGGCTCTTGTTTCGTTCTTTGGAACATATTTTCCTTCTCTGAGCATTTTGACGAGGAGCCGGGCCGCATCAAAGTCGCCTCCTTCAAATGATTTGGTCAGGTATTCAATGGCTTTTTCAGGCTGGATGCGATCTTCAAAACCGACCTCGCCGGAGTGGATTTGGCCGAGATAAAAATCACCATCAGCGTCGCCCATTTCTGACGCTTTCCTGAAATAACCCGCAGCCTTGTCGAAGTCCTGGGGCACAAAGTTGCCGACAAGGTGGAGCAAACCAAGCGTGATATTGGCCGACGCCTCTTCGGAAGCGCCTGTCCTTAGGATCTCAAGACCTTTGCTGGCACGTTCCACATCTTTCCCTTGGTTTGAAGTTCGAAGGTAGAGATAGCCGAGACGAGTGGCTGCTTCGCGGTTTCCCCCTCGGATTGCTTTCTTCAGCCATTCCTCGGCTTGTTGAGCATCGGCTTCCACACCGGTTCCGTCGAAGTAAGCGACTCCCAACTTGAGGGCGGCGTCAGCGTCACCGGCTTGAGCGGCCTTAATGAGGTTAGCAATTTCCGCTTCAGAGGTGGCGATAACCGAGTCCTGCTTGAGAATAAGTTCGGCTCTCGTGATGGATGAAACAACCACCAGACTGAGCAAGGTGACGATGATGGCACGAGGAAAGATTGTCGTAGGCATGGGTCGAATGGGGTGGGGAGGGGATTGTAATGTCCGGAGAAAAATGAGTCAACCGGCTAGGATGGAATATCGACGCAGAGTTACCTGAGGCGAAGGAGCCGAAGTCCGGGAATGAGGGACTTCGACTGGAAATTTCTGAGAACCTCAGGCTTGGTCTACCTGGCCTGACGCCTTGCGACGCTTGCGACGTGCGAACCAGCCAAAGGCAGCCAGGCCCAAGCTCATTACAGCATAGGTGCTTGGTTCAGGCACCGCGGTAAAGTTGAGAACAATCTGATTGGGGTTGGTGGTGGTATCCAGAGCGAAAGAGGAATTATCTGGACCGCGCAAGGCATTGAAGCTGCCCCCGTTCGAGTCGAGCCAGTTCTCCGAGACCAGAGTCAGGTTGGAAGCGTTCTGAATCGCATTGGAGCTCGAGTAAATCACCCACGACTGATCGCTGGACCATAAGGTGTCCGTCCAATCCGTGGTGCTTCCAGTCGCGTCGAAATTCAGGACGAGATTGGTCGTCGTGGAGAAATCGAGGGAACCAGCCACAGTGAATTGATCGAAATTAGTGCCTGCTCCAGTATTGGCGTTGCTGATCAGATCCCAAGTGACTGTCGCGGGGGCGCTTGTGGCCCCGTTGTAAGTCAGATCGCCGACAAAATCTTGTTTGCCGACAAAATCAGCTCCAGTGGTGCCGACGGTTGAGCCCGCATGGTGATTTCCGGTGATGGTAGCAGCACCGCCGATGTCTCCCGATCCACCGAGGGTGGCGCCGGCAGCGACGGTGACGTTTCCGGCAGAAGCAGCGAGTGAGTTTCCGTTCACGATCAGGGTGCCTGCGCTCACGGTGGTCGTTCCCGTGTAAGCACTTTCCTCGCGGATGGTCCAGGTTTTGCTTTGTTCCTTGACGACACTGATGGTACCGATCTGGCCCTGAAGCGATTGAATACTCGCTGCGCCGCTTCCAGAGGCGCCTCGGAAAGTCAGGTTCTTGGTGCCGTATTCACGACTCTCAACTTTCCCGAGGTCGAGAGTAGAGGATCCGCTACCGTCGTTGTCGAGAACTCCGCCTCCGGCGGCTCCGGTGAGGGCGATGATTCGATTACTGCTTTGGTTGGTGTTTCCGTCGAAACGAAGGATGGCATCGTTCGTGCTCACGGCGAGGCGGATGGTGGCGTCGCTGGCGTTTCCTGGATTACCAAGAGAAGAAGCACCACCTCCGACGTCTCCGATGGTATCATAGGTCAGCGTTCCGCGGTCGATCAAGATTCGGCCGGTAAAGGTGTTGGAGCCGTTTCTCAAGTTAACGCTGCTGTTTGAGCCGTTCATGCGCAGACCAGCGTTACCCGCGAGGAGGGCATCAACTACTACGGTGTCGCCGTTGTTATTGAAGAAAAACTCATTCGTTGCGGTGATCGTGCCGGTGCCAGCGATGGTTGGATTGCCACCTCCGTTGCCTGACACGGTGAAGTTGGCGACATCGAGATTGGACGAGCCCAAGGCAAGAACAGTTCTCGCAGTCGTGATGCCATCGTAGTTAATCTCAAAATCTCCTCCGGAACCGATCGCGTTGTTGGCTCCCAGCGTCAGAGTCTGGTTTCCAGTGGTAAGAAAGGTTGTCGCACCACTGCGAGTTGAAGTGGCGTTCAGGGTGAGGCTACCGTTAGTAAGGGATAACCCGCCAGCTCCGGAACCGAGGCTGTTGCCGAAAGTGAGATCGTTTTCGCCAAGATCCAGAGTGCTGGAAGTCCCTGAGATGTAGCTGATGGTTCGCCCTGTCAAATCATCGGCATAAGTGTTGGTCAGCTGCAGGGTGCCTCCACCGAAGTTCAAACCACCGGCATCTCCGCCGATATTATCATTGTCGGCGATTATGAGGGTGCCCTCGTTGACCGTGGTTCCCGTGCCACCGGCCCCAGCGGTGTTAGTGCCCGAAAGGACGAGTGTGCCGCGTCCTGATTTGGTGATGGCGCCTGAGCTTGAAAGTGGTGACGACACAACAACCTTGTTGGCGATGGTAGCATCATCAAAATTGGGGTTAACCACGTGGAAGATGTATTCGCTGGCAGTGGTGGTGATTCCGTCATCAAATCCGCTGAACGTTGTTTCGTAGGTGGTTCCAGTCGTTCCGTTGCTAACGGTGAAGAGGAAACCACCACTTGTGTTGGCGATGCTCGTGCCAGCACCGGCGCCAGTTACACCGAGCGTGGCGGTGTTGTTGTTATCGATCACAAGTGAATTAACTGACAGACTGCTAATACCCGACTGAGAGGCATTGAGAGATTCGCGAATATTGGTTGTACTCGATGCTGATGAAAGGCCAGCGTATTCGCTACTGAGGTCAAGAGCCCTGAAACCATTATCGTTCCGGTAGGTGAGGAAGGAGTTTCCGACTGCGGTGGCGTTCACGTTTCCGCTAGTTCCAAGATCCTGACCAATAGCCCACGGAACGATGGAGAGAGAAGTTGACCCATTGGCACCGCCGCCGCCGATTTGATTGGCGCTCGTGAAGCTTGCTTCGCCACTGTTGGCGATCAAGAAACGACCAACTCGGCCACCACTCCCAGCTTCGCCGAGATTAGTGCCACGAATGTTGAGTGTGGAGGCATTGTTACGAACAATACTCGCTGCCTCAAGAAAAGGATCGTCTCCGTTTCCGTTAGTGCCGTCGATCCCAACGTAGCTACTACCGCCTCCAAGGGTCAATGTACCGAAGTCTTCGCTGTTATTGCTGGTTTGGTCAGATCTCAGATAAAGACCGCGAGCTCTGAGAGGTTCGGCCTCTGCACCGCCATCTGCGGAAATTAGCGTGATGCCCACATCTCCGATCATATTTCCATCACGCGTGCTGCCGCGCTTGTCGAGCTCCAAGCTACCTCCGTTCTGAACGGTGAATCCGGAGGCCTGGCGAGCGTCGAAGCGCAAGTCGAGTCGGAGCTTACCACCGTCAACGAGGAAATCGCCGGTGAACTCGGTATTATTGTCCGGCGTGTTGTTATTGCTCATCTCACCGCGGATCGTGAAATCATGGGTTCCTTTGACGATGACTGTGCCCGAACCGACGAAATCTCCGTCATAGGTGCGGTTGTTGCCGTTATTGTTGATCGTGAGCGTGTTCGTGCCGATATCAATCGCGACGATCTGAGCGTTGAAGTCCTGGCGGCCTCCGAGAATCTGGCGGACTGATTCGTCGGCGGTCAACCTCCAAGTGGCGTCGCTACCATTACTGAAGTAGACGCCCTGGTTGCCATCAAAAACACCGTTGGTTTCAAGAGTCCCGCCCCAAACAACGACGTTACCGGTGGAGTCATAATTTCCTGTCAACCTGGTTGTTCCCGTTCCGCTGATGGTGAGAACATCGGTTCCAAGGATTTCAGAGCTGATTTCGAAAGTATTGGTCCCGTAGTTGTGAACGATGATATTTTCAGCAGACGAATCCAAGGTAGATCCTGTAATGCTCTGGGTGCCGGAAGTGACATCATCGGTGATAAGAATGCCACCCGAGGCGATTCCCAACGCCGTGACATTGACAGTGGAATCGGCAGCAGCGTCAAACCGCAAACTGTTGATGTTGGATATGGTGGAAGAACCCGTGAACCCACTCGAGTCCGTGACGTGGTCACCAGTGGCCCAAGTCGTGATATCATCCTTCGCCGAAGAGGTGAGGGCTCCAATGTTACCGTTAGCACCGCCACCGGAATTGATGGCAAAACCGATCTCGCCCGTGGTATCTTTGACCACTGCGTAAGCACGGTCGGTATTTCCGGTGCTGTCAAGCACGCCTGAAGAGCTGTTTCCTTCGTCGGTAATGATACCGTTGGTGGCAGAGGAGGTGCCGGCATTACTGAGATCAAACAGGATGGTGCCGTCAGACTGGAATCGAACGATTTGACCAAATCGAAGCCCGATGTCGGCGCCATTGTTATTGAGGGTAATGACGTTGTAACCATCTCCGTCATTCAGGCGCAACTGATCGTTGCCGGTGCCGGTCACACCAATATCTTCGATGACTGCAGTCGAAGCATGTCCGTTCAGGGTGAGTGTGCCGCCACGCATCTCGAGTTCGGATGAGTTGGCGTTACTGATTTTTTGATTGGTATCGTTGGTGTAATCGAGGATCAGATCTCCCTGGAAGATTCTGGTTCGGTTCGTTGAGGTCAGGCCGGTGTTGTCACCACTGAGAGTGACGGTTCCAGGGCCAAATTTATCGAGGGCATCGTTCCCTGCGCTGGTGACCAACCCGGCAGCGATCGAGCCTTCATACAGGTCAAAGTTCCTTGCTGAAATCGTTCCGCTTCCGGTAACGATACCAGATCTGCCTGCCTGGGGGTTTCCAAGAATCAGTTGCAGCGTAGTATCGCCAATATCAAAACCATTGGTGTTCAGGGTGCCCGGGCCGTTTGCATTATCCGCACCAATCCTCAATTGTGGGGAGTTCCCAAAATCCACAGTGTTGTTGCTGAGGAGGTTTAGGGTCGCGTCATTCTGAACGCGAATTTGAGCGCTGCTGCCGAAAGTAAGAATCGGGTTAGTGCCATCACCTAGAAGATTAACAATCGCGTCGCTGGAGTTAATAGTGAGAATGTCTGCGATTCGGGAGACGGTAGTATTGAATGTCCATTCGCCCCCATTTACCGTGACGTCTGCGTTATTGCCCGACTGTGTGTAACCGCCGCTGATAACGCCTGCACCCTGAGTGTTACCATCCAGTGCTAACTTCGTGCCGTTGCTTGTTGCGCTGCCAGTGATGGCGCCTGAGAAGGTGATCGTTTCCTTTGCGGACGTGTTGGCACCTTCGATGGTAAGGTCACCCTTGGTGCGGATGGTGCGGGAGCCGGGAATAGCAAAATCGTCAGAAAGCACGAGAGATTTGTCATCGTCTCCGTAGAAACGAATTTGATCGGTGTCTGCCTCTTCAATGTTGTTCGCGATGGTGAGGCCATCAACCGAGGAACTGATGGCGCCGCCATCGAAGATAATACTACCACTGCCAAGGGCACCGGCGTTTCCAACGCGGAGTGTGCCTGAGTCGAGCCGGACATTACCGCTGAAGTTCCCGGTGCTATCGCCCGCCAGGTGAGTGATGCCTCCGAACCCGCCAGTATCACTCTGTCCAGAGCCCCGAATGGTGAGTTCGTAGCCATTACCACCATCATTGATCCCGCCGAGAAAATCGGTCCTGACATTGTTATCTTGTCCGCTGATGATACCGTTGTTGGCGAGAGTGATGGCATCACTGAATTCAAACATCATTCGGGCATCGTCGGTCCCGCTGAAGACGCCGTCAGAATAGTCGACGTAGAGTAAGCCGGTGCCACCAGCGCCCCCCAGGGTGAGGCCGCCTAACTTGACCTTGCCGGTCGTGCTGGCCCCGGTGCGAGTTTCGTCTGCATCGTTGAGCAAAATATCACCCTCAGCATTTCCAGAGGCTCTGGAAACGATGATATTTCGGGTGGTCATGTTGAAGTCGCGCTCGGCTCCGACCCGGTCCCAACGAACTCGACTGCGGGCACCATTAGCGCCGGACAGGGTGATATCACCTTGGGTCTGGAAGTTACTGGCACCGTTCCAACCGATTTCGTCGTAATGCAGCTCTCCCCCTTGAAGAATCCAGTCGCCGGAGAAACCGCTCGTATCGGCGTTGATTGAGGCATTGGCTCCGGTGCCATCAATCTGAAAGAAAACGTCACCATCGTGATTGGCGTCACTTTGGCCTTGGATAGTGAGGGTGTTGGATCCTGTGATCGCTGATCGGAACGTCATGGTGCGTCCATCGACAGTGGTGTCCGAATCATTGAAGTGACGGGTGTTTAGGACCGAGTTTGCTGTGGTGGTAATCAACCCGTCGTAGGTGCGGTTGGCATTGCCAAGTGACAGAGTGCCCCCGGCAAGCTCGATCGCGTTGTCGGGAGAGCCGGCCGTTGCGTAGTAGGCACCTCCGGCACCAATGGTGATCTGGGCAGCCTTGTCACCGGCACCAAGAGCTTCCCCATTGGTATCAATCAGGGTGCCATTGGTCACCGTAAAGTTCGACGTGCCTTCTCCATTGAAGAGAGTGCTATCGGCGGTCCCGGACAGGGTGGTTGTGCCAGCACCGACGATGGCGACGTTTCCACTTCCCTGAAGGGCTCCCGAGATGGTGAGGGTATTGGAAGCATCGGCGACATCCCATTGCTGATCACCCAAAATACGTAGGGCAGTTCCAATCGTGACGCTGGATGAACCGGCATTGAGATCGATACCGTCGGTTGCGGCGCTGGGAGAGATGCCGAGGTAGCTGCCGGTGCCGGTGCCGGGGTTGATGGTGACCGAGCTGGGTGTGTTGTTTGAATCGGTGCTGGCACGGAATTGCAGCGCATTGACCCGGAAGTCGTCATCAAGCGTTGTCGTAACAGCGCCACCGCCTGTAATGGTGTCGTTGACAAAGATGGCAGTGTCATTGATCTGCGGGACGGTTGTGTAAGCAGTGGTTCCTGCAGCGTCAGTCGTAAAATTACCCGCCGTGTTCCAAGAATTGTCCCCCGCGCCGTTGCCCCAATAAATGTCATTTCCGGCCGCCGCACTTACCGTCAGTGCTACCAAAGTGTCGCTCGCAGTTAGGCTAAGAGCTGAAGTGAGATACCCCGGGGTGTCTCCGAGTGCGTAGGTAGTCCCTGAGCTGGTGAGCCCACCGGTGCCCGCGGCGGTAGCATCGATGAGGTTATAGGTTGTCGTGCTCGTGGAATTGATGTTGAGGTCGGTGATATCGATGGTGACCTCGAAGGCACCGTTGGAAGCTCCGTTAGTAACGAGAGTGATGCTGTCATTGTTATCAAGCGCCAGAGTTACCCCTGCTGTGTTTGCCAGACTGAGATTGCTAACACCGGTGAATGCGTCACCACCCCCGTTCTGGATGTCGAGCTTACCGCCGTCGTTGACGCTCACCGTCGTGACGCCGGAGGGGGCGGTGATGACACCGTCGATATCAAGAATTGAGTTAGTACCGGTCGCGGTTAGCCCGGTTGTTGCCGCAAGGGCCGAGCCAATGTTCAGGGTGCCGCCTCCGTCGACGCCAGTTGAACCGCTATGGAGTAAAACGACGCTGGCGCCACTGAATGTCGCCGTGCCAGTGCCGGTTTTCTGGAGGCTGAGAGTTCCGCTGCCGGTATCCCGGAAGGTGAGGGTACCGGAGTTGGTGTTCGTGTAGGTCGCGGCGGCGCTATCTGCACCGATTGTGAAGGTGGAGTTATTACTGCCGGTGTTGTCAATGAAGACGGCACCGCTGCTGATAACCCTGAAGGAGTTAATGGTCTCGTTGAAACCGTTTAGATCGAGCGTTGCCGTTTCGCTTGCAGACGCGTCCGGGTGAAAATCGATCCGGACGACTTCGCCTGCACCATGAGGGATCACCTCAGAAGCACCCAGTTGCACGACTCCGTTGTCGATGGAGATCTGACCTTCGTTAAGGTCGGATGCTGTTCCGGCGAGATTCAGAGTGCCGCTACCATTCTTGTTTAGGGAGATGTTGTTGGTTGTCGAAGTGGTGATACTACCACCGATATTCGTATTGCCGTTCCCGTTGAAAGTCCAGGTTCGGTTGGCGCTGAGAGAATTTGCGGTGACGTTGCCGGTGAGGGTAAGAGAGTCACCGTTGGTCGAGTCGATATAGTTGTTCCAGCTCCAGTTATTGTTGCCGAGCTTCGTGAGGTCGCCATCGAGGGTTAAGCTATGCTCGCCGACGAAGCCGGTGGTGGTGTTGTTGTCTTGATCGAAGGTGTTGCTGGAGAGTGTTCGGTCGGCACCGTAGGCAAACAAGATGCCATTATTGAGTGAGACGAGGCCAGCACCGAGAGCCGTATTACTGCCAACCCCGAGGAGTCCCGAGTTGACGTGGACCGTGCCAGTGAAGGTATTGTTCCCCGTCAGGATCCAGGTGGCGGAACCATCGGAGTATACGCCGATCGCTCCGCCAGCGAGGTCGGAGGTGATCATGTTCTCGGCCGCATTGTCTCCGCGTAAATGGAGTGCGCGGTTGCTGGAACCGCTCTGAAGCACTAGGTTTTCGAGCACCAGTGGCCCAGAGCCATTGGCATAGATCCGGGCATCCCGGTTTGATTGGGAAGTTGCGGTGCCCAAGTTGACGTTGACGTAGCGGTCGGAAACCTCACCGCTACCTTCGTAGATAAGTGTGGCGGGGTTGTTGGCGGTGGGATTTAGTCGAACCGCTCTCCCACTATTGGCAACGGCGGCGACATTGCTTGCACCAACGCTGGAGGAGGCACCTCCGGTCGTGCTGCCCAGAGATTGGACGGCGAGCTCACCGTTGGTGATGGTGGTGGCTCCGGTGTAGGTGTTGTCGCCGGAAAGACGAAGGGTGCCGCCATTGTTGAGCGTCAGTCCCGCACCTGCGCCGGAAAGATCACCGGAGAGAACCGCATAATCGCGCGTGCTGTGCGCGTTGGGATAAACCTCAATCTGGCGAGTGGTGGCTCCCAGATCAATGTTGTTGGTGATTTCAATGACACCG
Source organism: Verrucomicrobiota bacterium (assembly GCA_002862135.1). GTDB lineage: Bacteria > Verrucomicrobiota > Verrucomicrobiia > Verrucomicrobiales > DEV007 > Arctic95D-9. The sequence goes on along the minus strand of PKCI01000124.1, from coordinate 3,170 downwards.
GTGCCCAAGTGGGCATCTCCAAGACGAAGGTCATTGCCACCCGGGTTAAAGTCAGTTCCCCATGTAAGGGATTGTTCACTACCGATGCCACCAAAAGCGATCGTAAGGTCACCGTCGGCTGCTGAAAAACCAGTGTTTCCGTTGGCCCCATTGAAGGCGACCTTGCCATCCCCGGTCAGATTGGCAAACGGAACAAGCGTGCGCTCAAAGGTCCCGTTGGAAGCGAAGTGGCCGTCCTGGATCACGAGGTCACTTGTCGTAGGCAGTCCTTCTCCGTCAACGGCTGCGTATCGGGCAAAATCGTTGTTGTCTGAGACGGTGTCGCCGATGGTGGTAGTGCCTGTGTAGGTATTGTTGGTGCCGCCCACGATCCATGCCACACTGGCTGAGTTGCTGACGGGAGCGACTAGAACGCTGGTCACGCCGGTGCCAGAGGGATTGTCAGTAATCTGGGGCAGGAAAACACTGTCACCTAGGTTACTACCCGTGAGAAAGAGAGTCTGGTTCACGTTGTCGGTGCCGGCTCCGAAACCGAGAGCTCCGGTGTTGGTATACGCGAGGCTGGCGTTGTTTGGGCCGGTGTTTGAGATGGCCGCGCCAGCACCTGTTGCGGTCGAGCCGAAGGTAAAGAGGCGATCGGTGGTGGCCGAATCCCAGCCGTCGTAGCGCAGTGTGCTGAGGTCGAGATAGCCATTGGAGTCGGGGGCCGTATCCTGACCGGTGATGACGAGGTTGGAGGCGTCGGAGCTGCTGGCACCTATGCCTGAAGCGCTGCCGCCGTTGGCAAGATTAGAAATGATAAGGCGCCCGTTGCCTTCGATGGTCGTTGTGCCGGTGTAGGTGTTGAGACCCTCCATGGTGCGGTCTTGATTCCCTGTGTAACTGAGGCTGATTTTGCCGCTGTCAGTTTCATTAATAATACCGGTGAAAGTTCCCTGTCGTGAGATTCCCAGGGTGATATCGTCGCTGCTGGTGTTGAGGATGGTGCCGCCGCCGCGGAAGTCGCGGAAGGATTCTGATCTACCGTTGAGATCGAGGGTGGCGTCATGGCCGATTTTCAGGTTACGGCCATTTTGGATGTTTCCGCCAGTGCCGAGGACAAGGGTGCTGCTTCCGAGAAGAGAAATCTCGTCGCCAGTGCCGTCCAGACTGAGCAACCCTCCTATTTCCAGTGTTCCTTCCCCGTTCAGGATAAAGTCGCCGTCTTGCGCGCTGTGCTGAATGGCGGAGTTGACGGTCAGTGTATTTGAGGCGCCATCCACTCGAATGACGATACCTCCGTTGCCAAGAGCGGTGCCGCCGGTGGTAATGGTGCTGCCGGTGATGGTGGCGCTACCGCCGGTCAGGATAATACCGGCATCTTCATTTTGCGCTCCACCTGTCCCGATGGTGAGATCACCGGCCGAGATGTCGAGGGTATTGGCGGTAGAGCCGTCGATACGAAGAGATTCAATGGCTCGAGGTGCTGTCGTGGTGACATCGGCGGTGAGATTGATGTTGTCACCGGCGATGAAGGGCGCTTCGTCGGTCGCGTTGGAGAAGCTAGCATCAGTGCCGTAAACAGGAGCACGAACCCCGGATCCTACGCCATCGAAATTGATGAGAGCAAAGTCGGAGCCATTCACATAGACTTTTGCGTCGTCGATATTGGAGTTCTGAGTGGTGTAATTGGTGAAGGTGATGTTGCCACCATTGCCACCGGAAAGATCAAAGTTGAGGGTAGAGTCGTCTTGAATTGTGCTGAGGGTGTCAAAAACAAGGCTTGCGGTGCCCGTGCCTCCGCCAGCCGTGAGTCGAACGGTATTGGCACCGTCCCTTGAGTTGAGTGCTCCAAGTGTCTCGACATTGGCTTCGTCAGCGTTACCCACAAACTCAAAATTTCCGCCGCCTCGACTGTTGGCGAAATCGTTAAAGGTGTTGTCAGGCCCGGTCTGATTGTCCTCAATCAACTCGAAACGAATTTCGGAGGCGTCGGCGATGATGGTCGAGGTTGCCGCGTTGGCCTTAATCTTGAGAGTTCCCTGGTCGATCCGGGTTTCTCCGGTGTAGGTGTTGACTCCATCGAGCACCCAGGTGCCGGATCCGCCTTTGCGAACAGAGGTATTGTTGGTTCCGGTAGCGTTGTCTGAAATGACTCCGCTTATGGTGTTGTCAGCGGTGTTGGTTCCGTCGAGGACAAGGAAAGTGTTGGTGTTGCTGTTTGACGAAACGATGTTGCCGTTGAAGTCGATCGCATCGCTGGTGGTGTGCATCGCGCGGATAATGGCAGCATCGTTGTTAGAGTTAGCAACGATGTCGATGTTTCGGGAAGTAATGAGGCCAGACGCTGTCGGAGTGCCAGTGCCAGCGCCGCCGATCTGGAGGGTGGAAGGTCCAGTGGATCCAAGCCCGACATCTTCATCGGACATTCTTATGGTGTCGGTGGATCCGTTCCCGAGAGAGTCAAAGTCGGTGATGGCAATGGTGCCTCGCACAATATCAACGACGTCCTCGAAGCTGGTGTTCGTGCCGGCGATGGTGAGAGTACCAACACCGTCTTTGTGGAGGGTTTTATTGCCGTTAGCACCTACCATGAAGCCACCGGTGATGAGGGTGTCGCCATTGTCTTCGAAACGATAGGTGCGGTTGCCACTGTCGTTATTACCGGAAAAATCACCGGTGATGGTGAGGAGTCCGCCACCCTCAATTCGGTTGAAAACGTCTTGGCTGTTGTTGCCACCGTTGACGGAGTAGGAATCAACAACGGTCAGACCGAAACCATTGCGGGTTTCGACGATGAAATCCCGGTTCTCTTCGTAGAGCACTTCGCCGAGGTTGAGCGTTTGGTTGAAGGTGGTATTGCTCAGCCCGCCGGCGTTGTCGAGAGCGAAGGTGGCATTGGCTCTGAAGTAGGCGTTAGCATTGCTGCCATCGTTGACTTGAAGGGTGGGGTTGTCCATGCGGACTTCGACAATGCCGCCGTTGATGTCTAAAACGCTGGCGGTCCCAGTGGCGGTGCGGTCACCGAGAACACCCGTGCTCGTTATCAATATACCTCCCTGTTGAAAGGTGCCATTCTGGACCCGGAACTGGCCAGTGAAGCCAGCGGTAGCGTTGGGATTCCAGTGGACTTGATTCCCGCCCTGGAATAAAAAGCCGCCATCACCGGTGACGGCACCGTTCACCACGAT
>PKCI01000094.1 GCA_002862135.1 Verrucomicrobiota bacterium | reverse complement strand
GGCATCGTTCACGTAGATGTCGCCGTGAGCAGCGAGCTGCTTGGAGAACTCGGTGTCGTTATCAGTTTCACCGGCGTAGAAACGCACATTTTCGAGAAGAAGGACTTCACCGTCGAGGAGATCAGCAACAGCGGCCTCGGCGTCGGCGCCAACGCAATCATCAACGAACTTCACGTTCGCAGAGATCAGTTCGCCGAGGCGATCGGCAGCTGGCTTGAGAGAGAACGCCGGATTCTTTTCACCTTTGGGACGACCGAGGTGAGACATGAGAATGACACGACCACCGGCATTGGTGAGATGTTCTATGGACGGGATGGCCGCCTTGATGCGGGTGTCGTCAGTGATGTTGCCTTCGTCATCGAGAGGCACGTTGAAGTCCACGCGCATAAGAACGCGCTTACCGGCAGGATCGATGTCGCTGATAGAGAGTTTCATCTGAAAGTCTTTTTCTTTTTCTTAATCTTTTTCATTTTCAAAGGCCCAAATCATTTCCTGAGCCCTACCGAAAAAAAGCGCCCGCCAACTGTGCAGTCGGGGGCGCTTCTTTCAAAAGGTTCGTTGCGGGAGACAACCTTAGAGGCTGCCGCCAATGAGTTCCATGGCGTCAACCGCACGGTTGGAGTAACCCCACTCGTTGTCGTACCAGCCGACAACCTTGACGAAATTACCCTGAGCCATTGTCGTGTCGGCGTCGAGGATACAGGAGTGAGGATCGCCCACGATGTCCTTGAGGACGAGCGGATCTTCACTGTAGTAGAAAACTCCCTTAAGAGGACCTTCAGCAGCTTCTTTGTAAGCAGCGTTGATTTCTTCAACAGTCGCCTCCTTCTTGAGAATCGCGCTGAAGTCAGTCACAGAACCAGTCGGCGTGGGAACGCGGAAAGCGCCGCCCTGAAGCTTACCGTTCAGCTCGGGGATCACGAGGCCGATCGCTTTGGCGGCACCCGTGCTGCTCGGAATGATGTTCTCAGCAGCAGTGCGAGCGCGGCGGAGGTCACTGTGAGGAGCGTCGAGCACGCGCTGGTCACCCGTGTAAGAGTGGATCGTGCTCATGAAACCCTTCTCAACACCGAAAGTATCGTTGAGGACCTTCACCATCGGCGCCAGGCAGTTGGTGGTGCAGGAAGCGTTGGAAATAATGTGGTGCTCGGCAGGATTGTAGAGGTTGTCGTTGATGCCGATGCAGAAAGTAAGATCAGGTTCCTTAGCAGGGGCGGAGATAATCACCTTCTTAGCGCCAGCTTCGATGTGCTTGCCGGCTCCGGCGCGGTCCACGAAGAAACCGGTGGATTCGAGAACCACGTCCACGCCTTTATCGCCCCAGGCGAGTGCAGCAGGATCGCGCTCAGCAGCAGCGAGAATGCGGTGACCGTTAACCGTGATAGACTCGTCGTCGTACTCGACGGTGCCGTCGAAGCGACCAGCAGTGGAGTCATACTTAAGCAGGTGTGCGAGCGTCTTGTTGTCAGTCAGGTCGTTGATCGCAACGACTTTACTGAGCTGTTCCTCGGACATGGCGCGCAGAACGTTGCGGCCAATCCGTCCAAATCCGTTAATTCCGTAGGTTGCCATTTTGGTAATTCAAGCGTGTTTCGTTTTAGTCGCCCGGGCGATCTCTACCCAGACGGCTGGCCCCAACTTTCGGCAGAGACCGCGCCTACCCTAGGGAGGAATAGCCCCCCGTCAAAGGAAAAGCCCCTGCCGAAACTGATACATTAGCCCACTTCACCTGAGTATCAGGGCCCTGCGCACCGCGGCCCACTAAAAAAATCCTCGAATTTAACAACTTGCGGAGAATTCCGAACCGAATCCGCAAAATTTTCTGAACGTTTTTAGCCTGTCAACCGTCTACTAAGGGTGGTGGCTCGTGTCGTGACATGGGTTTCCGGCCACTCAACCTCCATCACACATCATCCTCCCCATAAGATCGGGCCTTTATAAAAGGTTCTAGAAATTTAAAAGTTCTTAAGTTTTCCCTTGCCACCTAATTTCTAATATCTATACTCGTATCATCTAATTTGATCTGCCATGAAAAAACTAATCGTCATTGTGAATGACCTTGAGCGCTCCGGCAAATCTGCCCTGGCACGTGCTATTTCCCGTCACCTCAAGGAACTTGACCTGCGTCACCTGCTTGTCACCTCGAATGAGATGGACATGACGGAAACCTTTGACGGCGAATTCTGGGACTTGGAGGATCAGTTCGACGTTTCCCAGCTCATTTCAGCTGTCGATCGTCACGAAGCTGTCATCGTCGATGTTCACACCGGTGCCGCCCGAAACTGGGGCGAATTCTGCGACCAGGAAGAACTTGAAGCTCTTCTCGCTGAACTCGATGCCGAGATGACCCTGGTGATCCCCAACAATCAAAGCGAACGCTGCAACGAAGAGATCACGGACATTACGGAGATTTTTGCCGACCAGGCCAACTACATCGTCGCTCACCTCCCCGGTGACGAACGGACCGAGATCAAATGGAAGGGCAGCCCGGCTGAGAAAGCCGTTCGCTATCTGGGTGCCTCCCAGATTAATCTCCCCATATTTTCAGATGACTTGAAAACAGCCATTGACAACACCGATGTCGATTTTGCTGAAGCTCTTAACAACCCATCGGAACTCCCCCGTTTCGCGGAAGTGCAGGTCACCCAGTGGCAGGAATCCATGTTCGATGTCCTTACCATGGCGCAGGATTATCTCATCCCCGAAGGCATTGCTTCGGTGGCATTGGACTACTGATTCGAATTCCCCCAACACAGGTTGAACTGAGAAGTTTAACTGAAGGGCTCTTCAGGAAACTGGAGGGCCCTTTTGTTTTCCGAGTCCAACGTGCTGACCTATTTAAAGATAGCGTCGAGTCCCATGGCACTCTTCCGCGCAATCTTGGGAACCATTTTCGGTCGGGATCGCTTCACCGCAAAATAAGCATAAGAAAGCAACCGCAGGCCGACGACCTTGTCGACAAGACGGTAGCTGGGCTGATGACGGACGAGATAGTTGAAGAAGAGACTCATCCATCGTCGGTTCAGTTTGAAGGGCGTAAAGTCGAGCTTCACGGTGTATCGAAAACGGGTCCCCTTGGGATAGCGCTTCTTGTATTTCTTCTTCGCCTTCTCGAGCCGCTTCTTAACATCTTCATCAAAAGGACGGAAAAAATACTCCCTCGCCAAGGCAATGATTCCGAAAGTGTATTCCATGTACTCGATATCCTCTTCCGGGAGATGGCATTCGAGCGCCAGCCCTCGCATCCGCTTGATCTTCACCATCGCCGCGTGACCGGAGCGAATACAGGACTCTCCGTCGCCGACGAAGTGCTTCAGCATTTTTTTGAGTGAATGCGCCACGAAGATGTGATGCCAGTAGACACCCAGCAACGGAGGAATCCTGACGCGTCGAAAGTAGAGGCGCCTTCTCGCAAACTCGGGGAAATAGAGCAGATCGATTACCACTTCCTCGGAGAGACGGAGCAGCTCTGCAAGCTGGGCGTGATTCTGGACATTGGGAATTCTCGAAATGGCTTCCTCCACCAGTTCACCATGTTTGAACAAGCGCAGGGTGACGAAGGTATTGATTTCCGTCCAGATCCCCTCCTCTTCGAGAAAAGCCAAGCGACGGAACGGCGTCCAACCACCGGTCTGACACCACACGGAGATACCGACCACATTGGTGGCTTCGCGCAATTCAATTGCCAGTTGCTCATAGTCGCGCCCGATGAAGCTCGGGTATTCACCGCAACCTTCGTATTCCCGCCGCGTCTGCAGTTCGACAATCTTCGGCAGATCAGTGACGAAAAAATTTCGGTTCAAAGACAGGTATCGGAAAAAATCTGATTCGCCGTATTTCATCGACAAGACTAGGGCCGGGCTCGTGATGCCGGCGACAGTCTTCTCGAGAGTGGCGTGATGCCAGATCAAGTCCCCGACTTCATGTGCCCCTACTGTCCAGGTCCGGAAGATACAGCGACGGCCATGATGCTCAAAGATCGGGAGCACTGCCTTGAGGCACCGATTCACCATGGCAGGACTTTTCAACACCAACTGGCTCCGGAACTCCTCTTTAATATCGAGTCCGTCACTTTCACCGATGCGGAATACCACTCCTGCCACTCCGGGAAAATCGATAAAAAACTGATCCAGCAGCGACTTCAAAAAGTCCCGCTGCTTCTTCTCACTCGTCCCGAGCTTTTCCTCAAGCGCAGGAGTAAAGGTCAGGATGTCCATCGTCAGATAGATGTGCATTCCTTCCTCGCGAATGATGTCAAGCAGCCTTCGAAACTCCTCACGATAGATCGCGATTCTTTCTCTGACAGACTCCTCGTAGAATTCGTGGTCCGCCAAGTGGGGCACATCATCCAGGGTCACGCCGTTGTAACCGATGGCCGCGACCGATCGGCAGAAGCGGCGCATGTCGATCTGGATCTGCCTGAAAGTTTCCCGCAACTCGGCCTCTCCCATCTTCTGAAAGCGCATCCAGGGAAGCTTTGACCAGTTGATACGGAATCTGTCGTGACCCGGAAAAAAAGGCCCGATCGCATCGATCAAATAGAGATGAGATTTGAAAGTCGGCAGATCCAATTTGAGTAATATGTTTTAACTTACTCCATTCCACGCCGCAACAGGATACGCCAGTCGCCTCGATGCCGTCTCCGTGACGATTTTGACAGATCCAAACCCTCGGTTACGGCTGTCATCTCCGGCCATAGAAAAACTCGCCCATTTCAAAACTTCACCTCATAGTAAGCTGTATGAAAACCCTCAAATGCCTATTACAGTCCAGGCTGAACCCTGCTTTTACCGCTGCCGGCGCAGCACTGGCTTTCGCCGCCTTCGCTATTTTCTCACCTTCCTGCAGCCAGTCGACCACCGAGACTGTAGAGACCGTTGAACCCTCTAAGATCGTTTTCATCTCCGGAACACCGAGCCACCCTTCCGGTCAGCATGAGTTTCGAGCCGGAGTGATTCTTCTGGCTAGGGCACTCGAAGAGCAAAGCGGACTACCCGTCGAAATCGCTGTCAACCACTACGGCTGGCCGGAAGACGAATCCATCTTCGACGATGCCAAGGCCGTCATCATTTACTCCGACGGCAACGATCGGCACCCCGTCAAGGAACACGAAGCGAAGATGGACAAACTCATCGACAGCGGCGTTGGGCTCATGTGCATGCATTATGGCGTCGAAGTCCCCGCCGGCGAACGGGGAGAGTATTTCAAGAAATGGATTGGGGGACACTACGAAGCAAAATTTTCCGCCAACCCTCACTGGACAGCTGAAGTGGAACTCGATGCTAACCACCCCATCAGTCGCGGCGTCCCCGGATTCAGTGCTAACGACGAATGGTATTACAACATGCGCTTCGCTTCGCCGAAAACTGCGGCTGATATTCTGACCGGCATTCCCACACGGGAAAACATCAATCGCTACGTTCACTGGAACAAGGATGCAGAACAATTGCTCGGCACCAAGCAGACCATGATGTGGGCAGTTGAACGCCCCGATGGCGGACGTGGCATCGGCTTCACCGGTGGCCACTGGCATCGCAACTGGGCCATCGATGATTTCCGCAAGGTGGTTCTCAATGCCATCACCTGGGTGGCCGGCATTGAAGTGCCCGAGAATGGAGTTGAGTCCGACGTCATCACCGAAACTCAACTCAACGAGAATCTCGACGAGAAGAGGGAGATGGTTCACGTCGCCCTCCCCTCCGAAGCCGACCTCACCCAGCCTGCTGCCAAGCCCGTCCCCTACAAGTGGCCCGGTATGCCCAAACCCGCGCCCACCAATGGCAAGGGGAAAGGAAACAAAGGAGCCAAAAACAAGGCCGGTTAAACCAGGTGACTGATGCCCCAACAAAACCGCCAGTGAAAATCGGGATCCTCGATTCCGGGGTCGGAGGACTTTCTGTGCTGCGGGAGGTTCACCGGCTTCTCCCCGGAGTGCCAATCCACTACGTGGGCGACTCTGCCTGGTGCCCTTACGGGAACAAGGCGCCTGAGATGATCAACAACCGTGTCTTCGAAATCACCGATCACCTCATCGAAGGGGGCGCCACTCTCATTATGATCGCCTGCAACTCGGCCACGATTCATTCCGTCGGCCCCCTTCGCAACGCCTACCTCCTGCCAATCGTTGGCATGGAGCCCGGGGTGAAGCCTGCGGCAGAAACCACGAAGAGCGGGGTCGTGGGCGTCCTCGCCACTGAAGCCTCCATCGCCGGAGAAAAATTTCATCAGCTCGTCAACAATCACGCTCGCGGAGTCAAGGTCATCACCCGGCCCTGTCCGCGTTTCGTCGAGTTGGTTGAAGCCGGTACTCTCAACGGTCCGGAAGCTGAGAAAGCCATTAGCGAATCCATCACGCCACTACTCGACGCCGACGCCGATGTGCTCGTCCTCGGCTGCACCCACTATCCCTTTCTAAGCCCGGTAATTAAGTCTCAACTTCCTGCTGAGGTCTCGCTAATCGATACAGGTGTCGCCGTCGCCAAGCGGGTAAAAAACCTCCTTCCCGGTGAACTTCCCGCCACCGGCGAAACTGAGATTTTCATCGAAACGACCGGCTCTCTTGAACATCTCGACGAGATCCTGCCCAAGCTCCTTCCCGGCATCACCGCGAAGACGGCTTTCTGTTTGCTTTAGTCCGCTCCGGCGAATCGATACAAAAGCGGACCAGTTTGGACAATACAGGCCGCCTGTGTTCAACTAACCTGCCTCTACCATCATGAAGAAAACCCTCGCTGCCCTGGCCCTTCTCTTCATTGTCCAATTTGGTCTCGCTGCCGAGAAGCCAAACTTTCTCATCATCATTGGCGATGACTGCACCTACAATGACCTCCCGCTATACGGAGGTGAAAACGCCAAGACGCCGCACCTTGATGCCATGGCCAGCCGTGGCCTGACATTTAATCAGGCCTACCTTGCCGAGGCGATGTGTCAGCCCTGCCGGGCCGAGCTCTACACCGGCCAGTATCCGCTCAGCAATGGAAGCGCCTGGAACCATTCTTCCAGCCGTCCTGAAACCCGAAGCCTACCCCATTACCTGCGCCCGCTCGGCTATAAGGTCGGGCTGGCCGGAAAGGTCCATGTCAAGCCGGCCAGCGCTTTCCCTTTCGACAAGGTCGAAGGATATGATCCCAGCTGTGTGCGCAACCCCACTGAGGCTCACGACAATGGACCAATTAAGGAATACATGAGCGGTGACGATCCTTTCTGTCTCGTTGTTGCGCTGGTCGAGCCTCATGTCCCGTGGGTCATGGGCGATACCTCGCAATACCCGCCGAAGAGCCTAAAACTTCCCCCGAACCTCGCCGACACCCCGGTCACCCGGGATCACTTTTCCAATTACCTCGCTGAAATCACCTACATGGATGACCAGGTGGGTGAGATCCTCGAAGCTCTCGAAGCCACCGGTAAAAAGGACAATACCCTGATACTCTTCACCTCAGAGCAAGGCTCGCAGTTTCCCGGCTCCAAGTGGACCAACTGGAACACCGGCCTCCATACTGCTCTGATCGCAGAGTGGCCCGGAAACGTCCCCACTGGAAAGCGAACTGACGCTCTCGTTCAGTATGCCGATGTCGCTCCCACCTTAATTGCCCTGGCTGGCGGCGAAATAGAATCCCATATCGACGGCTCCAGCTTTGCCGATGTCCTCCATGGAAATACAAACGAGCATCGCGATTTCGCTTACGGCCTGCACAACAATCTTCCCGAAGGTCCGCGATATCCGATTCGTTCCGTCACCGATGGTCGTTTCCGCTACATCCGAAACCTGCTCCCCAATGAACTCTACATCGAGAAACACCTCATGGGCGGAGGCAAACTGAACAATCCCTACTGGGCCACCTGGATGGGCGACGACCCGATGAAAAAGCCGAACAGCTACCAGAACATCAAGCGCTACATGCTTCGCCCCAGGCAACAGCTCTATCATACCGCCAAGGATCCCTATGAAATGGAGAACCTCGCCAAAGACGGTAGTTACGGGGAAGTGAAAGCCTCTCTCAGCGCCGCTCTCGATGCCTGGATGGAATCCGAAGGTGACCCGGGGGCTGCTGTCGACACCGTTGAAGCTCTCAAGGCCGCGCGACAGATGGAACACCTCCACGGACAGCACGCAAACGAGTAGCCTATTCCTATCCTAATTGAATCCACTTGGTTCCGGCAGAGATTGAGAGGAGAAGCCTGAAGCATCAATCCACCCTGTCACCACCACCATTAAACTGGAACTCTTCCGGGACGCTTCAGATGGCTTCATCCAACCTTTTTTAATCAGTTCCACGCCACGCTTTTGTCGCGGTAACAGCCGATCAATCTGCTACTGGCAACAGCCGTTCAGTCCGCATCAAAAGCGTGTCGACCACGTTCCGGCAAATGCCGGTGAAGACGTCTTCGATCGTCTGCGATTCATGACGCGGGTCGCTGTGAACTGCCCACTCACGGGTCAAATTATCCCATGGCAGTGGTCGAAAGACCAGTGAGCCACTCGCGATTTCCTGCTCAGCCACCCAGGGCGACAGCAGACCAATACCCATGCCGATCTTTGCCATCTCCTTGATGGCCGCCATACTTCCCACCTGGAGTGCTGTCTTGAGCCGCATTCCGCGCTGAAGGGACTGCTGCTCGAGGAGTCGGAAAGTTTCCCTGGCCTGGTTGTAAAAGATAAAACTCTCGCGGGTCACATCATCCATCGAGATATCCTTTTTCCCGGCCAGTGGGTGCAAAGGTGATAATGCCATCTGGATCTGGTCCTCAAAGAGGCGCTCTCGGCGAAGTTTTCCAGAAAATGAAGTTTCCATTGCAACCGCTACGTCGATCTCGCCGGTCTCAAGCAATCCCATCAGTCCACGCGAGTCATCCGTGGTCACCGAAATGTCGAATTCAGGATAACTTTCGCGAAGTTCGCGGAGCACTGAAGGCAATACGAACTGGCTGATCGTCACCGTCGCGCCGATTCTCAATCGCCCATGTCCCGGGCGGTCAAGCACTTGCAATTCATCCTGTGCCCGGACCATCCGCGATAAGATACGATCCGCGTGGGGTAACAAAGTTTCACCGGCGCGGGTCAAGCGCACGGTTTTTCCGAGGCGCTCAAACAATGCTGTCTCCAAAGTTCTTTCCAGTGCCTTGATTGAGTGACTGACCGCCGACTGGGTCAGGTTCAAGTTCCGGGCAGCCGCCGTGAAACTCCCCTGGCGGGCAAGCTCCTGAAAGGCACGAAGTTGTCTGCTATCCAATAATTCCATTCCACTGGGACCCTTTTTTACTATGAGAGCTTTTGATTGTTTTGATGAAATCATTGAAAGCAACTTTGAGGCCAATCCCAAAAGAATGGCACGGATCGGGCTCCCGAAAACTCTCGTGAGTCGCAATGGAAACAGATCAGACAAGACCCTCAGAATCGGATTTGTGCCCCTGATCGATTGCGCGCCAATCATTCTCGCCCACGAAACCGGACTCTACCGCGAGTATGGCCTCGAAATCGCACTGATGCGTGAGCCCGGTTGGGCCACCATCCGTGACAAGATGGCCTACGGTGAACTCGACGCCGCTCACGCCCCCGTCGGTCTTGCATTTGCTTTAAACTGGGGACTTGGTGTTCTCCCCCAACCCTGCCTCACCGGTTATTTACTCAATTCCAACGCTGATGCTATCAGTGTTTCCCGCGAACTCTACGAATCTGGGGTGACGGATCCTGACACCCTCGCCGTGGAAACTCGTAATTCACGTCGCGAACGCCCGCTCACATTCGGCGTGCCTCACCAATTCAGCACCCACCACTTCCATCTTCTGCAATGGATGCGTCCTGCCGGGATCATCCCGGGCCGCGATATCCAGATCGTGGTACTCCCGCCTTCACTCATGCCATCCTGTCTGGCCGCCGGTGATATCGACGGCTTCTGCGTTGGTGAACCCTTCAACACCCTTGCGGCTGAAAAAGGAAATGGAGTCATCTTGGCGCAGCATTCTGATCTCTCACTGATGCATCCGGAAAAAGCGCTCCTGGCGGCAGGATCTTTTGAAGACGCAAAGCATGACCAACATATTGAGCTGATTCGGGCAACAGCCGAAGCCGCACGACGCCTCGAAACTCACGAAGGTCGCGCAGCCGCCGTCGATATCCTGTCACAACCTCATTACCTCGGACTCAATTCCAAGCTGATCGAATCCAGCCTCTCGGCCAGCGAGTCCGAAGCCGACGGAGCCGGCTCCAACAAGCGCTTACTTATCTTTTCGCATCCGGAGGTCAATCGCCCCACCAACGACAAGGGCAACTGGCTTCTCTCTCACATGAGAAATGCCGGCCTCCTCGAAGGAGTGAATACCAAGGCCGGCCCTCTTCTTTCAGACATCTTTCGCGAAGACCTCTTTGAAGAGGCCACAGTTGAAGACTACAAAGTTTCAGCCTGAACCTAACCTTTAGAGATTCGCAAATCCTACAGATTGCGATCAAACCATTAAACCAAAACATCCCCCTAGTCGCTACATCGCTTTTGCACAGGCCGACCTATTCAACCTGGCAGGCCTAGACCCCTGTTTGAGACCGCCCAGCTACAAGCCCTGCGCCATCAAGATCAAGAAGGACACAGCTACGGAATTAATGTCTTGATTGGCGATCCGCCGCCGCCCAGATTGGCTTCGCATGAATCCCGAAACCACCGTCAGTATCCACCCCTACTTCAGGCCACACGAAGGCAAGTGGGACGAATTCATCGGCAGCCTACAGGCTTTTGTTGATCAAACCGCCAACGAAGAAGCGGTTCTTTTCTACGATTTCACGATCTGCGAAGACACCGTGTTTTGCCGCGAAGCCTACGCCGGTGCTGATGGCGCGCTCGCTCACCTGAACAACGTGGGTTCCATGCTCGAAGCCGCTCTCGGCATTTCCGACCTGCTTCGACTCGAAGTCCACGGTTCCGCCGCCGAACTCGATAAGATGCGCGAGCCGCTCAAGGACCTTCCCGTTCAGTGGTTTGTGCTCCAAACAGGGCTCAAGAAGTAAACCATTCTAATGTCACAGGGTTAGTTCGATCCGCTAGCGCTGTTGAGACCTGCACGATGTCCCAAAACGACCTCCATCTGCTAGGCGACCAAGACACCGTAACACCCTGGCGGCTCAGGCTGGCAACCTTCGTCGAATCCAAGAATGTCCAGCGTGTCATCCTGGTGACCATTCTCGTCAATGCGGTCGCTCTCGGTCTCAACATCGACCCGACCCTGGTCGAGAGTTGGGATCCTTTCCTCATCAATCTGGATCACATCTGCCTTGGCATCTTCATTGTCGAGTTATTGATCAAGATCATCACCTATCGCTTCTCATTCTTCCGCAGCGGATGGAATGTTTTTGATTTCGTGGTAGTCGCCGTAGCCCTCGTTCCCAACGCCGGAGCACTTTCCGTTCTGCGGACCCTTCGCGTCTTGCGAGTCCTGCGGGTTCTTACCGTCGTTCCAAGCCTGAAGCGGGTTGTGGCCGCTTTCATCCATGCGATCCCCGGTTTGGGCAGTGTCGTTGCTGTGATGGCGATTTTCTTCTACGCCGCAGCCGTGATGGCGGTGGGCTTCTTTGGAGAAACCCATCCGGACTGGTTCGGCAGCATTGGGAAAAGCCTCTATTCACTTTTCCAGATCATGACCCTGGAAAGTTGGTCGATGGGCATCGTTCGCCCGGTCATGGAGTCCCATCCCTACGCCTGGGCTTTCTTCGTTCCCTTCATCATTCTGGCAACCTTTACTATCCTTAACCTCTTCATCGGGATCATCGTCTCGACCATGCAAGAACTCTCGGTTCTACCCGATCCGGATGATCCTAACAAAAAAACAATAGAAATCCTTTCCAAGATTGAAGAGGAAGTTGCCAAGCTGCGCGCCCAGTTAGACAAAGACGAGAAGCCGTAACTCAAGCATCCAATTTATAAAGTCGCTGCATGAGGATCATTCCCACCGCCATTGACGGAACAAATGCCAGTGCTTCCGTCCGTAGTGCGTCCAGACTAGCAATCGCGGGTCCCGGACAGAGACCGCCCAGTCCCCATCCAATCCCGAAGAGAACCGCCCCGATAATCAGGGGTTTCGATACGGGATTACCACTGTCTCGCGGAAGCGAACGAGGCGACTGCAACAACCGGCAACATGGAGTAGTCACCATCAAGGCTCCGCCCATGACAAAGGCGAGCGTCGGATCCCAGAGTCAGAAGATGTCGAGAAAAGCCGTGACCTTGAGAGGATCTGTCATGCCCGAAATCGCCAACTCTGCGCCGAACAAGGCTCCTCCAAGAAATATAAGCAAACTCCTTTTCATCAGACGGTAATCAGAGTTCGAAACAGGAAAACAGTTGCCATCTCACGTCAATCCGAGTCGATTCCACATGCACTTCAACAAAATCCAAGCCATCGTGTGCAGTGGTCTATGAAATTCTGTATTCCCATTCTTCTCGGTCTGCCATTGATGGCCGCCAGCGAAGATGAAAAACTGGACTTTAACCAGCATGTCCGCCCCATTCTTTCGGACAAGTGCTTCTTCTGTCACGGTCCCGATGCCCACGAGCGCAAAGCGGATCTACGGCTCGATACAGAGAAAGGCGCCTTGGCCGATCTCGGCGGCTACGCCGCCATTGTTCCTGGCAAACCCGAGGAGAGTGAATTCTACACCCGCATCATCAACGAAGATGCGGACGCCCTGATGCCACCGGAAGATTCCCACAAGCATCTTAAACCCAAAGAAATTGCACTGCTCAAACGCTGGATCGAGGAAGGCGCCACCTACGAGGAACCCTGGGCCTACGTCCCACCGAAAAAAAATCCCCTCCCCGAGGTGCAGAATACCGACTGGCCCGCCAACTTCATCGATCACTTCGTCCTCGCCAAACTGGAAAGAAAAAAGCTGCAACCAGCTCCCGACACCGATCCCGTCACCCTGATCCGGCGACTCCATTTCGATCTTACCGGACTACCCCCCACCCCCGAACGGGTAGAAAAATTTGTCCAGGCCGAAGATCCCGAGTCAGCTTGGGCCGAACTGGTCGATGAGTTGCTCAACTCGCCCCACTTTGGGGAACGCCTCGCCATCTACTGGCTCGACCTCGTCCGATTCGCTGACACAGTGGGCTACCACGGAGACCAAGATCACAACATCTCCCCCTATCGCGACTATGTGATTCGCGCCTTTAACCAAAATGTGCCTTTCGACCAATTCACCCGGGAGCAGCTCGCCGGCGACCTGATCGATAACGGCGGCAAATGGCAGAAAGTCGCCTCTGGATACAACCGCCTGCTGCAGACTTCCCACGAAGGTGGCATCCAGGCCAAGGAATACAACGCCATCTACGCCGCCGACCGGGTCCGTAATCTGTCCGCTGTCTGGATGGGTGCCACAGTCGGCTGCGCTCAGTGTCACGATCACAAGTACGATCCGTATACTCTCAAAGATCACTACACGCTAGCGGCCTTCTTTGCCGACGTTCACGACACCGGCTACAACGGCAACACCCTGCCGACCAATCGCCCGCCTGAGATGCTCTTTCATTCCGATGTCAACGAAGCTCGCCTGGATGAAATCAAGGTTGAGCTGGGGTCCCTGCTCAAGCCGGATCAGATCAAGCAACTCCGAAAATTCGACGCGGGAAAAGCCACGTTGACCGCCAAGTTGAAAGTAGGCAAAGACCAGAAGGCCAAGAATGAAGTCGCCAAAAAAATTGAGGAGATCGAAAAGCAAATTGCCGGGCTGATTCCCACAGATACCCGGAAGAAGTGGGATGATCTCGAACTGGAGCGCCAGATGATCCAAAAGGAAGGCCGCTTCACCATGATCACTGAAGCCAAGCCACCTCGGGAAATGCGAGTTCTCCCCCGGGGCAACTGGCAGGACGACAGCGGCGAAGTGGTGAAACCAGCCATTCCTGAATTCATGGGAACGATTTCCCACGAAGGAGACATCCCCACACGCCTCGACCTGGCCAACTGGCTCACTAATGCCGAGGACGGCGTCGGCGGTCTCACCGCGCGGGTCTTTGCCAACCGCTTCTGGTATCTTTATTTTGGCACGGGCATCTCCCGGTCGCTAGAGGATTTCGGCGGCCAGGGAGTCCCCCCAGCGAACGCCCGCCTCCTCGACAACCTCGCCATCTCGTTCATCGAAAGTGACTGGGACGTTAAGAAACTTATTCGCTTGATCGTCACCAGCCGCGCCTACCGGCAGTCCTCCGTTTCCACGGAGGAGCTGCTTGCACTGGACCCTTACAATCAGCTCACCGCGCGCCAGTCCCGCTACCGACTTCCCGCCGAAATCCTCCGTGACAACGCGCTCGCCGTGAGCGGCCTGCTCGTCCTCTATCGCCCTGATATGGAACCTGCCCGCCTGGGCGGAGACAGCGTTAAACCCTACCAGCCAGTCGACTACTACAAACACCTAAACTTCCCCACGCGCACTTACAAGCAACACAACGACGCTCGCCAATGGCGGCGCGGAGTCTACGTGCACTGGCAACGCATGTTCCTCCACCCGATGATGAAAGCGACGGACGCGCCCTCGCGAGAGGAGTGCACCGCTCAGCGCCCCCGATCCAACACTCCCAATGCGGCTCTTGTTCTGCTCAACGACCCGACCTTCGTGGAAGCTGCGAGAGCTTTTGCGGCGCGCGTTATCCAGGAGGGAGGAGAAACTTTCGACGATCGACTGGATTTCGCCTACCGCCTATGCCTCTCCCGCTCTCCTGATGAAGAAGAGTCCCAACTCCTGCGTAACCTCTTCACCCAGACTCAGGCGGAATATAATTCCAACGTCGAAGCCGCCAGGGAATTTGTCAGCCTGGGACAATCCCAATATCCCGGGAGCACCTCTCCCGTAGAGCTGGCGTCGTGGAGCGCCGTCACCCGGACTCTGCTCAACCTCAGCGAAACAATCACCCGGAACTGATATGACGCCCTGGCAGAACCATCACAACGCCCTTCAGCGCCGCACCTTTCTCGGCCGTAGCGGACTTGGTCTTGGTTCGGCCGCTCTTTCGAGTTTGCTGGGTAGGGACCTCACCGCCGCATCGGGCGAAATCCCCAAGGGGGTTACTCACTTCGCCCCGAAGGCGAAACGCGTCATTTTTCTCTGTATGTCCGGTGGCCCTTCCCACCTCGAGACCTTCGACTACAAACCGCAACTAGATGCTCTCGACGGGAAAGCGATGCCGGAGTCCTTCACCAAGGGCCAACCGATCGCTCAACTGCAGGGGAAGGAACTGAAGGTGCTGGGTCATCTCAGCAAATTTCGAAAACACGGGCAAAGCGGTCAGCTCATCAGCGACTTCCTGCCGTGGACGGCCAAGATGGCTGACGACATTGCGGTGGTCCGCTCCATGGTCACCGAACAGATCAATCACGATCCCGCCCACACCTTCATGAACACAGGCACCGCCATCAGCGGTCGCCCCTCAATGGGCGCATGGACGACCTATGGCCTCGGCTCCGAAACCGAAGACCTGCCCGGCTTCGTCGTCCTCACCAGTGTGGGAGGGCGCAACCCTCAGCCCATTGCTTCGCGACAGTGGTCCGCAGGATTTCTCCCGTCGAAATATCAGGGCGTTGAGTTTAACTCCACAGGGGACCCCGTTCATTACGTCCGAAATCCAAAGGGTGTCTCCGACATCCAGCAGTCTTCCCTAGTCAACGCGATCAACCAGCTCGATCAAAAACGAAACCAACTCGTCCACGATCCTGAGATCGATACCCGCATTGCGGCCTACGAGATGGCGTATCGGATGCAAACCTCGGTACCTGAACTGGTCGATATCAGTCACGAACCGCAACACGTCCTAGATCTCTACGGCGCGACACCCGGGGACGGCTCCTACGCGTCCAACTGCCTGCTCGCCCGACGACTGGCCGAGCGTGGCACGCGCTTCATTCATCTCTACCATCGCGGTTGGGATCATCACGGAGACCTCGCGAGGTACATGGATATCTGTTGCGGCCTGACCGACCGACCGACCTGGGCGCTCCTGACGGACCTGAAGCAACGCGGTCTGCTCGACGACACCCTTGTCATCTGGGGAGGCGAATTCGGACGCACTCCCATGTTCCAGGGCAAGGGAGGCCCCGGTCGTGATCACCACATCAAGGGTTTTTCCATGTGGATGGCCGGAGGCGGAATCAAGAGCGGAATCAGTCACGGCGCCACCGATGAACTCGGCTACAACGCCGTCGATAATGTGGTCCACGTCCGCGATCTTCATGCCACTATGCTTCACCTACTGGGAATAGACCACATGCGCTTCAGCTATCCCTTTCAGGGGCTCGACATGCGACTTACTGGAGTGGAACCTGCCAGGGTCGTTACGGAATTGCTAGCTTAGCGAAGCTACCCGGCCAGATCATAGGAAAAAGATGCCTAGCAGTGCTGCCGCACCTATTTCGAAAACTCATACGGCAAGTGAACGCGTCCATGAAATCATACCAGTAGTGTGAGTCCGCTCTTTGACGCTGGAGTTTTACTTGGTGGGGAAACGTAGTTACCCAAAATGAGAATTGCATTTATACCCGATGAGGAGGCGAAAAGGGGCGGCGAAAGTGTCATGGTTTGCGACTACTCACACCGCCATCCGTGGCCCGATCCTGACACGTTTACACCTTGCGCGTGGTTGGGATCGCGCTTTCAGGAATAACCGAAGGTTTCAAAGTCTCGCCGGTATGCGCTGAAGACTTTATCGCGGAGTTGGTCTGTGTAGTAGGAAGCGCGGTCACCTCGCTCTGAGC
>PKCI01000060.1 GCA_002862135.1 Verrucomicrobiota bacterium | reverse complement strand
TAGCCACGATCGCGTCGATGTCTTCGCTCTGATAGGCCCAGAACTCGATCGCATCGAACCCGTCCGCGTGCGCCTTCTCGATCTTCTCCAGCATTGGAGCCTTCTTGCCTCCGAACCACATCGCCATGTTGGCGGAAAACTTGGTTTTCACGTCGGAGAAAGCCAATTCTTCGGCAGCCAGAGGAGCAGTTAAGGAGGTGAAAATAATAGCTGCGAGAAGGGGGAATTGAATTGGTGATTTCTGGATTTTCATAGAATGCACGTTTCTGAAGCGTCTCAAGAAGGCGATACCAGAACCGAACTCTATCTCCTCCAGCAGCAAAATGACGCTAAATTACTTTCAGACCTCGATAGCGAGCTTCAGAGCAGATCGATTCACTTGGAAATTCTCCCTCGGGAAAAGACTTGTGCTTCCCACCACGCTTCCGGTAGATAACTGACTGATATGATAAGACTTGGAAAAACACTTTGCTTCGCTGCTTTTGGACTTCTGACTTCGCTGGGAACCTCGGCTGAAGTTGAGCCGCTTAAAATCCTCCTCATCAACGGAGGATGCTGCCACGACTACCCTCTTCAAGGGCCAGTCATTAAGGGAGTCGTTGAAGAGAGGCTCAATGCCGTAGTCACCATCGCTTCGAGCCCAAGCAAAAAGA
Organism: Verrucomicrobiota bacterium; assembly: GCA_002862135.1. Taxonomy (GTDB): domain Bacteria; phylum Verrucomicrobiota; class Verrucomicrobiia; order Verrucomicrobiales; family DEV007; genus Arctic95D-9. The sequence goes on along the minus strand of PKCI01000060.1, from coordinate 16,098 downwards.
CAGATGCCCGTTTCGAGGTCTACGAGAACGACAACTGGGCCGAAGGCTATGACCTCATCATTCACAACGAGTGTTCCGCCAATGTAACAGACCCGGAATATGTCAACCGGATCCTCAACGTCCACCGCGAGGGCGTGCCTGCAGTCAACATCCACTGCGCAATGCACAGCTATCGCTGGGGCAAATTCAAAGAGCCAGTCACTCTCGGCGAAGACAATGCTGGCTGGTTTGAGATGATTGGAGTGCAATCCAGCGGACACGGCCCCAAGTTTCCGGTGAAGGTCGATTACAACCAGGAAGCCAAGCACCCCATCACCATGAATTTGGAAGACTGGGTCACTCCGGTCGGAGAATTGTACAACAATATCCAGATATTCGACACTGCGACTGCCTTGGCAACGGGATCTCAAACGCTGAAGGATGGAAAAGTTGCCGAAGCGGTAATCGTCTGGAGCAATCTGTATGGCCCTAACAAGACTCGAATATTTTCCGCCTCGATTGGCCACACAAGTGAAGAGATCGCGGACGAAAACTTCGCTAAGCTCCTCGTTCAGGGGATTCTCTGGTCCATCGACAAGCTGAATAACGACGGAAAACCTGATGAGGGTTACGTGGCCGGAGAATAGAATTCACTATCGCCCGGCCGAAACTTAGTTCGCCGCCCGAACCTTTGTTTCGGGAGCAAAACGTTCCAACACAGAGTTGTTGATATCGGTCAGCAACTCCACACGTTCTTTATGGTGCGTGGCATCGGCTTAAGGCAGACCATGCCTGAGAACCCTCAGGTGAGGGGCTGAAACCGATCGATATATTGATACTGGTTGTAGCCTAAAATATAGGGCTTGGATAAGCCATCATTGAGGTCTCGACTGCGATTCGATGCGAAGCTTTTCCTGCTCCGCAAATAGGGCCTTCTGCTCTTCGGTCATTTCCAGTGACCGGTTCAACTCCATGATAGAAGCGAGATCTCCAGCCTGCGCCCGAATCTTACTATGAAGCTTCACGTGGCCTACGAGGAGGCCGAGCACCGCAACGCTCAGGTTCGAAGCCATTGAGAAAACTCTCACGAGTTCCGCTACTTCATTCCCTGTTTCAGAAGATGCGAATCTTCCGGATTGGAAGCTCACTCAAATCCCAACGGATTATTGGGATCAACCGGTTGAGGTGTCTGCGGTGCCGGCTCGGTGTATTCATCCGATGCCGACGTCGTGCTCTCATGCAGGAGTTGCCGGAAGCTCTCAACCCAGTTTCTGATATCGGGATGCTCTGGATTGGCGCGCACCAGCTGGATCAGAGCGGCAGCTCCCTGCTTCTGAGAAACGCTGTTAAAGATGTCCAGCGACTTCTGCCAGTGCAGCATGGGAAGACGCTCCTGCTGAAACTTTTCGAGTGCCTCTGAGTTACCGGCCTGCTGACTCGTAACGAGCCCCAATTCGAGAGCAATGCGCCGGTCCCATACCGCCGCCAACTCCTCGGGAGCCGTTTCCCTGTAATAGGGAAAGATCGTCGTCTGGTAAACCTCGTCGTAGTTGCCCGGCGAGTAGGACCAATTTTCCATCTTGAGGGATTTGTTCAACTCGTAGGCCTCCGCAAAAATCGTTTTCGTGACCGGCTCCTGCATCGTCCTCATATTCAGTTTCTCCGCATTCGCCACCACGTTGCCCACGAATTGCTCCAACTCCGGAATGATCGAATCGATCTCATCAGCCTCGGCTGCTTTCATGGAAAGAACAAGATACTGAAGCTGAAGGCGCATCGCGGCGAGATTCGGTTCCGTTTTGACCTTGTCTTCTTGGCGGTCCCGCCAGTTCCGGAAATCGGAGTAGGAAGCGCCCCTCGGGTCAAAGTTGAGCACCTTGTGGCACTTCAGGTAGAATTCGTAGGCGGCATCATTACTCGCCGAAGCGGCCTGAAAAGTCTGCGCTGCACTGGTGCGAAGGTTGAGTTGCTTGCTTTCGAGCACATCCTGAATGTCGTTGAGCTCCAGCAAGATGCTGCCGCGCTCGTCGCCAGTGAGGGAATCGGCGCTCGCAGGAGTGGAGATCAAGCCGGCCAGGCCCAAGGCACAAAGCGTAAGACGGAGGTTTGGCGATAGTTTCATCGGAGACTGAATATCTAAGTTATCATCTAGAAGAAAGCTGTCACCGGTTTTAGCGGGAAATGATGGCGCGCGAATCGTCCAAGATAATTGTAACGGCAGACCTGCAGGGCATGCCGGGAACTACACCGAATATGCCGCCCTGACCGCACCGCTTAGTTAGGCGAAGCGCTCCTCAAGTATGCTATCGATCAGTTAGTGAACATCCACAAATCGAGCTGAACCTTTATGGCCCTGATTAGTGGTAGCTCGGATGCGGCTTCTCGGGACGTTGGCGGAAATCCTGCTACCAGTTTGCAGCACTCATGGATTTTGTCCTACTCGCCATTGCCTTCGTTTGCGGGTTGCTCTCGCAACAGCTGAAACTGCCACCACTGGTTGGTTTCCTCGTGGCGGGTTTCGTGCTGCAATTGACGGGAAAAGAGGGCGGTGAAACGATTTCTGCGGTCGCCGACCTCGGCGTCACGCTGCTGCTTTTCAGCATCGGACTGAAACTGCGCGTTCGAAACCTGCTACGCCCCGAAATCTGGGCCGGCACGACGATACACTCGGTGCTTATCATTCTGCTCTTTGCCCCGATCGTCTACGGAGCCGTTTGGGTCGTCTCTTCAGCCACAGGCATCGAATGGCGCAGCGCCTTTCTGCTGGCCTTTGCTCTCAGTTTTTCAAGTACTGTTTTCGCGATCAAGGCATTGTCCGAAAACGGCGATCTTGGTTCGATGCACGGCCGCGTCGCCATTGGTATTCTCGTGATGCAGGATGTCATCGCCGTGCTTTTTCTGACCGCCTCGACCGGCAAGGTGCCTTCGCTCTGGGTGATCGTAGCGATTCCCGCCCTTATCTTTGCCCGCCCTCTCCTCGGATGGCTCCTGAGCCGGGCCGGACATGGTGAAATGCTGGCTCTCTGCGGGCTCTTTCTTGCCCTCGTGGTGGGCGCCAAGGGCTTCGATGTGATCGGATTGAAGGCTGACCTCGGCGCTCTCTTCATCGGAATTCTCGTCGGTTGGCACCCGCGCGCCAGCGAGCTGCGCAAAACACTTAATCACATCACGGATCTCTTTCTCGTCGGCTTCTTTCTTCAAATCGGACTCGAGGGATCCCTCTCCTGGGCCGGTTTTGGCTGGTCGCTATTCCTCCTCCTGCTATTACCGATTAAGTCGCTCGGATTCTTCGCTCTCCTGACCCGCTTCCGCCTGCGGGCACGGACCTCGTGGATGGCCGCTATCACCCTTTCGACCTACAGCGAGTTCGGGCTCATCGTACTGTCTCTCGGCGTGGCCAAAGGCTGGATCGGCAGCGAGTGGCTTGTCGGGCTCGCGCTTGTCCTGTCACTGAGCTTTCTTGTCTCGGCCCCACTTAATCGACGAGCCGAGCTGCTCTACGATCCCATCAGCGATTTCCTCAAGAAATTCGAAACCAAAGGACGTCACCACGACGATTTGCCGGTCCTGGAAAACGGGGAACGAATCGCCATCTTTGGCATGGGCCGCGTTGGGATGGCAGTCTACCACGTCCTCGAACACCGATTCCCTGGCCAGGTTATCGGCTTTGACCGCGACCCGAAAGGAGTCGAAAAGCATCAAGAGGAAGAACGCAACGTCAAACTGGCTGACGCGACTGACTCGGACTTCTGGGAACGAGTCTGCCCCGCAGACGATCTCGATCTGGCTGTCCTTGCGATGCCCACCCACAGCGCCAATGTCCACGCCATTGAGACGCTGAAACGTCACGACTTTCACGGTGTCGTGGCCGCCTGCGGAGCGTTCCCGGAGGAAATCTATGACCTGAGAAAATTGGGGGTCGACACAGCCTTCAACCTCTATTCTCGAGCCGGCTCCGGCTTTGCCAACCACGTCATCAGTGTCTTCGCACAACAGCGTCCGGATCTCGCCATGATGTGGGAGGAGAAAAGGTGAGTTCCACGGGGGCAAGGCTCACCGCTTTGACTTACTTGAATGCGCAGCACCGCTCTGGCCTATTCAGCGATCATTTGCGATTCTCCTTCAAGCCGCTCGTTGTCATCAACGCCTAGCCCGTTTACCGTCGACTATGGTTAGAATACCAACCTCTACTTTCACCATCTTGGCGATCACAGCCCTGGCAGCGCCACAGTTTTCCACGGCTGAAACCAACTGGCCTGCCTTTCGCGGAAACGGAAACAGCACCACACCGCTCAAAGATCTACCGCTCAACTGGTCTGACAGCGAAGGTATCGCCTGGCAAGCCGACCTTTCCGGCTACGGACAATCCAGCCCCGTCATCTGGGAAGACACGGTCTATGCCACTAGCACCGGCGGAGACAGCAAGGAGAAGCTATTTGTCGAAGCCTTCAATCTCGACTCCGGTGAGCGTCGCTGGATTAAGGAATTCAAAGCCTCGTCAGCGCCCAAAGAAGTGAACGACTATATCTCCCGCGGCGCCCCCACGCCGGTGGTCGACGGAGCCGGTGTCTATGCCTTTTTCGAAAGCGGAGATCTTATCGCTCTTAATCCATCAGGGGAACTCCGCTGGCAACGAAGCCTGACCGCGGAATACGGCGACTTTCTTGGCAATCACGGAGTTGGCAGTTCCCTTGTCATCACTCCTCAATCCATCGTTCTGTTAATCGACCACGACGGCCCGTCCTACCTGCTTAACATCGACAAGGCGACCGGCACAAACCGCTGGAAGGTGGATCGGGCAGCTCGCGTTTCCTGGGCCACCCCGCTTTACCTGAATCACGATAACGTGGAACAAATCATCGTCAGTTCCAATGGAGAAGTGGCGGCCTTCAGACTCAATGACGGTGAGAAACTCTGGTGGATCGAAGGCATTGAGAAAAATACTGTCAATGCCCCTACCACCAACGGTGAAATTGTCGTGATTGGATCTTCTGAACCCACCAATACCATGGCCATAACTCTGGGGGGCACAGGCGAAATCTCTAAGTCTCATGTTAAGTGGCGTGCTGGACAGGGCGTGACGTCGAGCTTCGGATCGCCTCTCATCCATGGCGACACTGTCTTCTTGGTCAATCGTGCCGGCGCACTCCAAGCCACCAATCTCAAAGACGGCTGCCTGCTCTGGGAGCGCCGCCTCCCTGGAAGCACTTGGGCTTCCCCACTTTCAACCGGTGACCGCCTCTACTTTTTCTGCAAGGACGGCTCTACTGCGGTGCACCCGCTCGATGTGACCCGGACTTCTAAAGAACTCGCCACCAACCCGCTGACCGTTGCTGAGGGTGATCGCGTTTACGGCTTCGCAGTAGCACCCGAACGCATCGTCATCCGACTTGCTGAGCAACTGATTGCCGTGGGAGAATAACTCTCTCTCACTAGTCTCTCTTTCCTTCTAAAACCTCAAAATTATCGAACCACGCATAGACCGTGGTCGGATTTCCTTTTTCATCGACCGGCGAGTAGCTGGTCGACTGTCCTCCATGAAAGGTGCTGAACATGAACTGTTGAATCTCGGTTTCGCCTCCTCCTTTACCACGAAACTCGACGCCTTCGGTTACCATCACTTCTTTGCCGTCGATCCTGATCCGGGCCCGTCCGTTCTTTTCCCCTGGATCATTGAGGCGCACCTCAAACACGACCTGATGCCACTGCCCGGCTTTGAAGACCCCTTCTTTGGTTCGCCTGCCGACACCAAACGTCTTTGATGAGCTCTGATCGTATAGGTAGTTCTGGGCATGTCCATTTTCCCGCCACATCAAGCGGGCGCTCCACCCCTCCGGTCGCCGTTTCGCGCCGCCAGTGATCGGTTTCTTCGGTCCCAGCCCGTGCAGTTTTCCCCCTTTCACCCACTTGAAGTCTTCTCCAAATTTCACGGCAAACGAAAGAGTGGCTTCTTTCATGCCATCACCGAGCGGAAAAGAAGCTAAGACCCGCTCACTGCCGTGAGAATTAGCCACGTAAGCCACCTTAATGGCGTCGGAGCCGTCTGGGCCCTCTCCTTCGGCTAAGGAAATTCGAGAGTTAGAGAGTAACTCCTCGGTAGGGCTCTCGCCCGCCGTTTCAAAATCAATCCAAAGGCGAGAGGTATCATCATTATCACCCTTAGGGCTGCGTTCTTCGATCTGTGCTTTCTGCTCTTTATCTGAGGACTGGACCTCGAGAGAAACGGTAATGTTGGCGATGGTAAGAGCGAGGAGATAAAATGGCAGTGGTTTCATGTGAGCTCCTCGAGTCCTTGAATTTTAGTCCCACATCTTACCTTGGGTTTCGTCCTCTACTAAAGTTGTCACATCGCCCCCTACTAATTCAGGGTTTCGGATCCACCGTCCATTCCTTGTTCCTTCTCAAGCCATAGTATGGATAATAGTCCCAATCCACCACCCCGCCAACGACACGAGGATCTCTCGTCGCTTTGAGGTGGGCAAACAAGCGCTGTCGCATCTCTGATTGAATCACTTTTACCCTAAAATTTCCCGCTAAGTTATTCATCTGCCACGGATCGTTCTTGAGATCGTAGAGTTCCTCCGCAGGCCTCATTCCAAAAGCCAGCGCCGCCAACTTGGCATAGCGGTCGTCGTTGGCATTTTCCATTAAAAAGGTTTTAGTGGGAGCGGTGTCGATCTCCCCGTATGGAAGCGCTCGCGCGCAAACAGAGGCATCCGGTGAACCGGAAGGCCAGCGAGTCGGTTCAAAATTGTAGATATAAAGAAAGTCTGCCGTTCGAATGGCTCGACATGGGTAGCCTTTACCCCCCTTTCGACAACCGTCGTGCCTTTCCATGGCAATGAAGGCGGCCGATCTATCTTCGGCGGCTTTATTACTCAGGATTCCAGCAATACTGTTCGCCACCATCATTTCAGGAACCTCAAGACCCACCACCTCAAGAAAGGTAGATGCTAGGTCACTGAGATTGACGAAAGCTTCAATGCTACGTCCCGGCTCGCTGATCCCTCCTGGCCAGCGCATTGCCAGTGGCACTCGAGTCCCCGCATCGTAAAGGCTAGCTTTAGCCCGCGGGAAAGGCATGCCATGATCACTGGTGATTACAACCAACGTGTTGTCCAATTCTCCGCGAGACTCCAGCAGCGCAATTGCTCGAGCGACTTGCTGATCGAAGGTTTCGATTTCGGTCAAGTAATCGAGGATGTCATTTCGAATAATTTCATTATCAGGAAAAATAGGCGGGACCACCACCTTACCGGGATCCTTACCCGTTCGCTTTCCGATCCCAGCCTCGTAACCGCGATGCGGCTCTGAAGTCCCCAGCCAGAAACAGAAAGGCTGGTCATCATCGGTCGCATCCAGAAATTTTTTAAAGTTTCCAGCGTAGTCCGTGTTCCTCATCATCTTGAACGGTGCTTTCGCCGTTCGCTCGGAAAATTCGATTCCTGCGGGGTTCTGCGAGCGCCCACCTGGTTCGAGCCTCCCGGGGCTCCAACCTTTGCCGGTAAAGCCGACATGATATCCGGCCTTTGCCAATAGCTCTGTGTAGGTAGTGAACTTGGCTGGCAAAGTGCTGTGAATGTTACCTGCCTCCTCCAGTCGCCAGATCGGCTGCCCCGTCAGGATAGCACTGCGCGATGGACCGCAAGTGGGTGCATCACAGAAAGCGTTTGCAAAACGAAGGCCTTCTCTGGCGATACGGTCAAAAGCTGGCGTTTCAATGACGGGATCGCCACTGGCGCCGGTGTGATAGTATGACTGATCGTCGGAGATGCAGAGAAGGATGTTGGGGCGCTCGTCAGCAGTTGCTTTCAAGACCGCAAAAAGGAGCAATGGAGAGGAAAGGAGAAGAAAAAGTTTCATGATCAGATGGATTTCTTCCGGTTGACGTAAACGTAGTAAGCTCCCACGAGGGGATCGCCATTTTCCCCAAGAAACCAGGTGTAAAGCCTCGTATGACCAGATTTTAATGTCGCGGAAAAAATAGCTGACTCGTCGCCAGGTGTCACGGACTTCATTTTCGCAGGCTCAGTACCGATCTGCATCCTTGCCTTCTTTATCGGTAAAGCGCGACCTTCTTCAAAAATGCCATCCGCGATTTCGGTTCGAGGCGAAGCTGCATTGATTGTCAAACCGGACTCTCTAGGGAAGCGACGCAATTCAAACTCGTACTCGCCTGCTTCAGCCACCTTCAACTCCCACCAGCCGTTCTTGCGTATGCCCCTGCGAATCTGGCCCTGCTGATCGATGAACACATCAAGCCACTCACACGCCGTCAGCATCATGGGATTCTCCGCCTTATGCCCAATAACGACAGGCTGAGGCTCATTCGCCATCGCTCCAACTTCTTCCCACCAGGCATCCAGCTCGGCGCGCATCTTTTTAACCACTGCGGGATGTTCAGTAATCACGTTTCGCGCCTGCTTTGGATCACTAGCGAGATCGTAGAGTTCCTTATCTTCCAGCAATCGCCACCTCTTCCAAAGCACACCAGCACCTTCACGACGCATAATCGAGGGGCTATCCGGCATCGGGTAATCGAGACGAGGCATGCGGCTGTAGTTAATTATGATCATACGGTCTTCTGGCACTAACTCTTCTCCACGCAGGGCACTGGCCAAGCTTATGCCGTCAAACTTATTTCCACTATTCACCTCGCAGAAATCCAGAATGGTTGGTAGCAAATCCTGCACTTGGGTCAAACCCCCTAAATCACGAGATTCCCCAAATCGCCCTTCAGGCCATCGCACAAAGCAAGGTACGCGGTGCCCCCCTTCCCAAAGCTGAGTTTTGCGACCGCGCATCCCGGCATCATAGTAGCGCTCACCCATGGTGCTTCCGTTGTCGGTTAAAAAAATAAGGATTGTGTTGTCTGCGATACCTGACTCATCAAGGAATTGCATCAGCTTGCCGATGTTGTCGTCGATGTTGGCAATCATCGCAAGAAAGGTGATGAGTTTGTGACGTAAGCCTTCTTCAAACCAACCCAGCCGGCCATCCGCGTGGGCAGCAGAAAACTCCTTCGTCATCATGTCGCGATACTTCTCCGGCACCCAGTAAGGTCCATGCGGCGCGTTTGTGGGAATGTAGGCGAAAAATGGCTCATCTCCGCTAACCCGTTTCGCCATCCATTTGATCGCTTCATCAAAGAAAATATCGGTGCAATATCCCTCGTAAGATTCACGCTCACCGTTTCGCATGTAAGTATCGTCAAAGTAGTCATTGTTCCACACATCAGGAGCGGAGTTGATGTGGGACGAAGGAAACCACAGGGATTCCTCGAATCCGCGGTCCTGCGGACGAAACGGAAAATTGTCGCCCAAGTGCCATTTGCCGAAAATGCCTGTTTGATAACCAGCCCCCCTGAGCAGATCGGCCATGGTAGGCAAATCGGCCCTCAACAGAGTGCGCCCGCTACTGACGTTAATTGCCCCATTGCGAGCCGCATCCAGCCCTGTCAGCAACTGCCCCCGCGTTGGTGTGCACATCGGCGCAACATGAAAATCCGTCAACCTGACACTCTGGCGATGCAACTTATCGAGATGAGGTGTCTTTAAGACTGGGTTTCCGTGACAGGAGAGATCCGGATACCCCTGATCGTCAGTGATTACGACAATGACATTGGGCCGATCTTCTGCAGGAAGGAGCGTTACCGATTGAAGCAAGAGCAGAAGTAGGAGCGGTAATATTCTTTTCATCGTTAGGTAACCTAATAAAAGCGACAGAAATGATCTTTCCGAATGGCTCTTGAATTCACGAGCCGTTTTTTTGGTGGATTCCGGCCATCTATTCCGAAACAATCTCCAGATCACTCCAGTAGCCTGCCTCAAATTTCCAGGTATCGTTGAGCCGGTTTTCGAGATCGATCCGAATCGTTTTTCCTCCGTAGTCGCTGAGATCCAACTCGACTGGCTGCCACGTCTGTTTCCCTACGATTTTCTTCAGGATTTCTTTACCATTGATGCAGACGGCTAGTAGCCAGTCTCCTTTAGGATGATTATTCACTTCCAGTTTTAGTGTCGTCGTCTTGCCTTCGGGCACCGACACAATTTTTGACAGTGTGCAAGGCTCTTCCTTACTCTTCGGATGTGTCAACAACACAGCGCGCCGTCCACCCCACGCTTCGCGCAAGCCGGGTTTCATTGCCGGACCACCCCAGTCCCTGACCTCCCACCCCGGTGCAAACATCACCACCGATTTCGGCAGGTCTTCGCTAACAATGACAGCACCCTGTCCCGATGCCGACGAGGCCGGCGGATTAGCAACACGTGCTCCCGGCGCTGGCTTCGAAGTCGCCGTCTTGGGATAAGGCATTTTGGCATCCACTGCCTTACGCCAGTCGTGCAACTGCTGCTTCAGCTTTACCACCAATTCGGGCCGCTCTTCCGACAAATCATTCTGTTCGCCGATGTCGTTTGCCAGGTCAAAGAGCTGCACCGTACCATTCTCGTAGTACTCCAGCAGCTTGTAATCCCCTGACCGAATCGCCCCACCAGGACTCTGGTAGCCGTGATTGCTGTAGTGGGGAAAGTGCCAGAAAACCGGACCGCGATCATAGTCCTCCCCCTTTAGAGCCGGGGCAAAGTTCTCTCCATCCACGTGTTGATCCGGCACAGCAGGAAGCCCCATCATCTCAAGCAACGTCGGGTAGTAGTCCGTTCCCGTCACGACGGCATCTGTGGTAGAGTTGGGTTCGGTGAGGCCGGGCCAGTGCACGATCAATGGAACGCGAAGCCCGCCCTCGTAGTTCCAACCTTTTGCACCGCGAAGCGGCAGATTGGACGACGCAAACTTGGAATCGAGAAACTCCCGGTTATGGCCAATGCCCCGGTATTGATTCGAAGCTGACATACCACCGTTGTCCGCCGTAAAAACAATGATGGTGTTTTCCTCCAAGCCCAGTTCCCGGAGTTTTTCACGAATGCGGCCGAGACTTTCATCCGTCGCCTCGAGCATGCCGGCGAACTCCACATTATCCTGCTTCTGTTTCACCCACCAGACTCGCGCGTCCTGGTGCGCCTGCTGATCGTCGTCTTCCATCAGCGCGATGAGTTCCTCCTGCGATAACGCGGGACCGTCCGGATTGGCTTCGAGAATGAAATCCGGGCCCTGCATCTCCGGCATCGTTTCGAGCTTGCTACGGTATTTCTCGACCAGGTCCGGGCGCCCCTGAATGGGATCGTGCACCGCGAAGTGCTCAAGGTGCACGAAGAACGGTTGATTCCGGTTCCGCTCGATAAAGTCCAGCGCCGCGTCCGTCAGCTTGTCGGTGTAGTAGTCCCCCTCCACCGCCGGCAGCGTTTCATTGTATTCGTTGCCGAAAGGATAGTGATAGGAGCGCACCCACCCCGTGATCGCTTCGTCAAACCCGTAAGTCTTCGGATCCACTCTCAGATGAGCTTTGCCATAGTTGGCAGTGGCGTAGCCGTGACTCTTGAGCGTTTCGGCCAGGGTCACTTCTTCATCCGGCAGAGCCGTCAGTTTTTCCCCGTGATGCAGCGGCTCGTAATCCCGTTCAGGCCTTCCTCCCAACCACTCCGTCAAGTTGGTCCGCCCCGGGTATTTGCCCGTCAGGATGCTAGCCCGACTCGGCGAGCAGACATGGCAAGTCGCGTAGGCATCGGTGAAGAGCATTCCGTCCTTCGCCAGCTGATCGATGGCCGGAGTTTCATGAAACTCGCTGCCATAGCAGCCGATATCCCGCTGCCCCAGGTCATCGACGAGAAAGAAAATGATGTTGGGTTTGGTCTCAGCATGGACGGCTGATGCCAAGAGAGAGCAGAAGAGAATGCTGATCACGGCGATCCGCACCAAGTTATTTGAATTAGGAACGAGCATCAGGTTGGGAGTGAACCAGTCAGCCAGATGATGCCAAAGAGAGATTGAAGGAGGCAACCGTTTTTTAGGGGGTTTCGGCCAACCCGCCACTCTCTTTTATTCAAAGTCACTTCTCTGGCGAAATCACTTCCACAAACGTTTCCGGATTCAAATCCCTCCGCGGATCAGTGACATGGCCTGCCGGAAACGAGACCGATTGGGGCGCTCCCTCGACATCAAGACAGAGCCGGTGATTGTTGTCTCCATCACGCTTGTCCGCAATGGCGAACGGGGTCACTGCGGAAGTGCTACCGTCTTCGTTTAAAACGACGACTTTGTAGAGTTGGCGTTCAACCTCATCAATTTCCGCGCCGCTCGGTTTGGTGACACCTCCCTCCCAGGTCACGCGGACTACCTGCTTGGTTTCTGGGGGGCATCCACTTCCTCCGCCTAGGGGCAAGCCAGTGGGTTCCTTTTCGACTTCCCATTCTACCTCGGGTATTACCTTTGCCATTACCATGGACGGACCGTCTTCCAGGGGAATGACGGGAACGCTGAGCCCGCGAAAATTCACTTCCCCGTTTTTAGAGAGAAGGTTACCGACAATCTCCACTTTGACCGGTTGGTTACCGAGATTGCCGAACTCGCCTGCTAAAAGAACCGTCCTCCACTCACCGAGGTCATCCGCCGGAGCGAGGGTCACACAGACCATTCTCCCCAATTTTCCCGATTCCGTGGTCACCTTGAAGTCACCTGCCTGCAGGGTGTCGACATCCAGTTCATGAGAAAATACCACCGGCATCCCGTCGTTGCCGCCCATCTCGCGATGAATGAACTGGTTCAAGGCATTTGGCAGGGCGTTATCCAATCCGAAAAAAGCCGAGAGCAACTTCGCCTCTCGACCATCTGGGTGAAGCGTATTGGTCACATCGCTCACTGTGGTATCCGAAGTGGTGTCATCCGTCAGATGATCGAAACGTAAGGGGCGCTTGAGAATAAGAAACGCAATCGAAGCGATCGCCAGAAGCAGCACTGTCAGGATTACCCGGTGTTCTTTTTTCATTTGGACCAGCAAGAAATAAAAGGTGGCATGTCTGCGAATGATTACCACCAATTGATCAAGGCAGCCCCGAAAAGGCTCCGCCCCCGGAAGAATGTCACGATCTCAGAGCGCGCATCCGCTCCCGAACGCGGGTGATGCCGGTGGGGTCGTTGCGATACTGAGCCAGCCAGACCAGGGCTTCGCGGGGAGGAAGTGAAGGTCGTGATGCTGGGAGGCTGGAAAACGCCTCGTAGTTCTTATCTCTCCAGTTCGACGCCGTCTTTTCAGCAATCCACGACTCGTACTCCAGCCACCAGTCGAGAAAACGGACGCTGGCAAAATAGAGATCAAGAGCCGGCCCGTTACCGAGTGAATCCGAGGCGTAAAATCCCGGCGCGGGAGGCTCGTCTTCGGAATAAATAAAACAGCGTTTCCGGTTCCGGATGTAGAGGAAATTGGACTCCTCTTCTTCGTTCGGACCGTAAAAGCCGGCACAGGCTCCGTGCAGTTCAACGAAACCACCTCCTGGCAACTGTTTGCGATAGCAACTCGTCCCTTCCAGCCCTTCGGACTTTCGCTTCTCAAACCCGTTTGCGCAGAGCAGATTTACCCTGGGATGAATCACATCACGCCCCCAAAAATACATCTGCTGCCCCAGCAGATCCGTGTAATCCCGCAACAGCGCTCTCAGCCTCGACAACGGCATTTCGCTGACCTGCGGGATGGAGTTCGAAGGGCTCTTTTGAATCATTAGTGCAAATTATTTGCGATAATTTCTATTGCAAGTTAATTGCGTTATATCGATCCGATCACCCTTTCTAGAATGAACGCCCTCCCAACCACTTTGCCTCAGAAACTCCCTGTCACTGTTCTTTCCGGTTTCCTGGGTGCCGGGAAAACCACTCTATTGAATCATATCCTCCGCAACCGTGAAGGCAAAAAGGTGGCGGTGATCGTCAACGATATGAGCGAGGTCAACATCGACGCCGCCCTGGTGCGGTCCGGCGATGCTTCGCTCTCTCACTCTGAGGAGAAAATGGTCGAAATGTCGAATGGTTGTATCTGCTGCACCTTGCGCGAAGACCTTCTCATTGAAATCGGCAACCTCGCCCGGGAGGGTCGCTTCGATCATCTCATCATCGAATCAACCGGCGTCAGCGAACCGATGCCGGTGGCAGAAACCTTCACCTTTCGCGACGAGGACGGAAACTCACTCGGAGATATTTCCGGCATCGACACCATGGTCACCGTAGTTGATGCCCTGAACTTTCTCCGGGACTATGATAGCCTCGATAATCTTCAGCTTCGAGGTAACGCAGTCGGTGAAGACGACGAAAGAACCATTGTCGACTTGTTAGTTGATCAAATTGAATTCGCCAATGTCATCCTGATTAATAAAATCGATCTGGTTTCTCCCAAAGATCGTCGTCGTATCCATGCCATGATCTTAGCCCTCAACCCTAAGGCCAAGGTTTACGAGACAACTAACTCCGAGATCGACCTCGACCGCGTCATGGGAACCGGGCTTTTTGACGAAGAGGAAGCCGAAGCCACCGCAGGATGGCTAGATTCACTCGTGGAGTACACTCCGGAAACCGAAGAATACGGCATTTCCAATTTCGTCTACGAGCGCCGCATTCCCTTTCATCCGGAACGTCTTTTGAAGATCTTCAAGCAGGAATGGCCTGGAGTGATTCGCTCCAAGGGCATCTTTTGGCTTGCTACTCGGCTCCCATTGGCCGGCTACTGGTCTCAGGCAGGTGCGATGAGCCAGAACCATTGCCTCGGTTTTTTCTGGGCAGCGGTTCCAAGGGATCACTGGCCAACTGATTCGAACGAGCTAGCTGAAATCGAGCGGGTCAGCAAACCGCCCAACGGTGACTGTCGCCAGGAGATTGTACTCATCGGATCAGGTATGGATCGCGAAGCTCTCACGGAAATGCTGGATGAAGCACTGCTCACCAACGACGAGCTCGCCATGGATCGTGATGAGTGGAAAGCCCGTTTTCACGACCCCTTCCCTGAGTGGGATATCAGGATCGAAGACCTGGCACAGCAATAGACTTCAATCTCCTTTCGAGAGCCTAAGGATTGATGGCACGGGCATAGTCTGACAAGACAGTCATCTGCTTCACGAACTCCCGAGCGTCAACCCTTCCATTGTTTAACCAAAATCCTCCGGGATGCTGAGTCTTAAAAGCATGCTGGACCTTTCCCTTGAGGCTGCGAGCTAACTTATTGCGGGCTTCCGACTCCTTTGGGAACAATCGGTCTTTCCGCAATTGCTCGGGACTTTTCGCGAGGCGATTGCGAAGTGATTCAATCTTTCGATCAACCCCACCGACTTGAAACGCATAATGACTCGGCAGGTTACGGTCATCGTAGGTCACCCGATAAGTTTCCGCCTCACAATAGAGGGGACGATTGGTTTGCAATTCGTAGAAACGTGCCCACTTCCCGCTTTCCAGCTGACTTGATTCCAGCCATTGGAGAGCGGGTTCAATGGCGCCTCGATATTCTGACTCCCCGGTTGCGATCCACAGTTCAACGAGTGCTTCAGCGGCTCCCAGCGATTCCACTGAACTGATCGCGGGAGGTTCAAATTTCCTGGCCCAGGCGGGATGCATCGCACCGTTGTATTGCTGCGCCCACGCGGGCTGAGGATCCGGCATCCGGGCACGAAGCAGGAAATCACCGAGCCGTTTTGCCGAGTCGAGAGCATCCGTAGAACCAGTCAATTCGCGCACACGCAGAAGCAACTTCATCACTTGATACAAATTCCCATCATTCAGGGTCACGAGATGAGAATAACTCTCCTTGGGATACTCGCGCGGCCAACTCTCAGGGAAACTGGCTTTCAGGACTGGCTGATCGGGTTTCGCCGGACCTTCGAACTGTTGCGGCCAACCTCCATCGGAGCGTTGAGCGGCGAGAAGCGAATCAAAGCCAAACTGCCAGGCGCGTTGGATCTCCTCATTGTCCTTCACCTCCGGCAAGACAGAGAGTTCTAACAAAAGCACAATCGCCGACTGGGTTTTGTTATCATCTAAGGTCGAACGATGTCGACGCTTCCCCGCGTCCCGGTCCCCTTCATCAAGATTCTTCCTGATATGATATTTCGCCATCAATTCAGGATCCCAGTCAAAGTCAGAGCTCCACCCTCCCGACGACAGCTGGCATCCGGCAAGTGCCTCACCCGACTCGATCGCTCCTTCGAGAAACTCTTTCTCTCCCGTCGCCTGCCACGCCTTCAACATCGC
>PKCI01000092.1 GCA_002862135.1 Verrucomicrobiota bacterium | reverse complement strand
AAAAATTTCATGGCCGAAGTCGAAACCGAGTCGCATGGGGTAAAGCGAATCAGTATTTCGCTACCTCCCACCGTGTTCAATGAGTTAGATGAGCTGGTCGCCAGGCGCGGTTTCGAAAATCGTTCGCAAGCGATTTCAGAAATGATTCACCAAAGTGCGACCGAGCATTTTCAGGAGCGCGGAAGCAGCCTCATGGCGGGGACCATCACCCTCTTCTACGACGAAGCAAAACCGGGGCTGTTGCAAGGGCTTGCCGAGATTCAACGAGAATACATCGACGAAGTGATCAGCTCTCAGAATGTCCTCCTTGAGGACCATCACACTATGGTCGTCATGCTAGTCCAAGGTCCAGCTTCAAGACTCAAGATCATCACCGACAAACTTGTCACCTGCAAAGGCGTTCGCTCCGGCAAACTCACCATTTCATCTGCCATCCTTCCTCCCATTCATGTGAGAAAAGGGTTCTAATTTGAATAACGATATGAAGACTCTATACGAAAGAACTATCACTGGCGGTGGCATGTGGTCGCAAACTGTCGGTCGAGGAAAAGTAATCAGGTTCACCGATATCGAAGGCGGAGCGAATGTTAGCATGCTGCTCTACAACGCCGATGAAATGATCGAACGCTACAACATGCCGGATACCCTGAAGGGCCAACACACTTTCCAGCTGACCCAGGGGCATTGCCTACACTCAGATATGGGACGCATCTTTTGCTCCATCATTAAGGACACTGCTGGTTGGCATGACTCGGTCTGTGGCTGCACTGATGCTCAACTCGTCCAAAACAAATATGGAGAATGCAGCTTTCAGGAAGCACGAAATAAATTTTATCGAAACGCGAGAGACAACTTTCTGATCGAGCTAGGAAAACATGGCTTGGGAAAAAAAGACATCGTCCCGAATTTGAACCTATTCTCCAAAGTTGTCTGCGATGACAAAGGTTTTCTCCATTTCGTCGAGGACTCCTCAGAGGCTGGCTCTTTTATCGAACTCCGTTTTGAAATGGACACTCTCGTGGTCCTGACAACCTGCCAGCATCCACTCGACCCCAATCCGGAGTACGAACCTAAGCGAGTCAAACTTGAAGTTTTTAATGCCGATCCAGTGACCGAGGATGACATCTGCAGGACTTCCCGCCCCGAGAATGACAGGGCCTATCTCAACACCCAAGACTATTACGCTCTTCGCTCGTAGGATGAAACACCTCTCTTCTAACCAACTAAAAATCTGTCGGCCGGAAGCCGAGTCAATTTTGTCATGACCGAATCTACTTACTCTCCCGAAACAGCAACGTATCGCAAGGTGGTCGAGGCTGGGGACCACTGGATGCACAAGATTTCAAAAGGACAGACGTTTCGAGTTCTGGACCTAGAGGGAAACCAGGCTGCTGATACTCTTTTCTATAATGCCGATGACCCTTCAGAGCGATATGCTGCCGACATTACTGTCCGAAACCAAAACGCTCTCTACCTGACCACTGGCACTACTCTGATGTCGACCGAGGGTAACCCGCTCCTGACGATCACAGCCGACACTTGCGGAAACCATGACACGGTCGGAGGCGCCTGCTCTCGCGAGTCAAACACAATGCGTTATTCGCAGAATACCGAACACATGCACGCTTGTCGGGACATCTTTCTCACTGGCATGCATGAGTGGGGCGAAGGGTTCGGCAAGCGAGACATCACGAACAACATTAATTTTTTCATGAACGTTCCCGTCACACCCGAAGGTGGCCTTACCTTTGAAGATGGAATCTCTGGGCCAGGGCGCTACGTCGAAATGATTGCAGAAATGGACGTGATTTGCCTGATCTCCAATTGCCCTCAACTGAACAATCCCTGCAACGCCTACAATCCGACCCCTGTCGAAGTTTTGATCTGGGACTAATACACTATAATGTTGTCCAAAGTCCTCATCGCAAATCGCGGTGAAATCGCTTGTCGAATCATCCGCACTCTAAAGGCCCTCGGCATTCCATCGGTCGCCGTCTACTCGGAAGCGGATCGCAATGCTCCTCATGTGACGGAAGCTGATGAGGCATTTCTTATCGGACCGGCACCAGTAGCGGCATCCTACCTCAATACGGAACGCATTCTCGAGGTGGCCGCTGAGACGGGGACTGATGGCATTCATCCCGGCTACGGTCTTCTTTCGGAAAACGCGGAATTTGCAGAAGCTTGCGAAGCAGTTGGCATTGCTTGGATCGGACCAACCGCCGATCAGATTCGCCAATTCGGACTCAAGCATACCGCTCGACAGATTGCTCGCGATGCCGGTGTTCCTTTACTTAAAGGTACGCCGCTGCTTTCGTCCGTCGAAGAGGCGATTGAAGCCGCCGAGACGATCGGCTTTCCGGTCATGTTGAAAAGCACCGCCGGTGGTGGCGGTATCGGCATGGAAATTTGCCATGACTCAACAGGTTTGGGTGATGCATTCAAAAGGGTTACCCGGGCGAGTCAGGCAAATTTCGGAGACGCCGGTGTCTTCCTTGAAAATTATATCGAGAGGGCACGCCATGTTGAGGTCCAACTCTTTGGAGACGGAGAAGGCAAAGTCATCGCGCTCGGGACGCGGGACTGCTCCGCTCAACGACGCCACCAGAAGATTGTCGAAGAAACGCCGGCGCCCGGTTTCACTCGTGAAGAAGCGCCCGAACTCTTCGAAGGCGCTGCCAAGATGGCGGCCACTCTTAACTATCGCTCCGCCGGAACGGCTGAGTTCCTTGTCGATGCTAATACGGGTGACTTCTACTTTCTCGAGATCAACACCCGCCTCCAGGTGGAGCACGGCATTACCGAAGCCGTCACCGGTGTCGACCTCGTTGAGTGGATGGTGAAACTAGCCGGTGATGACGAGATAGACTACTCCTTCAAGGAAGAAGGTTTTGCGATCGAAGTTCGTCTTTGCGCCGAGGATCCTGGTAAGGACTTTCAGCCTTCCTCGGGCCTGCTCACCGAAGTCGAGTTTCCGGATGACATTCGTTGTGACCATTGGATCGGTAGTGGCAGCGAAATCTCCGCCCACTACGATTCCCTCATTGGCAAGTTAATCGTTAAGAACGACACCCGTGAGGAAGCCGTCAACGCGATGACCAAAGCACTCAACGCTACTTCGGTGCACGGCATTGAGACTAATCTCGAATACCTGCGCCAGATCATCGCATCGGATGTCTTTGCCAACGCGGGCGCCATGAGCACCAGTGTGCTTGGCGACTTCTCGTATCGTGCTCCAACCATCGACGTTCTGACCTCGGGGACTCAGACCACTGTGCAGGACCATCCCGGTCGAATCGGATATTGGGAAGTAGGCATCCCGCCTTCCGGTCCCATGGACGGTCTCAGCTTTCGCCTCGCCAACCGCATTCTCGGAAATCCCAACCATGCCGCCGGAATCGAGATCACCGTTTCCGGCCCAACCCTTCAATTCAATCAGGATGCTGAAATTGCCCTGGTGGGCGCGCAACTACCAGTAACTCTTGATGGAGAATCAATCTCGCTTGGCGTAGCTGTAAAGGTAAGTGCCGGTTCTATCCTTAAGATTGGCTCTGGCCGTGCCGTCGCCGGAGTCCGCACTTACCTCGCGATCAAAGGGGGACTCGATGTGCCAGACTACCTCGGCAGTAAATCGACCTTCACTCTGGGTCAATTTGGCGGCCATGGGGGTCGAGCGCTACGGGTAGGCGATGTCCTTCACCTTAAGAATGCTGAGACCGAACCATCATCATCAGCCCCGGAAGGTTTGATCCCGACCCCGACAGAACATTGGGATATCGCCGTGGTCTATGGTCCGCATGGAGCCCCGGACTTTTTCACTACGGAAGACATCGAGATGTTCTTCACGACAGACTGGAAGGTTCATTACAACTCCGCTCGAACCGGAGTTCGTCTGATAGGGCCCAAACCAACTTGGGCCCGTGACGATGGCGGAGAGGCCGGTCTTCACCCGTCCAACATTCACGACAATGCTTACGCGGTTGGCACGATCGACTTCACGGGTGATATGCCCGTAATTCTCGGACCCGACGGCCCCAGCCTTGGTGGATTCGTTTGCCCCGCGACGATCATCGAAGCCGACCTTTGGAAGATGGGACAGCTCGGACCCGGAGATACGATTCGCTTCTATCCCGTCTCTAACGAAGATGCTCGCGCCCTGAGGGCAGAACAGGATGAGATAATCCAAAGTCTCACTCCAATACAGAGACCATTCCAACCAGAGCCCCAGACCATCCCAAGCGGAACCGCTGTGATCGAAGAACTTCCTGGCGTCACTATTCGTTCGAGCGGTGAACGCCACCTCTTGATCGAATATGGGCCCATGACTCTGGATCTCAACTTAAGGTTCAAAGCTCATGTCGTTTATCAGTGGCTCCGAGAGAAAAATCATCCCGGCATTCTGGATCTCACACCGGGGATACGTTCACTCCAGATTCACTTCGACAGCCGTGAGCTCGAGAGACACGACGTCATTGATCTGGTCAAAGAGGCGGAAGCCGATATCGGCGATCTCGAAGCCATCGAAGTTCCGGCACGGGTCGTTCATCTTCCTTTATCCTGGGATGATCCAACAACCCGCGAGGCCATTGAGAAATACATGCAATCGGTCAATCCGGATGCGCCATGGTGCCCTAGCAACATTGAATTCATCCGCCGGATCAACGGACTCGGTTCTATTGAAGCGGTGAAAGAAATCGTTTATTCGGCCGCCTACTGCGTCATGGGATTGGGAGACGTCTATCTCGGTGCCCCAGTCGCGACCCCCCTTGATCCTCGCCACCGCCTCGTCACTACGAAATACAATCCGGCCCGGACCTGGACTCCAGAAAATGCGGTGGGTATTGGAGGAGCTTATCTTTGTGTCTACGGGATGGAAGGACCCGGCGGCTATCAATTTGTAGGACGTACCGTCCAGATGTGGAACAAGTTTCACATCACGGAATCCTTCACTGAAAAGGAACCCTGGCTGCTGCGCTTCTTTGACCAGATCCGATTCTACGAAGTCTCGACCGAGGAGCTGCAGGAACTCCGAGCTGACTTTCTCATTGGCAGGTGGAATCCGAAAATTGAATCTACCATCTTTTCACTGAAGGAATACAACCAGTTCCTTGAGGATGAAGCCGGATCAATCTCAGATTTCAAGTCAACTCAGCAGCAGGCCTTTCAGGAAGAGCGCGCTCGCTGGGAAGAGGCCGGCATCTTTAAGAAGGTCGTTGAAACAGCGGAAGAACCGGACGCCGTCCCGCAAAGTGAGCTGCCCGAGGGCTGTGATCCCGTCGAGGCAGCTGTCGCCGGTAGCGTCTGGAAATTACTCGTCAACCCGGGAGACACCGTTAAGACCGATCAGCCCGTCCTCATCCTGGAAGCGATGAAGATGGAAATCACCATTCCCTCTCCCGGTGATGGCGTCATTGAGGCGGTCTTCGCTTCCGAAGGCGACCCCGTCAGCCCTGGCCAGACCCTGATTGCGCTAAAGTCATCATGATTCACGATCTTTCCATCTCCTCCCTTCACCAGCAATACCGCGACGGCAGCCTGACACCACGCGATCTTGTCGCGACGCTCAATGAACGAATCGAAGAGAGCGATCCAAAGATCTGGATCTCCCTGACATCCGATTCACGTTTCGAAGCTATTCTATCCTCTCTCAAAACAGAATCCCCAGATTCTCTTCCGTTGTTTGGCATTCCGTTCGCGGTGAAAGACAATATTGATCTTAAGGGCAACCCGACGACAGCAGCTTGCCCTAACTACTCATTCAATCCTGACAAAGATGCCACTGTAGTGGGACGACTTATCAAAGCTGGGGCCATTCCCATGGGGAAAACCAATCTCGACCAGTTTGCTACCGGCCTAGTTGGAATCCGCTCACCCTATGGAGTTCCTGAGAACCCTTTTAATTCCGAGTTCATACCCGGAGGCTCCTCCTCCGGAAGTGCAGTCGCAGTAGCGAGAGATCTTTGCACCTTTTCCCTCGGTTCCGACACGGCTGGCTCAGGCCGCGTTCCCGCCGGACTCAATGAACTCATCGGTCTCAAGCCGAGCTTCGGAGCCCTTTCCTGTTCCGGAGTCGTTCCTGCCTGTCGTTCGCTCGACTGTGTCTCTATCTTTTCCAAGAGTGCTGCCGATGCGAAGGCTGTGTTCGAGGTTTCTGCGGCATTCGATGAATCCGATGCCTATTCCAGGGAACCGGATAAGGCACCGTGGTTTCCCGCCGATGCATTTACGTTCGGGGTTCCGCGTGAGAATCAGTTGAAGTTCTTTGGCAATGATGAAGCCAAAACCCTGTTCGAGAAAGCGATCGAACGCCTTGAATCACTCGGTGGCACACGAGTGGAGATTGATTTTAGTTCCTTTCTTGAAGCGGCTCTCCTCCTCTATGAAGGCCCCTGGGTTTCCGAGCGCTACGCTGCGATAGAGAAATTTATCGAGACGACCCCGGACAGCCTGTTCCCAGTGACGCGTTCCATCATTTCTGGAGGAAGAAAACCTAAAGCCGTCGATGCATTTCGGGCCCAATACCGGCTTCGTACTCTCAAGCAGGCAGCCGACGTGATTATGAAAACGCTCGACCTGATTGTCACTCCGACAGCAGGTACTGCTTACACCGTTGCTGAAGTGGAAGCAGATCCTGTCACGCTCAATTCCAACTTGGGATACTACACCAACTTCATGAATCTTCTCGACCTGAGCGCCTGCGCCATTCCTGCCGGTCGGCTGCCATCATGTGGAGTGCCTTGGGGAATCACCCTCATCGGCCCGGCATTCGCGGATGAGGCCCTTCTGGGACTCGCTGATCGTTTTACGGGCTCCAAACAGCTTTCTATCTCGGCTCCTGAGAGCTGGATTGAGCTGGTAGTGTGTGGCGCCCACATGGAAGGATTACCCCTTAATCACCAACTCACAGATCGTGGTGCTCGATTTGTGAGGGCAGATTCGACGAGCTCAAAATACCAGCTGATTGCGCTACCACCGGTAGGCAGCCTACCTCCCAGACCCGGGCTAATCCGCTTGGGCGACGGGGACAAGAGAGGAGGATCTATCGCTGTTGAAATTTGGGCGATGCCTGCCAGTAAATTCGGTAGCTTCGTCGCAGGAGTGCCTTCCCCTCTGGGGTTCGGAAAAGTCGAATTGCGTGACGGTCACCTTCTGACGGGTTTTCTCTGCGAGTCGGATTTGCCGGACTTCAGCATTGATATCACCCACTTCGGAGGCTGGCGCCGCTACCTTGAGTCTCTTACTTGAGCCACTCCGAAAATACTTTAAAATGAATGTATCTTGAACGCGGTATTACCAGAGCGATCACGGACATCTCGCGCAAGGAGCCGCTCTTCGGCAGCTGTTAATCCGCCTTTACGATGAACCTGTGTGGGTTTCGTTTACCCTGACAGTTACCCACGTTCAGAGATGGGAGGCACCGGCTGGTCCTCAGTGGGTCCAGTGTACCAGGTCAGCGGACGGTAGAGGCGGTTGTCCTCGAGCTGCTCGAGCACCTGAGCAGTCCAACCGGCAGCACGAGAGATGGCAAAGATCGGAGTGAATAGATCCGTCGGAATCCCCAGCGAGTAGTAAACTGTCGCTGAGTAAAAATCGACGTTCGCGTTGAGGCCCTTGCGCTCGCGCATCAGTTCAGCAATGCGTTCAGACATGTCGATCCACTTGGTCTCTCCCAACTCTTCAGTAAGCTTGATCGCCATCTTGCGAAGGTGTGGAGCGCGCGGATCGAGCACGCGATAGACACGGTGACCGATACCCATAATCTTTTTCTTATTAACCAGACAATCCTCAACGTAGGCATCAACCTTGTCGAGGGAGCCGATCTCCTGAAGCATATGAATCACTCCCTCGTTGGCGCCACCGTGGAGAGGTCCTTTGAGCGTGCCAATTGCTGATGTGATCGCCGAATACATATCCGAGAGTGTCGCGATAGTGACGCGAGCACTGAAAGTGGAGGCATTCATACCATGGTCGGCGTGAATAATGTAGGCCACATCGAGCGTGCGAGCTGCCTCGGAACTCGGCTCTTCGCCAGTAATGAGGTAAAGAAAATGAGCTGCCTCGGAGAGATCTTCGCGAACCGGAGGGAGGTCAAGCCCCTGGCGAGCACGATGAAAGTAGGCAACAATCAGCGGCATCTGCGCACAGATAGCAATGGCGCGCTCCTCATTGAGTTCGTAGTCCTGATTCCCTCCACGCTGGTCATGCATACCGAGCATGCTGACCCCGGTGCGAACCACCTCCATGGGCTGAGCATCTTTGGGAGCCGCAAGGATAAAGTCAATCACACCCTGGGGAAGATGGCGCTCAGCTCGAAGGGTCTTGGTAAAATGGTCGAGTTCCACCTCAGTCGGGAACTTGCGACGGTGAAGGAGAAACATGACTTCCTCAAAGGTGCAGTTCTCAACGAGGTCTTCGATGTTGTAACCGAGGTAGCGAAGAATCCCCTCCTGTCCTTGAACATCACTCAGACATGATTCATTGGCGATGACTCCCGCGAGTCCTTTGGCGTATTCCGGTTTCTCCGACATGGCTTTCTTACTTTATGGAATTAGGATCGATGAGATCAATATTTGAGGGTGGGGAGTATTGACGCGGCGGACGGGATCAGCCCATGGCACTAATAAGGGCCTGACCCATGTCTGACGGGTTCTGCGCAACTTCAATACCGGCTTCCTGCATCGCAGCGATCTTAGCTTCGGCGGTGCCTTTGCCTCCGGAAACAATAGCACCAGCGTGACCCATGCGGCGTCCGGGAGGTGCTGTTGCTCCAGCGATAAAACCGGCGATCGGCTTGTCGCAGTTCTCCTTGGCCCAGGCCGCAGCTTCTTCCTCGGCAGTACCGCCAATTTCACCAATCATGATGATAGCTTCGGTTTCCGGATCGTCATTGAACATCTTGAGAACGTCGAGGTGGGAGGTGCCGTTGATGGGGTCACCCCCAATACCGACGCAGGTGCTCTGGCCAAGACCGAGACTGGTGAGTTGATAAACCGCTTCATAGGTGAGCGTCCCGCTTCGGGATACCACACCGACTTTACCACGCATGTGAATGTAACCGGGAGCAATACCGATGCGGCAGCCACCCTGGGAATTTTCGCCAGATCCAGGGGTCACGATACCAGGGCAGTTTGGGCCAATGAGGCGGGCTCCGGAATCTTTCATGGCCGCTCGGACTTTCATCATGTCCATGACCGGGATTCCCTCGGTGATAGCCACGACAAGATCGACTCCCGCATCGACTGCTTCGAGGATCGCGTCACCCGCGAACGGAGGCGGCACGAAGATCGCGCTCACCGTTGCTCCGGTCTCAGCAACCGCGTCTCCGACTGTGTCGAAGATCGGAACAGTATCTGCAAATTTCTGACCGCCCTTACCGGGTGTCACTCCGGCAACCAGCTGAGTTCCATAATCGAGGCTGAGCTGCGCGTGTCGGCCGCCAAAGGAACCGGTAATACCCTGAATTAGGATCTTGGTGTTTTCGTCAACGAGAATGGCCATGGGAATAGCGTTTGAAAGTTCCTGATTAAGCGATAGCAGCGACTGCCTTTTGAGCGGCATCGGCCAGCGTGTCAGCCGAAATAAGATCGACGTCAGATCCGGCGAGCGTTTTCTTGCCAGCTTCAACGTTGTTGCCTTCGAGGCGAACCACCAGCGGGATGTTGAGATCCACTTCACCGCACGCAGCAACGATGCCCTTGGCAATCACGTCGCAGTCCATGATGCCACCGAAGATATTCACGAGGATGGCTTTGACGTTTGAGTCACCAAGGATGATCTTGAAAGCATTGCGCACTTGCTCCTGTGTGGCACCACCACCCACGTCAAGGAAGTTGGCGGGTTCACCACCGCTATGCTTGATAATGTCCATCGTCGCCATCGCAAGCCCAGCTCCGTTCACGAGGCAGGCAATATTTCCATCCAAACCTATATAGTTGAGGTCAAACTTGGCCGCCTCGACTTCGCGAGGATCTTCCTCGGTCGGATCGTGAAGCTCAGCAATCTCGGGATGGCGATAAAGCGCGTTGTCATCGAAGTCAAACTTGGCATCAAGTGCGAGAACGTCGCCGTCAGGTGTCGTCACCAGCGGATTGACCTCGACCATGGTGCAGTCGCAGCACATAAAAAGCTTGAAGAGCCCGTTCAACAATTTACCGAACTGCTTGGCAGTATCACCGGAGAGACCCAGCTTAGAAGCGAGATTGCGAATCTCGTAAGGCTGGATGCCGAGTAGAGGATGGATCACTTCTTTGTGAATCTTCTCGGGAGTTTTTTCGGCAACCTCCTCGATATTCACACCACCCTCAGTGCTGGCCACGATCACCGGGGAACGACTTTCGCGGTCCATGAGAATGGAGAGGTAATACTCCTTCTCGATATCGACCGCATCGGCGACCATGATCTTGCTGACAAGCTTGCCCTCTTCACCAGTCTGGTGAGTGACGAGCGTCTGGCCGATCATCTTCTCAGCGATGCCTGCTGCTTCGACAGCGGTGTTAACGAGATGAACTCCTCCCTGAAAGCCGTTCTTAAAAGTTCCTTTGCCGCGACCACCGGCGTGAACCTGCGCTTTGACAACAATGTTAGATCCAAGACTGGCAGCCACTTCCTTAGCAGCTTCCGGGGTGTCGGCGACCTGACCTTTGGGTGTGGCGACCCCGAATTTTTCGAACAATTCCTTAGCCTGGTATTCGTGGATATTCATGGAAAAAAATAGCAGCTCTAAAGTGAGGGCGGCAACTTACGGTGAGCCCCTCGGAGGTCAAGATGGAACCTCGGTTTTACGCGATTTCTCGCCCCACGCCATGAGGCCACATTCGCCTGCGAATGAATGACTTTCATCCGACAGTGTGTGTGTCCGATTCAACCCCGCTGTGTCGAAATGACCTCTTAAAAATCGAGATAAACTTCAGCGCGACGGTTCTCGGAACGACCGATCGGATTATCAGAGCCGTCGGGGTTGAAATTAGGGCGACGCGGCTTGGTGGATCCGAAGCCTTCGGTGACTACCTGTTCCGGGGACACGCCCATCGAAATGAGTGCTTCGCGAATCGAGTTAGCACGTTGATTACTAAGGTTCACGTTGTAGTCATCGCTGCCCAGGGCATCGGCATGGCCATTGATTCGTATCACACGACCTTCACCCTTGCTGAGAATGTCAGCAACAATTGCCAGCTGTCGATTTCCCCGGGAGTTCACATTGGCTTCATCGAATTCGAAATAGAGCACCAGTGAATCGCCACCCTCCGGATCCTCAACAATTGGGCTGTAGGCTACGCCTCCGCCACCGGCCGCACGGGCGAGAGCGGAGAGAACCTTCGAAAAGGTCAGCCCGTTGACCTTCCAGTCGCCGTCAATCTGGCCCAGCTCAACCGCAAACTCGGACGCCCCACCTTCAGACTGGAGACGGCTGAGCACCCAGGTGATGTCTTCGCGCGACAGGGTCACCACGAAGGGGCGATCATCCTTGAGCTGAAACTTGCCCTCCTCAATCGCGATCATGAGGGCCGCGACGCGTTCATCAGTCACCGCCTCGGGGTCGGCAAGAGCTCGCGCCGTTTCAAAGTCACGCTCCACGATGGCGCGGGAAAAAGCGTGGGCCACCGCGACAGCATCAGGACCATCTGAGGGATCAGCCGATGCGGCCCGCGGCGTTCCTGCCTGCCTCTTGTTCCTTATGGCGGCGATGTCGATGGGAAGGCTGATCCCTGAGATTGTGGTTTTCCTTTCCTCAGTCTCAGCCAGATCAGCATAAACTTCTGCACTCAACTCAGAGTCGTCCGATTCAAAGTTCAATACCCAACGCACAGAATCGGCAGACTTTGAGATTTCGGAGAACGGTTTGCCTCCGGAGAGACTCAACTGCGGATTCTCGACAATCTCGCGAAGTTCCTGGTGGATTGATTTGGGAAGAGCTTTCTCTCCGACAAATTCAACCAATACCTCGAAGTCTCTCTTTGCAAAGACTTCACCAAGTGCCTTCATGGCAGCTTCCGGCGAATCATAACCCTCATCAGCTTTCTGACGAGCCTCCGCAGCTAGCATTCCACCCTTCTCCTTTTCAGCACTCTTCTCTTTTGCCTTTAAGTCTGCGATAGCTTTGGACTTCGCCTCTTCTCCGGTTCCGCCCTTGGATAATTCACTCTTCTCACGAGGCTCAGTCGCTTCCGGTTTGGGAACGTTGCTTGCGCTCTCATCAAGCTCGACCGGCTTGCTGCAGGTATTTAAAGTGACCAGCGAAATCATCAATCCGAGCAGGATGATTCCAAAGAATACGAGGGCCGTCGTTTTGTTCATGACAAGGGAATGACTGCCGAGGCAGAAGACGTCGCAATGTAGCAGACTGGCTCACAATCGAAACCGGAAATTTTCGCGCCGTCCGAACGCGGACTTTTCTGAATCTCCTAGGCGTCGAAGTCAGCCAGCAGAGAATCCAGACGACTAATCATCTCTGAACGATCCTGGAGATTTTTGATCGAAAGCTCCGGAAACTCGGATCCAACGACTATGGCCCGGGTCGCACCGGACTGTTCTGCCGCCTGGAATTGCTTACCCACCTTCATCGGAGAAAACGGAAAGATGACACGCTTCCCGGCCGCTCGCAGTAGTTGGGCGACACCCGCTGCCTCTCCTGCCTTGTCAGGGTCAGCCACAACGATATAGGCATCAACAGCGCTGGACTCTGCCACAGCGGCCTCAAGCTTCCCGGCGGGCCCACCGGTTTCGCGGATCAGATCGGTAATCACCATGTCGCCCATAGCAAACCCGCAGGCCGGCATGTCAATGTTTCCGATGAGCTTGATTAGCTGATCATATCGACCGCCCCCGGCGACGGCTCGCATTCCTTTGCCGATATCGAAAATCTCGAACACCGGCCCGGTGTAGTAGGCCAGACCGCGAACAATACCGAGATCGACTTCGATGTATTCGGAGAGTCCGCGTGCCTCTAAATTGGCGAGAATACTGGCAAGCGATTCGGATGCCTCTGAACCCGACTCCATAAAAGCCCTTACCGCTTCAAGTGAAAGCCCGAGCGCTTGGAGCTGCTCATCGGTTTTGTCCTCGGGAGTGCGCTCCATCTTGTCGATGATCTGGAGAAAGATCGGAATGTCCTCATCAGCGATTCCATTGCCAGTCCCGAAGTCGACCCAGGCATTCCGGTCACTCAGGCGAATGCGGAATTCATTGGACGTGAATCCCAACTCTCGCATCAAGTCGACTGAGAGCGCGACCAACTCGGCATCAGCGAGGACGGAATCCTCACCAAGGATATCGCAGTTAAACTGGTAAAACTCGCGACCCCTTCCCTTCTGGTGACGCTCATACCGAAAGAATTGCCCGATCGAGAACCAGCGGAGCGGTTTGCGAAAGTCGCGCTGACGCGCAGCAGCCATTCGCGCGAGGGTTGGTGTCAACTCGGGGCGCATGGCTACCTCACGCTCACCCTTGTCTTCGAAGTTGAAAAGCTGATTGACGATTTCTTCACCACTCTTGCGGCGATAAAGATCCGTAGGCTCGAGAACAGGACCTTCATATTCCACAAATCCGTAGCGATTCGCAACCCGTCGCCAGATCTCGAACACGTAGTCCCGGGCTGCGCATTCAGCAGGATAAAAATCACGAAACCCCGGGAGCGTTTTGAAGGATTTAGCCATGTGTCGACCTTAATTCGAGTTGGAAAGATTGCGAGCACAGACAAGCGAAGGTCCCGAAGCTGGGCTACCCGAACACTACGGTGCGGTTGCCATGAACAAGAGTGCGGCGCTTGAGGTGAAGCCAAACCGCGCGGGATAGAACGCTTTGCTCAAGAGCCCGCCCCTTGCGCACAAAGTCAGCGACGGAATCACTATGGGAAACCGGGGTAACCCCCTGGAAAATAATGGGACCTTCGTCGAGATCTTCGGTCACGTAGTGACTGGTGGCGCCGACGAGCTTCACACCACGCGCATGGGCGGAGTGGTAGGGTTTTGCCCCGGGAAAAGCCGGGAGGAAGGAATGATGAATGTTGATGATCCGGTTGGGAAAAGCCTCGGTCATCTTTGGGCTCAGGATCTGCATGTAGCGAGCTAACACAACAAGGTCAATCTGATGCCCGTGCAAGAGCGCGATTTCATTCTCCTCTTGCTCTGCCTTCGTCTCCTTCGTGATCGGGATATGATGAAACGGGATCCCAAATCGTTCAGCGGCGGGTCGGAGGTCTTCGCGGTTGCTGACGATCAGCGGAATTTCCATTCGTAACTCGCCGCTTTCATGACGGGAAAGCAGATCGTAGAGACAGTGATTGTCTCGGGTCACAAATAGCGCTGCCCGCGGAACGATATCCGAAAAGTAGAGCGACCAGTCCATGGAGAACTTCTCGGCGAGCGGGGCGATTGCCGAGCCAATCTCATCGCGGGCCACAGCAAAACCATTCGTTTCCCATTCCACTCGCATGAGAAAAACACCGTATTCACTGTCCACGTGCTGATCGACGTCGACGATGTTCCCCTGGTTTTCGTAAAGAAACGCTGACACGGCCGCGACAATACCGGGCTGATCAGGACATGAGACAAGCAAGATTGCTGTCGGGGAATCTTTAGAGGCACTCAAGGTCTACCTGAAAGAAAAAAGAAGTGCTCGAGGGGGGAATCGAACCCCCACGGGTTGCCCCACAGGATCCTTAATCCTGCGCGTCTACCAATTCCGCCACCCGAGCATTAACCCCGTGCCATAGCTGGCACCGGCGCGAAGGGCAGATTGATAGATTCGAATCGCCCCTTCCGCAAGTAATCTTTCTTCGCAGAAAGCAAAAACCTGCGGAACCCCCTCCGCACCAGCCTCTCGGAGAGGATTAACTTACCCTGAGGATAATCAGCATGAGCGACAGCAAAGGGCCCGCAGGCGCTTTCAAGTGCGCAGTTCCGCTTCGGATTGGCCGGGTTCAACCACGAGGAATGTAAATGATCGTTCTTTTTGCCTATGAAAGCATAAAGGCAGTGCTTGAGGCATTGGTTAAGCCGGCAATATTCGGCGCATCCACTGGTGCAATCGACCGGCTCCCAATAGGCGCAGATGAGACGTGCGCCTTGCTGGCAGCGGCCAAGATATCTTGAGTATTCGTTCCGCCCGCTTCTCGGGTGTCAAAATTACTGCAAGCACCAGAAGGGCGACTCCACGCATGGACAATTGTTTCATATTCGTGTGTGTTAGCAGCTGGATCCCACCGGCATGGTGAAGGATCCAAAAATCATGAAATAATAGATGTAAAGCCCACCAAGGGTAAGATTGTCAAAAATGGCAAAAATCAGGCCCAAAGGTTCCGGTCCAGAGTACGGTATTGAATCGATTCCAGCACGTGCATCTCTTTGATGTCGCGCTCCCCTTCCAGGTCAGCCAGCGTTCGGGACACCTTGAGAATCCGGTCGTAGGCGCGTGCGCTGAAATTGAGGCTGTCCATTGCCTGCTCCAGGGTATGCTCACTTGCGGGGCTCAGTTTACAGAACTCCGAGACCTCGCGCGTTCCCATGTCGCAATTGCAGTTCACTCCCGGATGTGAAATGAAGCGCTGCAATTGAATCGCCCTAGCTTCCTCAACTCGTTGACGAATCGCAGCAGAAGATTCTCCTCCCTTTTCGGTGCGGAGTTCCTGGAAGTCCACCGCCGGCACATCGATGTGAAGGTCAATGCGATCCAGCAAAGGACCACTGATCCGTTGAAGATACTTCTCAATCTGGTTGGGCGAACATCGGCATTCGCGAGCGGGATCACCGAGGTATCCGCATGGACAGGGATTCATGGCTGCAACGAGGCTGAAGCGACTCGGGAAAGTAAACTTGCCCGCCGCCCTTGAAATCGTAACCCGTCCATCCTCAAGAGGTTGGCGTAGGACCTCGAGAGTTGAGCGTCGAAACTCCGGCAACTCATCAAGAAACAGCAAACCGTTGTGAGCCAGGCTGACTTCCCCGGGAGTCGGATGACTGCTCCCCCCTAACAAACCGACATCAGAAATGGTGTGGTGGGGCGAACGAAAGGGTCGCGTCGCTAAAAAACTGTTCTTGGCATCGACCAGTCCGGCCACACTGTGGATCTTGGTTGTCTCGATCGCTTCCTGCTCTGTCATGGTCGGCAGGATAGTGACCAGCCGTTTGGCTAGCATGGACTTGCCCGTCCCTGGGCTGCCGAGCATTAGAATGTTGTGGCCTCCCGCCATGGCCACTTCGAGGGCCCGTTTCGCATGAGCTTGCCCCTTCACTTCATTGAAATCGATCGGGTAATCCTGTTTCGACTGAAAGAACGCTTCCCGATCAAGATCATGGGGGCGCACGCTTTTGTCGCCGGACAAAAGCTCGTAGGCCGATCGGATCGTGTCGACACCGTAGACATAGATCCCTTCAACGATGCTGGCTTCGGCAGCATTTTCGGCGGGAACGAGGATTGCTTTTTTCCCTTCGCGCTTCGCCTGGATTGTCAGAGGAAGGATCCCCTTGATCGGACGCACCCGTCCGTCCAAGGCCAATTCCCCAGCAACAGAGCATTTTTCCAAAGCGCCTTGCTTCAGCCGGCCATTTCTTTCTTCGTCCAGCGCCGCCATCCCAAGAGCAATGGGCAGGTCAAAGCTTGGGCCCTCTTTACGAATGTCCGCTGGCGCCAGATTGATGGTAATAG
Source organism: Verrucomicrobiota bacterium (assembly GCA_002862135.1). Taxonomy (GTDB): domain Bacteria; phylum Verrucomicrobiota; class Verrucomicrobiia; order Verrucomicrobiales; family DEV007; genus Arctic95D-9. The sequence goes on along the minus strand of PKCI01000092.1, from coordinate 775 downwards.
GTTTGTTGGGCCACCGCAACGCGCTGTTCTTGATCGCTGTCGTTACCCGGTCGACACTTTCGCGAACAGCCGCATCCGGCAGACCCACCAGCTTGATATCAATCTGGCCGCTCTCTCCGGCGTTCACCTCCACTTCAACTGAATGAGCTTCCACGCCATGCAATGTTCCTGAAGAAACACAAGTAAGGGCCATGCCTTACCATCGCTCAACTCGACCGACCCTGACAACAGAAAACTGTTCAAAAAAACACTATCCCATGGAATAGGGATCAATATCCACCGTCACGATCACATCTGACGGGAAGGTCAGGTCGTTCATTACCTCGCGAACATGGGCCGCCATCTTGCGGGCACTGGCCGCCTTCAAGATGACCTGGTAGCGCCACTGGTCGTGGGATTTCACTAAGGGAGAGGGAAGTGGCTCCGTCAGCCGCATGTCTTCCGGCAGCCCCTTGGCGAGGCGGGCATGGAGAGTCTTGAGAGAAAATTCGGCCCTCTGCTGATGAACCGACCTCGCCGTGATCAACACCAAATGCAGAAACGGCGGGTGACCAAACTGGCGTCGCATCTGGAGTTCCTGCTCCGCGAACCCCTCGAAGTCATGATGACGGGCAAACTGGATCGACGGGTGATGTGGCGTGTAAGTCTGGACAACCACTTCGCCTTCCAGCTCTCCGCGTCCGGCTCGTCCCGCGACCTGGGTAAGGAGCTGAAAGGTTCGTTCTCCAGCCCGGATATCAGGAATATGGAGACCAACATCGGCGTTCAGGATCCC
>PKCI01000001.1 GCA_002862135.1 Verrucomicrobiota bacterium | reverse complement strand
TCCATTGAGAGCCGACTGAATGCCCTGGAAAAGGTAACTCAGCCTGGCAGCAGCTCCTACGCCCAACTGAGCGATGCTGCTACGCTCGAAGCAACTAACGGCATTACCCCTGAAATTCCTGCACCTCCGATTCCCGAGGCGACCGCACCGGCTCCCGTCCCAGAGGAAAAGAAAGCCCCTGCTCAGCGTGCTTCCACCACCTACGTGATCAAGGACGGTGACACCCTCGGAAGCATCGCCCGCGCCCACGAGATTGAGCGAGGAGAACTTTTAAGGGCAAATCGCCTCAGCGAAGGACAGCCTATTTACATCGGAGAAACGCTTCTAATCCCCGGCACTGAGCCGGTGGGAACTGAAGCATCCAGCACCACGCAGGTTGCTAAAGTCGATGCTCCCGATGCGGCTCCCGTTATGGAGAAGTCTATTGTGGTTGGTGAAACCCAGAATACCTCTTCCAGTAATATCCACACAGTCATGTCCGGCGATACGTTGACTTCCATCGCGAGGGAGAGGGGTACTACAATAGCAGCGATTAAGCAGGCTAACGGACTCGAAGACGATGTGATCGGCCTCGGCCGGAAGCTTGTCATGCCGGCTGCCGGAAAGGCCTCGGCGTCGGAAAAGACGATTGAAGTCGCTTCAAACGAAGCAGGTGATTCTGAGAATGTCAGCTATGAGTATGATAATCCGCTCCTGAATGAGGAAGAGACCTACGGATACTACACGGTCCACAAGGGTGACAATCTCTATGCCCTGGCCCGCGACTTCTTCACCAGCATGGCTGAACTCCAGCGCCTTAATCGCCTTGGCAGCAGCACCCTGATTTATCCCGGTAACGAATTGATCGTACCCACGACTAAATACAATGAGTACCATAACTCCAGTGACGTTGCCCAGCGGTAGGTCCACACCGCATACCAATTTGTCTCCGATGCAGTCCCCGAGGTTGCGGATGAGACATAGTTGAGTGGTCAGAAACCCGGTCCCGAAAGGGGCCGGGTTTTTATTGCTCTGTTTTGACGGTTTCTGTGGTGGCGGATTCTGTAACCTGACCGCTATCGTCAGGTTCGATTTCTTCTGCAGGATCTTCCGTGTTGCTTTCCGACGTTACTATCTCTTTTTCCCTCGCTTCGGGAATGATGACTTGCAGCTTCACTTCGCCGGTGTCAAAAGATGACTTCGACTCGCGGATATCAACCCTAAACAAACTCTCATCGATACCGCGCTGGGCGAGAAGTTCTTTCACCTTGGTAGCCCGGTTCTCACAGAGATACTCGTTAAGTGCGGCGGCCCCATCCTGACACCGAACCGGCGAAATCGTGATCGGATTTCCGGCGAAGGGGGGCTCCAGCAAAAAAGAGACGAGGTCCTCGATCACCAAAGTTTGGTCCGCCTGCAGTAACTGGGTGCTTCGGGAAAAGAGTATTGAAGGCAGATCCACATAGTTAACGATGCGTTGGGCCGGGTGCGCCTGGATAATGACAGGTGCGTTGGGTTCCTGAGCCGCTTCAGTAACTCTCGGCTGGGCTAAAGCGAGTGGTTGGGCACGGACCGGAGCGATCCCGTTCCCACCGCCGCCATTGATGCGGGAGAGATCGCTTAGCATTACCAGGGCTGGATAGATCTTTGTCAGCGAAAGTCCGGGGATCTCAAAAAGCTTTTCCGTGGTTGGATAAGATTCGAAGTCAAGGAGGGCTTCCGGTGATTCAAGCGTGGTGAGATTGACTTGAATGTCAGGAAGATCGTCCGTGTTGACGATGCAGATTCGGTTGATCAACTTCCGGTCAACTATCAATGGATCAATGAGGATTTTCAGGGCTGCGACCGAAATGATACTGTCGGTGAGACCATATAGGAGAACCCGATCCTCCCAGAAAACCAGCATGCCTTCATGGGTGGAGAGTCCCAGTTCCTCTAGCAGGCTTCTCAGGTCCTCCAAATCCGGCATAGTTGCTTCCGGATCAACCTGAAGACCCCGGTTGATGATGGCCAGGTCGGGCCGCACTGATTTTACCGAGGCGGCCAGTATTTTGCCGGTTTCCTCGGAGTCAATGGTCCCGTTGAATTCTACGTCGATTTCGGTAAAGCGAATTGACAGCAGTGGTGGGTCTCCCGGGGGAAATGCGTCAGAGCGGGCTCCTGTGAGCAGGAGGCCAAGGATCATGCAGACTCTGATTGCGTTTCGCATCGTGAAATGATTCCTGCGGAAAAGGGCGACGTAGGCATTTCATTACATTGCGCTTGGAGGGGCAAAGTCAATCACGCAGGCGAGGGTTTCGCTTCTTGTGGAACGATTATTCTTGGCGACTATGACGGGGCAATACTAACCTTACTGCCCTAGCAACTTGCATGGAGTTCTCCTTTCGCTTTTGTTCCACTGCCTTTCCTCTGACTTTTCGATGGCCGACATCCAATCTCTTAAAGAAGCCCTCTCTGTTTCTCCCAACAACCTGCCGCTCCTCCTCATGCTTGGTGATGCCTACCTTGAGGAACTTGAATTTGATCAAGCCCGGCAAATTTATGAAAGTGCTCTGGAGGTGGATCCCGGCAATCCGGTGGCGCGGACCCAGATTGCGCAACTACTTGAGCTCGACGGACGCTCGTCTGAGGCGATTCTTCGAGTTGATCAAGTGGTGGGTGAGCATCCCGATTTTGCCCCGGCTTGGATGATGAGAGCCAAGCTGGCTCTTACCGAGAACAACGGCAGGGAGGCCCGGGAGTGTTACGAGAAAGCGGTTTCGATTGAGCCAGCGCTTCAGAACGAGGATCTATTAAAGCGGATTCGCCAGGCTGGTGGGCGCCGCAAGATAGAGGAGTCCCGCGAGCCCACGCCTCAGGCCACCGCCGATAAGCAGGCAGGGGCCTACTACGATTCGGAATTCGAGGAAGACGATTTTGACGATGAATCCTATGGGGATGAATCCGAAATTGAGATCGAGTTCATACAGCGCACGGACGTGAACTTTAAAAAGGTCGGCGGCATGGATGCCGTCAAAGAAGACATTCGCATGAAGATTTTCTACCCCATGGAGAATCGGGAACTCTTCGAGGCATACGGCAAAAAGGCCGGTGGCGGTGTCCTCCTATATGGTCCTCCCGGATGCGGCAAAACCCTTATTAGCCGCGCCACGGCGGGTGAGATTAACGCCAATTTTCTCAGTGTCGGGCTTCACCAGATTCTCGACATGTGGATCGGGAAATCGGAGGAAAAACTGCACGAGATCTTCGAGTTGGCCCGACGCAACGCTCCGGCGGTATTGTTCTTTGACGAAGTCGACGCCCTCGCCGCTGACCGAAAAGATATGCGGACCTCGGCCGGTCGTACCCTCATCAATCAGTTTCTCGCTGAACTCGACAGCGAATCCGCAGAGAATGAGGGTGTCCTCGTGCTGGGTGCGACCAATGCTCCCTGGCATCTCGACTCGGCTTTCCTGCGTCCGGGGCGTTTTGACCGCCTCGTGTTTGTCCCGCCGCCCGACACCGAGGCGCGCGAGGAAATCATCAAGATCATGGCCGACGGCAAGCCTGTATCCGGGTTGGACCCACAGGCCCTCGCCAAGCGAGTGAAGGATTTTTCCGGGGCTGATATCAAGGCGATGTTTGATCAGGCCATTGAGGCGTCTCTTTCCGAGGCGATGAAGTCGGGGAAGGTGGTGCCGGTGACGCAGAAACAGCTCGCTAAATGTGCCAGGGCGGTTAAGCCCAGCACGAAGAAATGGTTCGAGAGTGCCCGCAACTATGCGCTTTATGCCAACCAGAGTGGGTTCTACGACGATATTCTGAAATTTCTCGGGGTCGATAAGCCCTGAGAGAGAATAGCTGCCCGATCAACAGGATGAGCGAACTAGCGCATGGATTGCTCCTACAGGAGCAGGGTCGACTTGAGGAGGCGGAGACTTGCTTTTACGGCGTGTTGACGCGCGAGCCAGAGAACGACTTTGTCTACGGACGTCTCGCTCTCTGCCAGCTCAGCATGCCGGAAAAGAAAAAGACAGCCCGAGAAACGATTGAAAAAGCGATTCAGCTTCGTGCCGACGAACCTTTTTACCATGGTGTGAGGTCTCTCATTCTCTCCGAGTTAAGGCTCGGTAAGGAAGCCCTCGAGGCTGCCGAGCGGGCTGTGGCTCTTAATCCCGAGGATGGATTCTCTCTCGCCACCAAGGCGAACGCCTATTGTGCGATTGATCGCTGGGCGGAAGGAGAGGAGTGGAGTCGCAAAGCTCTCGCGGTCGACAGTGGCAACACCATGGCGGCCAACCTTCTGACGCATACCCTCCGGCTCCAGGGCAAATTTTCCGAGAATGCGGCCGCGGTGGAGCAATTGTTGGCTGAAGATCCGGAAGACAGCTTTGTTCACGTCAATGCCGGCTGGAGCGCCCTTCAAAGTGGGCAGCAGGAAAAGGCGGAAGAGCATTTTCGTGAAGCGCTGCGTCTGGATCCCGATTCGGATATGGCGCGCGAGGGGCTTCTGGAGTCTTTCCGTGCCCGTTCGCGCTTTTACCGCTGGTATCTCTCCTACACGTTTTTCATGCAGCGCTTCACTGGGGGCAAGCAGTGGGCCATCATAATTGGCATCTATTTGCTTTACCGCTTTGCAGTGAAAGCGCTCGAAAGCGTGAGCCCTATTTTTGCCGGGGCCTTTGTCATTTTGTGGCTGGCCCTCGTTATGTGGGTTTGGCTGGCTCCCGGCGTTGGGAATTTCCTCATTTTCCTCGATAAAAATGCCCGACTCGCGCTTAAGAATGGGGAGCGGATGCAGGGAATTGCAGTGGGCGGGGGGCTTGCACTGGGCCTACTGGCTCTGGCTGGGGGGTTTTTCGGAGGATATGAACCCGCGTTTTTTGCAGGAATTGGTCTAGTCGTTTCGACGGTTCCGGCGTCGCTGGCCGTCGATAATGAATCCAAGGCCGGTCGCCTCGTTTTCGGGAGCATTACAAGCTTTGTTTATCTCTCCACCATTGTCGTCACGGTCGTGGAGGCCGTGCAATATCCGGCCGAGCAATGGCATCGAATCACCATGGGCATGGGCTCGCTGGCTTTGTTGGCAGCGATTTTGTGCACCTGGCTTGGGAATATTCGAGCCCTGCGACAAGGGGCGGTGTCGTAGAATTGGCCCCGGACGATACGAAAAACGGCGGACACGACCCGCCGTTCTTGAAACTTACGATTGTATCGCGTCGAAACGCGAAATTTAATCAAGCATTGTCTTCGCGGGCCTTAACGTTGGTTGCGGCTTTACCAACGCGGTTACGAAGGTAATTGAGCTTCGCGCGGCGGACTTTGCCCTGCTTAACTACCTCGACCTTTGCGACCTTCGGCGAATGAAGCTGAAAAACACGCTCAACGCCCTCGCCGTTGGAGATCTTACGAACCGTGAAAGCTTCATTAACCCCAGCTCCGCGCCGACCGAGAACGATGCCTTTGAAGATTTGGATACGCTCCTTACCACCCTCGACAACGCGTGAGTGCACGTTGACGGTGTCTCCCTGAGAGAACTCAGGCACGTCTTCTTTCATTTGCTCACGCTCGATTTTGTCAATCACGTTCATGGTATAAAAAGGGTAAAGAATATCCCGCTTGGTTTCCCCTTCGCGGGGGGCGGAATAGTTACGCCAAAAGGCGGCAAAAGCAACGGGTTTCACGAATATTTTTTGTTGCGCGATTTCAAATACGCGCCTAGTATCCCGCTCCCCAACGGAGCGGATCTTAGAGGAACTGAAAAGTCTAACAGATTCACCACTCAGGAGTGGTAGTTCAGTTGGTTAGAACGCCGGCCTGTCACGCCGGAGGTCGCGGGTTCGAGTCCCGTCCACTCCGCCACCTTAAATGTCCTTCAAAAGAGGGCTTTTTTTGTGGCCATGACTCCCTTGTGCTTAGACTCAAAACCGCGAAGCGGGTTCCGCGTGCTAAGGTTCCGCAAAGCGGAATTTCTGCAGGGCAAAGCCGCAGCCACAAAGTAGAACGGCTAAAGCCCGATCATTCTGTCCAAAGCATACGAACGAGCCAATGACATGCTGCGGCAGCTATGATTGGTCATTGACGATGGGTTTCACTGATCCCTTTCAACGGATCGCCCTTTTCCCTCCGCCAGTCCAGAATCATCTTCCGTAAAGTATCCAACTGCTTCTTAACCAGACTTTCATCACTATCCGCCAGATTCTCCATCTCCAATGGATCTGAGTTCAAATCGAACAACTGCCATTCACCAATTAAGGGGTAGTGAACGAGTTTCCAGCCATCTTCTGTTCGCACCATCCGCTGGGTGTCCTTGAAGTAACCGAAAATCACTTTGTGGTGAGCGGCTCTGGGATCGTGGATGACGCGGGCGAAGCTCTCAGCGGTGACTGATTCGGGGACAGTCACGTTGGCCAGTTCACAGGTTGTCGGGTAGAGTTCCCGCAAGTAGATCTGCGCGTTCGTTTGCTCTCCTGCCGGCACACTCGGACCAGCCATGACAAACGGCACATTAATGGTGTGCTCATACATGTTTTGTTTCCCGCGTAAACCATGCGAGCCGCAGGCCATGCCGTGATCACTGGTGAAAATGATGATCGTATTTTCGAGCTGCCCGCTCGCTCCAAGTGCTTCAAGGATGCGCCCAATCTGGGCATCCATGTCTTCGATGACCGAGTAGTAAACGCGGAGTAGATCCCGCACTGCTTCCTCTGTTCTTGGCCAGGCGAGGAGTGCTTCATCACGTCCGTCGAAGTTGCCGTGATCGAGCGGATGAACCGGCAGGAAATTTTTCGGCAGAGGGATGTCTTTGGCTGAGTATTTTCCTTCCATCCCCGGTGGGATCAGGAGCGGATCGTGGGGGGCTGTGAAATTGACGTGGCAGAACCATGGCTTGTCTGAGTGGTGTTCGATTATACTGATGGCAGCGTCGGCAAATTTGGCGCTGATGTCAGGAGTCACTCCCACACCGAGCTCGGGATACATCTCGGATCGGTCATCGTTCTGAAAAATCCATCCCCGGTAGCCGGTGATTGGAAAGCCCTTCCAGTCTAGCTGACCTTCCTTCCAGTATTTGCCACCGCCGCTTCCAAAGAGGGCGGCTGAATCGGTGTAGCCACGGTTGGAGGGACGGCCACTGACGTGCCACTTGCCGACGTGCCAAGTATTGTATCCGCTGCGGCGCAGAGCTTCGGCCCAGTCCACGGTTGGGGTATCACCTGTGATGCGTCCGTTCCGGTCCACTCCAATTTCCCATCCGTGGCGACCGTTGAGCAGCTCGGCCCGGCTGACCACGCAGATGGGATAGGAGCAGGTCGCGCGAGTGAACGCCAGGCCCCGCTCAACGATTTTGTCGAGGTTGGGAGTGCGAATCTGGGGATTGCCCAGCGCCGATATGCAGTCGGGCCGCATGTCGTCTGCGAAGAGGAAAAGAATATTGGGACGTTCAGCCGCGACCAGAGTGCCTCCCGATACCATGAGGAAAGTGAGGAGGAACGTTAGTGCGGTCCGTCGCATCACTTCTTGTCTCCTGTGGTGACTTCAACCTGGTGAATCTGTCCGTTGAAGTTTCCCGCGGGTGCTTTCTTATCTACCGGGTTGGCAGCGTCGAATCCGATATCGAGGTGCTCCTGCGGATGGGATTTGAGCAGCTGAGATTTTCCGGTTGTTTTGCTATCTCCGTTGATGGTGAAGGCGATGGTACCGTCGGAGTTGACGTTTGCCACGATATCGACCTCGCCGGAGAATGTTGCTTTCGAGCCGATGCGGTTCTCAACGCCATTGCCGGGTTTGACCATAAATACTGGCCGGCCCCGGTCAAAGTAGAACACGTAGCCGATCTTGGAGCCTCCATGGGAAACGACCACGCCGTGTGGTTTGTCCGCCTCAACAGTGGCGCGAATGGAGATAGGTTGACCGGCGACAGGGGGCACTTGTCCGGTATCAATAGTGTCGCCCATACTGACTTTCTTCCAGTTGACCGGCTTGGCGAGTGCGATGGCCTTCCGCGACTTACTTTGGGCAGTGGACGGATAGAGCATCACAGGATTGTCAACGAGGCCCGCGGGACGGACTCCGGGCCCAGCCTGGCCGGAACCGATGTCAGCGATCATTGCATTGGCAATCTTCCGAAGACGCTGGACAATTTCGGGGTTTTCAGCAGCGACATCGATCGTTTCTCCGATATCTTCGTCGAGATTGTAGAGGCGCCCACTCGTTCGTATATCTCCGGGCTGTTTACTAAAACCCATACCGATGGATTGAGGTTCGAGAGCCAGTTTCCAGTGGCCGGAGCGAACCGCCATCAGCTTGGTTCCCTTGTAGTAGTGCCAGGCTTCATGGGGACTTTCTTTGGTTTCTCCTTTGAGCAGGGATGAGAGGTCCTTGCCATCGATCTTGATGTCGGGATTCAGTTTGACGCCGGCGAGCGAAGCAAAGGTAGGCAGGAAATCGGTGGTGCCGGAGATGGCATCGATCGAAGAGTTGGCTGCGATCTTCCCGGGCCACCAAGCGATAGTCGGTTCGCGAACGCCTCCTTCAAGAGTGCCTCCCTTGGCTCCACGGAGCGGTCCGGAAATGCCTCCTTTGTCTCCCTTCGAAGCCCAGGGGCCATTGTCGCTGGTAAAAATGACGAGGGTATTCTTATCGAGTCCGAGCCCTGTCAGGGTATCAAGCACTTGGCCAACACTCCAGTCCACCTCCTCGACCCAGTCTCCGTAAATACCGTTGGAAGACTTTCCGGCGAAGTCAGGGTGGGGAAAAATGGGCACGTGCATCGCGGTGTGCGGCAGGTAGACGAAGAACGGCTTGTCCTGATTGGCTTTAATGAACTGGATGGTCTCCTCGGTGTATTCGCGTGTGATGCGCCGTTGTCCTTCATCCTCGAGCAGTTCAGCCACTTGCTCGTCCCGCATCAGCGGGTGAACCTTGAGGCCGGACTCGGTGGCGACACGACCCATGTCGTTGGAATAGGGGATGCCAAAGTAGGTATCGAAGCCCTGTCGAGTTGGGAGAAACTCGACCTGATCGCCAAGGTGCCACTTGCCGAAGCAACCTGTGGCGTAGCCGGCTTCACTAAGGTAGTCGGCGATGGTGTGTTCGGCTGGATTGAGTCCCTTGTTACCCTTGGGAAAGAAGACGCCGGGAACTGAAACCCGCGGGGCGTAGCAGCCGGTGAGCAACTGGGCTCGCGACGCGGAGCAGACCGGAGCAGCATAGAAGCTGGTCAGCTTCATGCCCTCCTGGGCCATGCGGTCGAGGTTGGGGGTGCGGTTGTCGGTCGAGCCGAAGGGGCCGATATCGCCGTAGCCCATGTCGTCGATAAAGATGATGACGAAGTTGGGGCGGTCTTCAGCAAAAATTGGCGCCACAAAGACCAGCGAGAGAAAGAGCAAGAAGCGGAACATGGAGAGGGAGAGTTTAATCAAGTGGCTCAGTTCAATGAGGTTGCTTCAGTTATGTAAATCAATCGAGAGCTTTCAATTCTTCAAGCATTTCAAGCAGGCTTTTGGTGAGAATTTCCGAAGACTCCCGCTCGAACCGGCAGGTGCCGATCCACGTCTCGTAGCCGCCGAGGTCGAATTGGTTGGGCGGAGGAAGGTATCCGTAGCCGCCGTTTGCCAGCGAGATGGTGAAGGTGTGCGGAAACGGACTCTTTTCTTTGATTTCAAGGCCGATCTCCACCAGCACTTCGAAAGGAAGCGATACGATTGCCTGGTCTCCGATTCGAATGGCTTGGATGATCACCTCTTCGGTCTTGTTTGGCTCTGAATACCTCACAGTCGCGTTGGCGTATTGCATGAATTTTTTGTGCAAGTCGAGGCTATCGCGCTCCTTTCGAGTCATCTCGAGAAGGCGAAGGGCGTGTTCGACCTCGTCTTGTCTCATGCTGCGGTAGTTGAGGGTTACGGATCGCTGTCTCATTGCCACGATTGGATCGGTATCGAAGCTCTCGATTTTTTCGGAGGCTCTCCAGGCGGCATCAGCCGTTTTGGTGGCCACCTGCCTGACCTGCTCGAACGGAGCCCGGGGTCCGCGGACTCTCCGGAAGTCGATGTTATTGATGTCACCGCTGGTGCCGTTGGTCATCATGGCAACGAAGTGATTCTCCGGATTGGATCCGGCCGTTCGGTAGGGAAAGATCCTCGAGAACTCGCCGAAGTAATCGGCAGAGGCCATTCCGACCACTTTGCCACCCTCTTCGATCACCGTGGGAATGTTACCGACATAGTGGAGTGAGTAGTTGGCGAGTAGACCAAGGGGTTTCCCGCGTCGATTGCGGATGTCGACGATGCAGACCTCAGGATCAATGGGGCCGGCTGGAGTGTCGATCGTGGCCGGATTAGGATTCATTCTCACCTTGTCGTAGGTGCCGAAAGGGTTCTTATCCATCATGCCCTCCTTGAGATACCAGCGACGGTTTCGGACTTCACTAGGTTCGTCTTCGGCGGCGAACCCGACCTGGGCCGGCTCGAGAGATCCAATCGCCTGGGTGAGAGCTTCAACGAGGCCATCGAAACGCGTCTTCTCGTAGGCGATTCGACCGGGGGAGGTATCTCCGCCCTTGGGAGTGGTGTGGGCGTGGGTGCCGCTGACCAGCATTTCTTCAACGCTCCAGCCGGTTCGCTCGGCAACAATCGCTTTGGCCTCGTCGGTCATCTCACGGCCTGTGCCGATGGCGTCGACGAGCGCAACGACAGCCCGCCCTTCACCGTTCTGAAAAGCGATCGCGCGGACATGCATGGGGTCGTGAACATAGCTCGAAGAGCCCGATCGCAGTTGGATCGGGAAAACGGTGGGTGAGATATCCACCGCGGCGGTGCCGACATGAAGGCCGTCATCAGCGAAGGTGAAATTCAGAGTGAGGAGGAAAGTCAGGATCGCAGCGGTACGTTTCATTCAAGACAAAAAGGTTTCCGAGTTGGATAATACCCGGTTTGCTCGCACGAGGTCCCCCCGTGATCGTGGTGAAGGGGCTAGCCTTGCTGTTGTTTTCGAAACTGGCCGGGAGTAATGCCATATCGCTCCCGAAAGACGGTCTGCAGGTAGTGGGCGTGGCTGAACCCAACTTGCTCAGCGATTACCTCGATCGTCAGGGAGGTGTTTCTCAGAAGTCGCTTCACTTCTCGAAACTGGATCCGGAGAATTTCCTCCTTGGGGCCACGCTTTAGTGCTGCTTTCATGCGCCGTTCAAGTGTGCTTCGAGAGATTGATAGCTGTTCGCAAATCGCTGCGACGGTCAGCCCCTGGAAAGCTTTTTCCCGTATGATGCGGACCGCACGCAGGGCGACTGCGTCTTCGATAACGAATTCGTCTGACGATTCCCGCACTTTGATGCCACGAGGGGGAATGAGCGAGTGGGGATCCACCACTTTGTTTTTCATCAGGCGGTCGAGCAGTGTTGCGGCGCGAAAACCAACGGTGTGGCCATCGAATCGAACGCTTGTCAGACTGGGTGAAGTGAACTCGCAGAGAGTTTCCTCATTCTCACAGCCGACGACAGCAACCTCTTCGGGAACGGCGATTCCGGCGCGCTGGCAGGCATCAATCAGTCGGACTCCGAGTTGGTCGTTGGTGGCAAAAATACCGACGGGTTTCTCCAGTGAGGTAAGCCAATCCATCAGTTCCTGCTGGTGCTCTTCCCAGTCGGCCGGGCTGGACTCACTGTGTGCCGGAAGGGTTTCACACTTGGCCCCAGCCGCCTCAATTGGATTGACGAAATTACTGATTCGTTCTCGAAAAAAGGATTCGGTGTCGAGAGTGTAAGCGGCGAAGCGGCGGTAACCACGATTGACAAAATGCTCCGCGACGCGCTGGCCAATTAAGGCGTTATCCATTCCAACGAAAGGAAATCCCGTTTCGTAGTTGGTGGAGCGTACTTCGACGGTTGGTAGTCCGGTGGCAGCGATCGCCGCCGCCATCTCGGCGCTGTGGGTTCGAGTAATAATACCGTCCCCGTCCCAATTCATCAGCCAGGGGGGCAGCGATGATTCAAAAGCTCTCAGTTCGAGGAAGGTGGACCAGGGTCCGTGAGAGTCGATGAAGTGACTGATTCCGGCGAGGAGATCACGGGTGTAGGATCGCGTCGTCTCGACGAGCAAAGCAACTCGCGGGGGGGAATCTGTCCGGCTTGATTTCAATATGACGAAAAACCTGAGGTTTTTTGAATCATAGCTGTAGGGACAATTCGGTCAATGACGATACCATGGCATCATGTCTGACTACATTGGCAAAGCCTTAATCGTTGTGGGAGATGCGACGGAAACGGTGGACACGCTCTATCCGTTCTACCGATTGCAGGAGGCGAACATTGAGCCGGTTGTGATTGCACCGGAGAAACGACTCTACCAGATGGTGATGCATGAGATTCGCCCGGGCTGGACGATCACCAAGGAATGGGAGGGATATCAGATTCAGGCAGACCTGGCGTTCAGCGAGGTGAATCCGGAGGAATACCTTGGCATACTTTTTTCCGGGGGACGAGCTCCGGAATATATTCGCGATGACGAGGATCTCATTCGATTGACCCAGTGGTTTTTTGATAACAAAAAGCCATGTGCCAGTGTTTGTCATGGAGTCGAGGTCCCGGCGCGTGCGGATCGGGTCCGTGGTCGCCGGATGGCCACGGTGGCAAAGTGCCAGTTTGACCTCGAGGTCTGCGGAGGAATTTATGTGAACGAACCTTGTGTGATCGACGGTAACCTCGTTTCGGGAAGAACTTTTCACGATAACGGCCATTACGTCGGCCCCTGGATTAAGATGCTGGAAGAGGAGGCAGCCAAGCAGTCATGAATCGAAGAAAAGCACTGAAGTTGATGACGGCCGCAGGAGCGGTACCTGCGTTGGCGCAGGCGCAATCCGAGGCATTCGCGATTCGTTATGTGCTTTCCTCGGCCATGTATGGAGACCTTCCGTTAGACGAGGTGCTGGCAGAGGTCACGAAGACCGGAGCAGAGTCGGTCGATATCTGGCGGCTGCGTCATGCCAATCATCGCGAGCAGATCACCGAGATGGGTGATGAAGCCTTTCAGGAGAAACTGCTCAGCCACAAGACAAGCATGTCGGTCTCGACCTGTTATCCGCTCGGACCATTTGGGCAGGATGACGAGATGCGCTGGGTGAAGAAGAACGGGGGCTACATGACGGTTTGTGGTTCCCGAAGTCATGGTGAGAAAGATCCCAAGGGGGAGGAAGCGAAGCGGCAGGTGAAGCTCTTTTTTGAAAAGCTGAAACCCCACTATGAGCTCGCCGAGAGCCTCGGTATCACCATGGCGATCGAGAACCACAAAAATTCGATGCTTTCGTCGCCGGATTCTATTCGCTATTTCGTCGACCTGAATCCTTCAAAGAACGTGGGGATAGCCTTTGCCCCTCATCATCTGCATGACGCCATCGATGAAATCCCCGGTTTGATCAAGCACTGCGGGAAGGAGAATCTCCCGTTCATTTATTTCCAGGAGTACCACATGTCTTCAAAAGAGGAGATGGTTAAGGTGGAAGAGCTGAAGCAGATGCCCGGTTTTGGATCGCTGGATTATGCGCCGATTTTGGCCGCGCTGCGTGATGTTGACTTCAACGGTCTCGCTGAGATCTTCATGCATCCGACTCCGCGGGGCGAGCCGATGCTACCCACTGCCACAGAGATCACCCAGGTGATCAATCACTCGAGGGAATACCTGACAGATTGCCTCGCAAAGCTATGAGGTGGGTATCGTTCATGGCCGTTTCCATGGTTTTGCCGACCATGTTGTCAGCCGAACCGCACGTCGTTGGCTACGAGCGTTTTCACGCTGGAGAGCCATCTTTTGACGGCGGTGCCATTCTCTATTCTGAGCTTGGCTGTGCGAACTGCCATGGCGGATCCATCGTCGTGACCGAACGAAAGGGTCCGAGTCTCGAGAATATTTCCAACCGGGTTGATCGTGATTGGGTGAAAGCGTTTCTGAAGGACCCAGATTCAATGCGATCGGGATCCACGATGCCCAGTCTGGTTGATGAGCTGAGCGGGGACGAGATTGACGCGCTCCTGGCTTACCTCGCGAGTCTTGAAACGAGCGCGAAGTATCCCACGGCGCGGCATGCGAACGCGGAAGGGGGAAGTGCGCTGTTCCATGAGAAAGGCTGCGTCGCCTGTCATGCCCCGACGCCGGATTTTAAACCGCCGCATGGAGGCGGTGACGTGGTGGTTTCTCCTCTTGCTGTATCGTTGCCGGACCTTCAGGCTAAGACCCACTTCAAGGCTTTGGCCGCGTTCCTGATATCTCCGTCTGATTTTCGGCCGGACGGTCGTATGCCTCATGTGCCGTTGGAGCAACAGGAAGCGATGGATGTCGCGGCACATCTGCTAGACTTCCAGTCGAGCAATCCACGGGACGATGCCAAGCCGATCGCTCCCTGGCCAAAGACGACGAAGGCAGAGATCGCGAAGGGGCTCGAATTGGCTCGACAGTTGAAGTGCGCGAAATGTCATGAGCTGCCCGGTGTAGATTCACATTCCATCAAGCGAGCCGGCGGAGCCGGAGGATGTTTGTCAGCGAACCCGGTCAAGAGTGTGCCGCGTTATGATTTGAGCTTTGAGCAGCGGGAATCGCTGAAGATCTTTCTCGCATCGGGCGGGAAGGGGGAGGAATTAGCTCATCTGACACTGGCCGCGATGAACTGCTACGCCTGTCATGAACGTGACGGGGTAGGTGGTCCGATTCCTGAAGCGAACGGATATTTCATAGGTGAGGAGAGTCTCGGTGACTCAGGGAGATTGCCACCGCCGCTAACGGGGATCGGGCAGAAGCTCCAGGATGATTGGCTGAAGGGAGTGCTGGAGGGAGATGTGGAGAAGCATGTCAGGCCTTACCTAAAGACGCAGATGCCGGGCTACCCGAACCAGGCTGAAAAGCTGGCGAAATGGCTGGTCGAAAAAGATCAGGGAAGTGCGCTGGCTGACTGGCCCACCGACGAAGTTAATCTTGACGCCGGGCGGAAGTTGCTGGGAACGCACGGCGGAGTGAACTGCATCACCTGCCACCACTGGGGCGAGAAGATGTCCCTTGGAATTCCGGCGCTAGATATCAGTTCCCTGGACGAGCGGCTTCGTCCCGAATGGTTTCACCAGTATCTCCTGAACCCGGCTTCCTATCGTCCCGGAACGCTCATGCCTCCGCTTTGGCCGGGCGGACAGTCCACCGTTCCGGATGTGCTGGGCGGCGATGCTGAACAGCAAATTGCCGCGATCTGGGGTTTCATTGCCGACGGAGAGGGGGAACCTGAGGGGTTCCCGGATTTTCGACCGGGGCAGTTTGAGCTGATTCCAGAAGATCGTCCTGTCATTCAGCGAACTTTCCTGAACGGTTCGGGAACGAAGGCCATCCTGGTTGGTTTCCCGGGAGGGGTTAACCTGGCTTTTGACGGGCTCAAGGGACGCCCCGCCATGGTTTGGAGGGGGAGGTTCTTCGATGCTTACGACACCTGGTTCGTTCGTAAGATCGAGTTTCAACATCCTGCCAGTGATGACGTGTTTCCTTTTGAGGAAACCGAAAGTGAGATCCGTTTCCGGGGCTACTACGTTGATGAATCGGGTAATCCGGTCTTTATGCTCGAGCATGAGGGGAGAACCTACGAAGAAGCCTACAGCGTGACTGATGGAATGCTTTATCGAAAGGTCATGTGGCAAGAAGGCGAAGAACCTTCGATAACCCATCCTAGGGACGTCGAAGTCGATCGTGTGGTCGCCGATAACCTGGTCAATTTTGTGTATTCATGGAGATGAGATTGAGAATTTTTGTGGCGATTTTGACTGGGGCGCTCGGAGCCGCAAGTGCCGAGGAGGAGGCCTACCGGGTGACTGATCTGCTGACGGCTGAGTCTCCGACTCACTCCCGGTCAACCGAATGGAAGCCTGGTGACGGCATTGCTCTCGAAGTGAGTGGAATGGAGTGGATCGACGACACCCTGGCGGTCTCGATCCGGAAAGGGGAAGTCTGGATGATCGACAATGCCTTGGCAGAGGATCCCGCCGACTTTAAGTATCGACTTTTCGCATCAGGTCTCCATGAACCCCTTGGGGTGACTCGTGATAAAGACGATATTCTCGTCTCCCAGCGCGCTGAAGTGACGCGCCTTCAGGACACAAACGGGGACGGAGTCGCAGATGCCTATCTGACCGAGTGTGACGGCTGGAATGTGTCGGGCAATTATCATGCCTACACCTATGGACCCGAGCGCGACGGTCAGGGCAATTTGTGGGTGACCTTGAATCTCGGTATGGGAGACCTGGCCGACAACACCATCGGTTGGCGTGGGTGGGGAGGTACCATCGGTAAGAATGGGGAGTTTGTTCCCAAGGCCCTTGGAATGCGTTCCCCTTGCGGGCTGGGAGCGAATCGCGAGGGGGACATGTTTTTCAGCGATCAGCAGGGAACCTGGATCCCGGCAACACCGATTTACCACCTGAAGCCGGGCGTATTCTACGGGAACCAGGAATCACTGAAGACTCTGGAAGATCCCAGGGCGCCGTTTCAGTTGTCGGCGATCCCGGAAAGGAAACAATTGTATCCAAAAGCCGTCGCCTCCTCAAAGGAGTTCGTCCCACCGGCAGTCTGGCTGCCCTACAACAAAATGGGCCGTTCGGCGACGGACATCGAATTGATTGATGAGGAAGGGAAGTTTGGCCCCTTTGACGGGCAGTTGCTGGTGGGTGAGTTCACCAATGCGGCGATCAATCGCGTCTTTCTTGAAAAGGTTGAAGGTGAATACCAGGGAGCATGTTTTCCTTTTCTCAGCGGCTTTCCGGCTGCGGTGGTTCGGTTAGCCTTTGCTCCGGACGGTTCTCTCTTTGCCGGAATGACGAATCGAGGGTGGTCTTCACTTGGGAATCGTTCCTACGGCTTATCCCGAATTCAATACATGGGCTGGAATCCCTTTGCGGTGAAAGAAATGAAAGCGCTGCCTGACGGATTCGAGTTGGTCTTTACGAAAGCGGTGTCGTTCGAATCTCTTTCCAAAGGAAGCCTCTCGATGACCAGCTACACCTACGAGTATTCTTCAGCCTATGGTGGTGACGAAATGAATACCAAAGAGCTCATAGTCAAATCGGTTGCGATTTCGGCTGATGGTCTACGGGTAAAGCTGGGAGTTGAGGGTTTGCGCGCCGGGTATGTTCACGAACTCCGACTGGATGGAGCGGAGTCCGTTTCCGGCGAGTCCCTAGATAATCCTGATGCCTATTACACCTTGAATCGCATCCCGAAGAAATGAGGTGGCTGTTTAGCCTAGTAATCTTTGCCGCAGGGGTGACGCTTGAAGCGGCAGAACATCCTAACATCGTCTACATCATTTCGGATGATCAGTCGTGGTTCGACTTCGGCTTCATGGGGAATGAGCGGGTCCACACGCCCAGTCTGGATCAGCTGGCTTCTCGGTCGGCCGTATTTGAAAACGGCTATCTCACAACGAGCGTGTGCCGGCCGTCGCTCGTCACCCTGATGACCGGTCT
>PKCI01000035.1 GCA_002862135.1 Verrucomicrobiota bacterium | reverse complement strand
CTCTCTCCTCCATGGGAGAAGGCCACCGTCCTCGAATCCCCCGGCGCGGTCAGTGACGGCGCCCGCGCTGTCATCGAAGTGGGAATCGGCCCGCTCAAACAACGCTGGGTCGCCGTTCACGAGATCACCGAAACCGGGTTCATTGATCGACAGGAATCCGGCCCTTTCACTTCCTGGGAACACCGTCACGACTTCCTTCCCGTAGACGAGAACAGCTCCCAGCTCGTCGATTCGATTCGTTACCGTCTCCCTCTCGGCTGGCTCGGAGCCCTCTTTGGCGGGCCATTGGTCAGGCGAAAACTCGACCGCCTCTTCACCTATCGACATGAGGTCACCCGCCGGGCCCTCGAAGACGAAAGCGACTAGCCACCCACCACCTGCTTCCAATCGCCGCATTCTGACGTCACTTCCGAAATGAGCCCACTTCCTGAGCCTCCCGCCCTCGACGTCGCCGTGATCGGAGCTGGCCTGTCCGGCCTGGCCTGTGCCGTAAAACTGCACGAAGCCGGGTGCCGGGTCGAAGTCTTCGAAGCCGCCGACGGCATCGGTGGCCGGGTCCGCACCGATCGGGTGGAGGGCTTTCTCCTCGACCGCGGCTTCCAAGTCTACCTTGATGCCTACCCCGAGGCCGGCGCCTTGCTCGATCTAGAAGCTCTCGATCTCCGCCCCTTCACTCCCGGTGCCCTCATCTGGAAAGCCGGTAAGCTACGCTCGCTGCGGGATGTCTTTCGCAACCCGTCCGCCCTCTTTTCTTCAGCCCTCGCTCCTGTCGGCAACCTTCGGGACAAATGCCTCGTCGCCAAACTGCGCTTTTCCCTGCTCCGCAAACCGCTCGATCACATCTGGGCGGCCCCCGAGACCAGCACCCTCGACTACCTTCGAGCGTTTGGTTTCTCCGAACAGTTCATCGACGACTTCTTCCGCTCCTTTTACGGCGGCATCTTCCTCGAGGACCAACTCATGACCTCAAGCCGCCTCTTCGAGTTCACCTTCAAAATGTTTAGTGCAGGCTCGGCCACCCTGCCGCAAAACGGTATGCAGGCCATCCCCGAGCAGCTCGCGGCGAGACTTCCCGAGGCCGCGATCCACCTCAATAGTCCCGTCACCTCCGTCACCGGCGATCACCTCACCCTCGCCGAACGCTCCGAAGCTGAGGGAGGAAATGACGACCGAATCGAGAATGAGGCTGGAACCCGTCACCGCGCCACGGCTATCGTCCTCGCCACCGACGCCTCGACCACTGCTCGACTACTCGGCTACGACCGTCAGCCAAAGTGGAACCATACCAGCTGTCTCTACTTCGCTGCCGACGAAACTCCCCTCGCGGAACCCATCATCGCGCTCCGTGGCGACCGAGATGGCCTGATCCATAACCTCTGCGTCCCCTCTCAGGTTGCCCCCGGCTACGCGCCCGAGGGCCAGTCTCTGATCTCCATCTCTGTGATTAATGATCACGCTACCGACGCTACTCTCACCGAAACCGTCGAGCGCGAGCTGATCAATTGGTTCGGAGAAGCCGCTAAGACCTGGACTCACCTGCGTACCGAGCACCTCCCCCAGGCCCTCCCCGTCGCTCCTCCCGGTCATGCTATCGGGAACCGTCGCGAAAAAGGCCTTTGGATCTGCGGCGATCACACTCGGAGCGGCTCCATCGAAGGCGCCATCCAATCCGGAGTCGAGACTGCGGCCGAGATACTGGGAGAAATAGACGGGGGAGACAAAATAGCATCCGATACTTGACTTATTCACTCCAATATAGTCAAACTCCCACCACATGAGGGATTGAGAATCAGGGAACTGCGGCAATAAAGAAAGGCACTTCGTATTCTCGGGAACGTGGCGAAAAATTCACTAGTCGACTGAATCACAGCGTCAAAACCCTCTGGTAAGACGTGTACCCTCCCCCTCATTGAAACCAACCGGTATGACTCGGATAGTAAAGCAGACCACCACCCTATCGCTCAGCTTAATTGCATTATTTTGGGTCAGTTGTTCATCCACCGTCACCAGTCCTCAATCCTACATCAACGGGGTAATCGAACCGGAACACTTGTCACCCGTCTATGAGTGCACTGACATCATGCTGCAGGCAATCCGCAATCAGTCGGTCACGCCGCCACCGGCAACCCGAACGTTTGCGATGGCCCATCTTTCCGGTTTTCTAGCCGTCAACGGCATCGAACAGGCATACAGCTCAAAATATGGCGTACGGGCCGCGCCGGAAAACACCCATCAGGAGGTGGCTTATCTCGTTGCCTTCACCGATTCCCTCTCGGACGCTTTGAATGCCTCATTCGTGTTCGATCAAAAACGAATGCTCGCGCGTTACCGTGACGACGAGGCTAAAGCCAATGGAATTCGCTACGGAAAGTATATTGCTTCCGTCATCATTGCAGACCGAATCAACGACGGCGCGGAACCTAACCAGGCAAACTTCTACCTCGATCACTACGAAAAGCGTTCTGATCGCCTCGCCTGGTCTCCCACTGGTCCCTTTTACGGGGCTGAGCGGGGACCGCGTTTCAGCACTTTTAATCGCGGCCTATTCCCAGGATGGGGAGCTCAAAAAAGTTGGGTCATGGAGGATAAAACCCAGTTTCAGGCTATTCCGTTTATTGATCCTGACAGCGAAGAATTTGCAAGCCAATACCAAGAGATCATGGCTCTCGGGGGAAGCGAAAGCAGTGCTCGAACCGCTGACGAGACTACGATTGCGTTTTTTTGGGAAGATGGGCCCCGCGGGGTCACACCACCCGGTCACTGGCAAATCATAGCAATGAACATCACCCAGAAAATGGGGCTATCTCTGCTAGAACAAGCCAGATTGTTCGCCCTCCTCAGCATGGCTCAGGCCGACGCGGCTATCACCACATGGGACAGCAAGTATCACTACGATATTGTCAGGCCTGAAACGGTGATCAGAACAAGAGCGGCAGAGTTTGGCCAGAGAGGAGACAGCGCATGGAAAAGCCTCATTCCAACCCCCTCATTCCCGGCCTACACTTCAGGCCACTCAACCTTCAGTGGTGCGTCCGCCCGAATGCTGGCCAACTTCATCGGAACCGATCAGGTCTCTTTTTCAAGCAAATCGCCAGATCTCGTGAACTGGCCGGAACAACTTACCGGGGTGACCCGATCCTACACCAGCCTATGGGAAGCAGCTGAAGAAGCAGGAATGAGTCGAATCTACGGAGGTATCCACTGGCAAGCAGACAATACGGAGGGCCTGAGAGTTGGTAGAGAACTGGCCGACTATGTGTTCAAACACGCGTTCGCTAGAAAACAGTAACATTTATCTGCTCGTCACGATGAAGAATCGCTATCGCTTGCTAATCCTCGCAGCCTGTTTGCAGGCATCACTCCTCGGCAGCGCTGCCGCTCAGGATGGTTTTTCCTTCAGCTACGACACGATCTCGTTCTTTGAAAAGCCCACGGCTTTCGAGATCGGCATTGGCACTCTTAATACCAATCTCCTTATTGACCAGTCGATCATTTACCGCGATTCCACTGCGCATCACTCGGCAGCGACCCAATTCCTAGGCCTCTTCAATTTCGGGACACAACTGGCTAATGGCTGGCAATTCAATACACAGTATCTGGCTAATTACGTCGGCTTCGACGATGACGACTACCGCGGCAACCTCGCCCTATCAATCGCTGATTACTGGGGAGTGATCGCGATTGGTCAAGTCACCGGAAGTGTGTTTGAGCAAACAAGGCGGCAGCGAGGCACCGGCAACGCCAATCTCGCTTTTGATCAATTTGTGGGCGGGCTCGAAGACGAAGGAATTTTCTACTCTGTCCGCTTCAATTCGTATGAGATCGCTGCCACCGTTGATAAGGAGGGAGGGTTTGAACTGGGAGCAAACTTTGAACGTCCCATAGGAGCCAGCAGCTACTTCGGCGCACTCCGCGTCCGCAAGGGAGAGGCAATCACCAGTGGAGAAATCCAAGACACGCTCGGCGGTGCCGCTGTTATCGCGTACACCTACGCCAGCCTCACTGTTGACACCCAGTTGGGTATTGAGCGCGTCAATAGCATCGATTCCGATGAGATCGAGCACCTCTTCAGTTCACTGGGCTTGAGCTACAAAACGGGACCCTTGACCGTCTCCGCAGAAGCCGGACTTGCGAAGCTCGATGGCCAAAAACGATACAGTGCCGCTTTCGGATCACGGTGGGATCTTGCCCGGGGATTATCCCTGAACCTCGGCGTGAATTACCAAAACACAGAAAATAGCGTCGAAGAAACCATCGTCAGAGGATCCCTGCGATACGAGTTTTAACGTCTCAATTTGCCGGTCAACCTTTAAGGCATGGTGCCTTGAAGAAAGCTTTGGCGAAGGGTAAAAATACGTCAGGCCCAACTACCCATCAAAATGAAACGTAATCACCAAGGTGATTGTTATGGTTACCTTCCCTCGCTTCCTTTCCGTGGTTGTTGCGACCCTCATTCTCTTTCAATCGGCGATCGTAGCTCCGGCAATTAATGTTGCTCTCGAAGTGGAACCAGCAGCGCTCATGTTACGATTTCTCTGGCCGATCTTTTTTGCTCTTATTGGAATCCTTGGCATCATCGGAGTCGCGACCACGCAAAAGCAACGAACGGGGCTCGTTGTGAACGGGATCACCGCATTGGGTATGGCCATCTGTTACTTTCTTGTGCCTGTGATTAATAGTGCAAAAGACAGCGATAATATGGGGCTATGGAATGCACTGCACATGATTACTGTGGGCCTAACCTTGGTGCTTCTGATCGCACACCTCGGATACGTGTTTCGGTGGTATCGACGAGTGTAAAGTTTTCCTCGTTCTGTTGTGCAATAGAAAGCCCTTGGCACTTCACGCCTCGGCCATCATTCTATCCCCATGCCCAGCCTAGTAATCTACCTGCATTTGATTCTCATCACCCTCGGACCAAAACTCACCTCCGCTCAGGATATCTCCCTCGCCGAGGCCAAGCAAGCCTTTGCCGACGCCGATGCGACCTTAAACTCAGTCTATGAGAAAGCCAAGGAGACCATACCTGCGTACCGCTTTACCAAGATCTTGCAAGAACAGCGTGAGTGGATCGCCTACCGCGACAATCGGGCCGCAGCCGCGGCCCGATTCGATGGAAGGGCCATCCCCGGAAAAGAATCAGCCAACCTCGAATACTGGAACGCGATGGCTTACCTCACCGAAACCCGAATCGAGATCCTCAATGCCTGGATGAAAGTTGACACCTTCACCAAGACCTGGGAAGGCACCTGGATTGACGGCTACGGCGGCATTCTTCGCATTGCTGAAAATCCTGAGAGCTCCTTTAGTTTTGCCTGCAGTGTCGTCCGGGGGCCGACTTATCATCTTGGAAACATCGATGGCAAGGCTACCACCAATCGGACCACAGCTCGTTTCAGCACTCGCGCAGATGAGGACACCCCGGAGACTTGGTTGACGTTTTTGCTGGAGAGTGATGGACGGTTGCGCGTGATTGGAGAGCAAACCATCTACTTTCACGGCGCGCGGGCATACTTTGATGGGACTTATCTGCGAGTCAGGGAACTGACAGACGAAGATCGGGCGGAAATGTGAGGAGACCAGAACGTCAATTTCCTATCGTCTCTAGCGACCAATCTAGCTCGGCCAGCGCAGCAAGCTAACTGGTGCGTCGCTGATCGGTTTTGGCAGCACGATAGCTCCGAAACCGTCGTTGCCAACGGCTGCGCCGCGCCCCTGTTGATACTCGTGCACCGTCATCGCGGCGACGGCGGCATCAATCATGTCCTTGGGACCGGGCTGAAACTGCGAGACGTTGATCGTCATCTTGGGCGAATTCGTTTCGTTCTGCCACATCGTGTAGGAAGCGGACGGGAAGACCTCGTGCACGGCTGATGCAACAGCTCCAAGCGAATCAAAAAGCGCATAGCCCAGGCGCATCCAATCGGGGCTGCCTTCCAGCGACGGCGTCCACTGAGGATTGGCGAGCCCCAGGGCCCTGACAATGACTTCACAGTGACGTCCCCTGCCTTTTTCTGCAGGACGACGCGGGCGCCAGTCTTCTTTCTTCCCATCCCAATACCATTTTCGGGGTGCCGGCAAGGGGCAACGCGGGCTGTCGATCCCGACGCAAACATCGTGTCCTAACTGCCCGATTCGATCCACCACAGCGATTGCCCCGTTGCAAATCCCCTCAAACGAGTCGCCCACCTCTCCCAGCCAGCCCGAGTCGATCTGGGTCAACGACTCATCGAACGCCATCCACGCCGGCGGGCGCAGCAGTTGAACGTCAATGCCAAAATAAACGGTCGCCATTCGCGAATCACTTTTTCGCTTTGCCTTTGCCCTTAGCCTTCGCCTTGTTATTCGGCTTCACAAAACCGGTCTCCGTCGCGACCGGGTCTTCGTCGCCCCACTTGGAGAGCCACGCCTCGAGAGCGCTCTGCAACCGCTCCTGCACTTCCGCGTATTCGGGATTACCGACAAGGTTTGTCAACTCCTTGGGATCGGACTCGCGATCGTAGAGCGCCCACTCGGGACGATGGTGGAGACGCTTGACCAATTGCTCGAGCAAGGGATCGGCAGAAGTTTCCAACTCCACCACCCAGGAAGCGGCGGGATCAAACTCTCCTGTGACGTCCTCGCCGTTGATCAACGCGAGCGCTTTGGTCAGGGTAGTATTGGAGGTGACTTCTACCTCGGCCTTGGGAGACCACAATAAGGTGTAGCGTTCATCGCGGATGGAGCGGATAGGAAAAACGCGCTCACGATTGTCGATGATGTTGCAGTTGGAAAAAGCACCAAAGGTGTAGTCGTGCACCTTCTCGTTAGCACCCTTGAAGTTGGCCCACTGGCTCTTGCCGTCGAAGTCGTCGGGATTGACTTCGCCTCCAGCGGCTTCGACGAGACTTGGGGTGATGTCGGACAGCCAGAGAATAGGATCACTGTCAATGCCGGCGGGGATCACTCCGGGCCACGCGGCGACGAAGCCGGAAGCAAGACCGCCGTCGAAGCAGGTCCACTTGGAAAAGGGAAACTGGTTACCCTGCTCGGAGCAGAAGATGACAAGGGTGTCGTCCGTCAGTTCATGCTCTGCAATAAGCTCGCGCAGGCCGCCGAGCAGCTTGTCGAGATGTGTCACCTCGACGAAATTGCCGTGCAGGTTGTGCCGATACTCGGGCGTGTCGATCGCGTCCCTCGGAATCGTCAAGGTGGCGGGATCGTAGGCGTCAGGATCACCGTGGGTGTGAAAGGGCGCGTGACCGTCGTGCGACGCGACGACGAGGCAGAACGGTTCGCCGGCTTCCTTAGCTTCGGCCATGTATTTCCCGGCACGTTCCAGCGCGATGGGATTGGCGTCTTCTCGCTTGGGAATGTCGCCAAGCTTTTCAAAAGGATAGGCTTCCTGCGGGCCAACGTGCCCCTTGCCGAGCAGAGCCACACGATAACCCAGCGGCTTCAGGTAATGAGGGAGACTCTTGGTGTCATTGGATGACTGGGAATGGTTCGGCATCGCCCCGGTCCGCCAAGGGGTGCGTCCACTGTAGAGTTCCTGGCGAAACGGAGCGCACATGGCGACTGTGGCGTAGCAGCGATTGAACTTCACCCCTTCAGCCGCGAGCTGGTCGAGATACGGCGTGATCGCTTCGCCTCCCCAGGGACCAAGTGTGTCGCGGTCGATATCGTCACCGATCAGCATGACGATGTTGGGTTTCTCTGCGCCGGCGGCTGCGACGAATGACAAAGTGAGGGTCGCCACGCTGGCGACGGTGAGGAGTTGAATGGGTAACAGGGCCTGACGAATCATTGTTTCAAGGATTGAGTTGGAAAGCATGAAGCATTCAGGCGACTTGTCACGAACAGGTTTGACCGGCGCGATGACGCCCTCACGCCTCATAAACGAAATCGGTTTGCAAAACCGCCACCTGCAACGGCCCGTAATTACACCTCGTCCTTTTTACAAGTCCAACTCGTAACGAAAGCCATGAAAAATCGATTGCCCCTTTTCGTCACAGTAGTAATCACCGGCGGGCTCATGACATCTTCACCTTCTTTGGCCAACCAAGGCGGGCCGGGCCCCTGGCGCGGCCAGAGTCTTGCCGAATTCACGGCCGATGATCCTAACGCAGTCGAGTGGGAAGTCGTCAACGACGGGGTCATGGGGGGGATTTCCAAAGGCAATTTCTCCGTTTCTGATAAAGGAATCCTGAATTTTTCGGGCACCCTTTCCCTCGAAAACAACGGCGGTTTCTCCTCTATCCGCAGCGAAAGAATCGACCGCAATCTCAGCAATGACCTCGGCATCCTGCTCAAGGTTAAGGGCGACGGACGCACTTATTCCATCCGTCTTGAGTCCTCCGCGACTTACCGCGGCATGCCGATTTCTTTCTCTGGCAACTTCACTCCTGAAGCGGGCAAGTGGCAGCAAATAAAAATCCCCTTCTCCGATCTCAAAGGCGGCTGGCGGGGCATGGACCTGCCGGACAAGCAGTTTGATCCCTCCATCGTTCGCAAGTTAGGCCTGCTCATCGGCGACAAGGTGAGCGGCCCTTTCAACCTTGAAGTCGAATACATCCGCACCTACGGGGAAGGCCAAAGCAACTTCTCCGAGCGCAACCCTGAAACTCCTGCCGAAAAGCAAGCGGCCAAGGCAAGGCCCAACTCCGGGTCAGTCATCGACCTCGTCGCCTCCGACGAGCGCTTCTCCACCCTGAAAGCGGCTCTCGACGCTGCCAAGCTGACCACCTTCTTCCAGTGGGACAACAAAAAAACCGTGTTCGCCCCGACCAACGACGCCTTCGCGAAGTTACCAAAGGGCACCGTGGAATCTCTCCTCAAGCCAGAGAACAAAGATCGTCTCGTCCAGATCCTTTCTTACCACGTCCATCCCGGGGACCTAAATCTGGCGGCAGCACTCGGGTCCAAGAACGTTGAAACAGTAGAGAAATCACCCATTAGGGTGGCGTTCCGCGATGGCGCAGTGAAAGTGAACGACTCGTCCCTGCTCGAAGCCGACATCGAAGCCACTGACGGCAAGATCCATGTGATTGACTCAGTGCTTCTCCCGAAGCCCAAGGAAACCAACCTGCTGACCACCGCTCAAGGCGCTGGCTCCTTTAAGACGCTCCTTGCCGCCGCCAAAGAAGCAGGGCTGGTCCCGGCCCTGACCGGAAAAGATCCCCTGACGGTATTTGCTCCGACCGACGAAGCGTTCGCAGCGCTGCCTGAAGGCACGGTAGAGGGCTTACTCGAGAAAGAGAATCGCAAGCAGCTCATCGAACTGCTCACCACGCACGTGGTATCCGGAAAAGTGTCCGCTGGTGATGCGCTCAACGCCAAGGCGGTCAAGTCGCTGAGTGGATCCGAACTGGAGTTTGCCATCAACAACGGTCTCTTCACCGTGAACGATTCTATAATACGCTCCACAGGAATTGACGGCGGCAACGGTATCATCCACGTGATCGATTCCGTGATTGGTTTTGCGAACAAGGCTTCCGATTACGGTTCGTGCCCGGAATCAGACAACGAACCCTCTCCTGAAACTACCAGCGTCGGGAATCAGAGTGCCGCTGACGTCATAGCCGCCGCGATCGAAAAAGGGGTTCCGCTCTACAACAGTGGTAAAATTTCCGAGTGCGCGGAACTATACGAAAATGCTCTCCTCTCTCTTTCCGAGATGGAAAACCTCGATGGTAGAGCGCGCGAAGCCCTCGGTAAGGTGGCTAGGGCCGGTAAGCAGTATGACCACGATCGCCGCGCCTGGTTCTACCGTCACGCTCTAGACGAAACCATGCGCCTGATTTCGCACTCACGCGGTTGATCAAGAATCCCCTCCGCCTTCCGGCCTCATCATCCCAGCGCCCTGTTCTTAGGTGACGTGATGTAAGGAGCACGCAGGTAATGTGGTTCCAGCGGGACCTTGCGCCATCTGTCGGGACTTAACCCTCCCGATCGTTTCGCGATCTGGACGGCATCGGGGTGCGCCAAGCTCACGCCCCCAAACGCTTCAACAACTTTCGCATCCGCGGAATAACGCGGGACACCACTCGAAGCGAGCTCTGACAATTTCGCCTTGAGCCCTTCCGCGTCGACTAACTCCGGTTCGCCCTTGACGCGACGATCGATCACTTCAGCAACGGCATACGACTTGCGACGCGCGTCACTGATGACCGCGTAGGTGTCTTCGCTGACATCCCACGCCTCGAGAGAAGAGCGTCCCTTCGTCGGCAAGCCGAGTGCAAGTCCGAGTCCATTCGAGACCGCAATACCAACGCGAACACCACTGTAGGAACCCGGTCCAACGCCGACAACGATACCAGTGAGCTGATCGCGATATTGCTCCAGTATTTCGGAAACCGGCTCAAAAATAACAGCGTTGTGGGCGCGCTCGGTGGTGAAGTCGCGCGACCACAACACCTTGTCCGCGTCGCGATTGTAGAGCGCAAGCGAAGCCCTGGGAGTGGAAGTTTCAATACCGAGAATCATCGTTCGGTGACGACATGATTACCGTCATCTTCAACGGTGAGGTCAAACCAGCGCGTACCGTCAGGTAACACGTCCGGAAACTTGTCAGCCCATTCCACGAGCAGGATACCGTCTTCGTCAAGGTATTCATCCCAGCCGAGACGCAGCAGTTCGCTGACTTCATCGAGGCGGTAAAAATCGAAGTGGAATACCGGCAGGATCCCTCCGTGGTATTCCTGGACAAGAGCAAAGGTCGGACTGGTCACTTCATCGCCCGAACCGAGACCCGCAACGATACCTTTACTGAAGTGTGTTTTACCGGCACCAAGCTGCCCGTTCAAGGCAACAACATCGCCCGACTCCAGATCCGCCGCGAGAGATGAGCCGGCGGCGATCATTTCAACTCCTGAATTGGCCCTGACAAAAATTTTACCCATTTCTATGAATGACTGATAAAGTGTTCCCAACCTTTGGGCAGTTCTCCGCCCTCTCCTTCAACAAAAGTTCCTATCGGGGTGATTGGCACATCGGGAAACAGCTCCCGCCACCGGGCCTCCAACTGCTCCCATTTCGCAGGGGAAAACGCCATGAGCAATTCGTAGTCTTCCCCCTCGCCGGCAGCAGCGTCGACACCAATACCTTCATGACAGGGTATCTGCTCGAGCCCGACATCAAAGCCGACGCCGCTCATCGCAGCCATGCGTGGGAGATCCGCTCCCAACCCGTCACTCAAATCCATCATCGCGTTGGGCAGGCAATGCTGGACGAGCCACTGAGCTTCGGCGAGTCGTGGCTCAAAAGTGAGATGGCGTTCACTTTCAAAGCCCCCCCCCAATCGCCCCGTCACAGCGATGATGTCACCGGCTTTGGCTCCGGAGCGCAAAACACACCGAGTGCGCTCCACCTCGCCGGTCATGGCGACTGAAATCATGACCCCGGCCTCGTTGAACCGGGCGGTCTCACCCCCGACCACAAAGCAACCAGCAGCTGCAGCGGCCGCGTTGATCCCAGCGTACCAGCCTTCAACTTCCTCGACACCGCGGTCGGCATCGCAAGCCAGGGTGACAACAGCATGACGCGGTCGACCGCCCATCGCAGCGATATCGCTGAGAACCCTGTTGATCGCTTTGCGACCGACCAGCTCAGGATTAGTAGCGGAAAGAAAATGTGTGCCCTCGATGAGACAATCGGTCTTGAGCAATTGCCACGGTCCCCCCTCACTTTCGTCCACCTGGATGACGGCGCAGTCATCCCCGGCCCCGACAATGATGCTGGCATCGCTCGGCAGCGACGCAATGATGCGTCTGACGAGTTCGTTTTCTCCCAGTTCCCTGAGACGCTCGTTGCCTTCACTCATGTTGTTATTCAACCGCCTGCTGAGTCAGCATCAACACAATATTCGTCCCGTTGAAGAAAGCATGAAGGCCCACCGGCACCCAAAGGCTGCCCGACATTTCGTAGGCAGCACAGAGAATCAGGGAAAATACAAAGAGCGGCAGCAGTGCCGGCAGGTTGCCGTGCACCACCGCGAAAAGCAGGCTGATAACGACTGTAGCAAAGAGTCGTCCAGTCGCATTCTTGAGCGCGCCATACATGTAGCCGCGAAAGAGAAATTCCTCCGCCACCGGCGCGCCGATCACTGCAGCAAAAACGGCAAGGGAAATAAAGGTGCGGGACTCGGCTTCCTGAAGGCTGCGAACCGGAGCCTGTTCCTGGAGCCCGTCGAACATCCCGCCAATCCAGTACTCAGAGAACGTTCCAACGAGCCAGACGCAGACAAGGACGGAAAAGATACCGCCGACAATGGTGTAAATGATGATTTGAGGCAGACCCACCCTGGTGAGTCCGAAAACCTCTTTCATGCTGCGCAGGCGAATCCACTCCACGATAGCATGCACCATCATGAGAACGAAGACGTAGATCCCGAGATTGAAGAGGAGCGCTCCGTATCCCGGAGTCGCATCCCCCGGCGCACTTTCCTGTTCCGTCCCCGCGGCTGAAACCAGCAGGAACGGTCCCATCAAAAACATGATGGCCGGAAAAAACATCAGGCCGAGATCGTAGACGTCCCAGTGAGGCGTCGACGAAATCGGGTTGCCGGACTGCCGACGAATCACCGCGTAGAGCGCCACCCCGATCGCGAGTGCGATTAGGGTAATTATCTCAATGTCCAGCAGGACATGCTTTGCCGCGAGTTCTTCCATTTGATCAACGGTCGCGGCACAGCGGAGGCGCGACCCTGCCACTACACTTTAACGGGAGGCAGTTTCCAGATATCGTCCGCGTATTCCTGGATTGTTCGGTCACTGGAAAACTTGCCAACGCGGGCAGTATTGAGAATTGCCATCCTGGCCCAACTGGCCTTGTTGAGATAAGCCTTGTCGACTTCCCGCTGGGCTTCCACGTAAGCCTTATAATCGGCCAGCGCGAGGTAGGCGTCACCGCCATCAAGCAGAGTGTGGCGGATTCTATCGAATGAGCCCTTCGGAGCAAAGTAGTCAGACGTGAGCCAATCAATCACGGCGCGAAGCTCTTCGTCCGCCCAGTAATAATCGATCGAGCAGTAACCTTCCTCCCAGAGCGCTTCCACTTCGTCGACGGTGAGGCCGAAGATAAAGATATTCTCATCCCCGACTTCCTCCTTAATCTCGACATTAGCCCCGTCGAGCGTTCCGAGGGTGAGTGCCCCGTTCAGAGCCAGTTTCATGTTACCGGTTCCAGAGGCTTCTTTACCCGCAGTGGAAATCTGTTCGGAGATATCGGCGGCGGGGATGATAACCTCAGCCGCGCTGACACCGTAGTTCGGGATGAACGCGACCTTAAGCTTGTCTCCAACGCGCGGGTCATTATTGATCTTCTCACCGACCGCGTTGATCGCGTGAATAATCTCCTTGGCGAGGGTGTATCCGGGAGCTGCCTTGGCACCAAAGACAAAGACACGGGGTACAACATCGAGATCTGGATCCTGGATGAGCCGACGGTACTGTGTCAGGATATTGAGTAGGTTAAGGTGCTGACGCTTGTATTCGTGGAGACGCTTGATCTGCACATCAAACAGCGCGTTGGGGATCACCTCGATACCGCAGCGCTCCTTGATCAGGGTAGCCAGCTTGACCTTGTTATTGAGCTTCACCTCCATGAACGCTTTTTGGAAGTCAGGATCATCGGCGAACTGGGCGAGGTCCTGGAGCTTATTAAGATTACCGGGCCAGTCGCTGCCGATCTTGCTATCGATCAGGGCGGAGAGCTCCTGATTACAAGCCTTGAGCCAGCGACGCGGAGTAATGCCGTTGGTCTTGTTCTGAATTTTGCCGGGATAGAGTTCGTTGAAATCGCGAAAGAGATGCTTCTTAAGCAACTGGGTGTGCAGCGCCGCAACACCATTGGTGGTGTGAGAACCAATCACCGCAAGGTATGCCATGCGGATCATCTTAGGCGAGCCTTCCTCGATAATTGAAAGGGCACGCTTCTTTTGGTTGTCACCGGGCCACTTTACCTCGACCACGTCTTCGAGGAAACGCTTGTTGATCTCAAATATGATCTGAAGGTGGCGCGGCAACACTTTCTCGAAGAGCGGCACGCTCCACTTCTCGAGTGCTTCGGGAAGCAGGGTGTGGTTGGTGTAGGCAAAAGTCTTGGTGCAAATTTCCCAGGCCTGGTTCCAGGGGAGCAACTCCTCGTCAATGAGGATTCGCATCAGTTCCGGCACCGCCACAGCAGGGTGCGTGTCGTTCAACTGGATTGCAGCTTTCTCCGGAAGGCTGTCCCAGGTGTCATTAGTGCGGCGGTGACGCTTGATGATATCGTGCAACGAGCAGGCGACAAAGAAATACTGCTGCACGAGACGAAGCTCCTTACCCGCTTCAGTCGAATCATTGGGATAAAGTACTTTGGAGATAGACTCGCTCTCGGCCTTCTCACGAACTGCCTCGATGTATCCCCCGCGATTGAAGATATCTAAATCAAAATCCTTGGAGGCAGTGCTCTCCCAGAGGCGAAGGAAGTTCACCGAAGAACCTTCGTAACCGACGATGGGCACATCCCACGGCACGCCGAGGATGGACCGGGTGCCGGACCAGACCGGGCGCCCTTGGCCGAGCTCGTCGAATTGGTTTTCAACGAAACCGTAGATTGGCACTTCGACCGAATACTCAGGTCGGCAAATTTCCCAGGGGCTACCGAAGCGGCGCCACTCGTCGGGAGATTCAACCTGCTTGCCGTCGACAAACTTCTGTCGGAAGAGACCGAACTCATAGTTGATACCGTAGCCGACCGACGGAAGATCGAGTGTGGCCATGGAATCAAGGAAACAGGCGGCAAGACGACCGAGGCCACCGTTGCCCAGTCCCATGTCCGGGCCCTGATCGAGGATGTCATCAAAGTCCACACCGAGTTCGGCGATGACCTCTTTGCAATCATTGAAAAGCCCCAGACTGACGAGGTTATTCTCGAGAAGACGCCCCATAAGGTATTCGAGCGAAAGGTAATAAACACGGCGCACGTTGTTCTGACGGTGAGAGCGATGCTGGTTAGTTGCTTTCTCCAGCATGCGACCGCGGACAGCGAGGCTGACGGCACGCCACCAGTCTCCTTCTGTTGCCGATTCCGGGCTGTGAGCCTGGTTACGGGTCAGGTTGCGAAGGATGTCCTCCTTGAGTAGCTCTTTCTGTGACGGGGTTTGAGAAGTGGCAGTTTCACTCGTTTGCGATTCCATGATTTGGATTTGGTTCGGAGGGGGCACATCAGGGCAGCTCAACTTCGATAGCTTCGTCGAGGATCCAGCGAACAAATTCGCCGACCCCGGGCTCGCCTGATTCGCGCGGCCCGGCAATGTTCAGTGTTTCGATACGATTCCGGTCAATGAATCCCCTAAGTTTCAGGACGGGACTGTCCGTTGTTGACTTAGAGACGATTAAGCAGGGACGGTTCCAACCGGAAGCTATTTTTTTGGTCAGAGCTGTTCCGCCAGTCAAATTCGAGCCCAGCAGCAGGATGACTGTGCCGTCGCTATGTCTCACGTTGTATTCCGTCCTTTGACGATAGTTCCCCGACGG
This sequence comes from Verrucomicrobiota bacterium, assembly GCA_002862135.1. Taxonomy (GTDB): domain Bacteria; phylum Verrucomicrobiota; class Verrucomicrobiia; order Verrucomicrobiales; family DEV007; genus Arctic95D-9. Next base: position 2,007 of record PKCI01000035.1, on the reverse strand, counting down.
GGTTTCGCGAAGCGGAAATCTCTCAGGGATGGGGCCATCCTCGGCTAGTCGACCAGCGGGACACCAGCCTCCGCAGTCGACCCCTCGGTCGAGAGCCCATTCAAGTGCGGCGCGGTCAACGCCGGTCTGGCCTCCCGAGATGATTTTCGTAACCATTGAGGCGACCAATAAAAGTCGGGCGATTCAACCCTGTTAGATCATCGACCCAACAGGGTTAAGTGAGGTCGTCGGCGATTACTCGCCGACTTTGAACAATTCCACCTCGAAAATGAGGGTGCTGTATGGCTTGATGTCGGCGCCGGCACCACGCTCTCCGTAAGCGAGGTCGTAGGGAATAAAGAAGCGATACTTACCGCCTTCTTTCATGAGCTGGAGACCCTCGGTCCAACCGGGGATGACACGATTCAGCGGGAAGCTAGTCGTCTCGCCGCGGTCGACACTGCTGTCGAAAACAGTCCCGTCAAGCAGGGTGCCGTGGTAATGCACCTCAACTACGTCGGTGGCCGCAGGCTGAGCACCATCGCCTTCCTTAATTACCTCGTACTGGAGGCCAGAAGCCGTGCTTTTGATGCCATCCTTCTTGAGATTCTCTTCGAGAAATTTCTTACCGGCATCGAGCGTCTCGCGGTCCACACCGGTAGCGCTCTTCTCGGCAAGAATCTTCGAATAGGTATCAAGCGTGTCGCTAACCTCATCATCAGAGAGAAGCGGCTCGCCTTCTTCCAAAACGGTTTTGAAAGCGGTAGCGAATTGGTCGAAGTCGAGGTCGATACCGCGCTCGTTGAGCTGCTTGGCAATCATGAGTCCGTAGGAGTAGCTCACTCGTTCTTCGAGTGATTCCGGCTTTTTAGCGTCGTCGGCTGTCATAGAAGTCGTGGTCAGGGTGGTAACCAGCAGGCATCCCAGAAACGCCGTTGATTGGTAAAATTTTGAGCACATTTGAGATCAGTTTTGATTTACTCCTCCCCCAAGAACTGCCCCAGGGGAGAAGGGAGAAGAAACTAAGCCCGATATATCCCCGGTCAAGGCTAAGCCCGGCTCAGCACCGGTCCGTTCCGATACGGCCGGAATGACAGTTTTCCCCCTAATAACTTTCCCGAGCAAAGCGTTTATCCCCAAACGAATCACGCCGTTATCAGCAAATTTATGCTTCAAGCCCGCTCCTGCGCGTCTCACAGAGAAGCACTGAACAGCGGTTTTCTAATTTATATTAATTATGGAATTTTGTAAATTAGCTTGAAAACTTTTATAATTTATTATATTTTCGTCTGCTCACTCCCATGACATCGAACCACTTTTTTTCGATTCTCCTTCTTTCGGGGGCCTTCCTCGCGTCAACAGGGCCCGCCCTCGCGTTCAAGACCGTCATCATTGATGCCGGACATGGTGGTCGGGATCTGGGAGCAGCGGATTCCTACGTTTACGAGAAACACGTCAATCTCGACGTGGCTCGCCGCCTCGAGCGCTCGCTCATGGAAGCAGGTTTCAAGACAGTAATGACCCGAACCACGGACGAATTCATCGCCCTTTCCGAACGCTCTTCCCACGCCAACCGCTACCGCAACGCGGTCTTTGTCAGCGTTCACTTTAATTCCGCCTACCGGACCTCCGCCGTCGGCATTGAGACTTTCTACCGTTCCTCCGGCTCAGAGAAGTTTGCCAGGTATGTACAGACTGAACTGATCAAGAACATGGGCTCCACCGATCGCGGTGTGAAGACAGCCAATTTTTCCGTTCTCCGCTACACCAAGCACCCCGCCATTCTCGTCGAAGGCGGTTTCGTCAGTAACAAGGCCGAGCGCAGCAAGATGCTGGATCCGCAGTTCCGCCAAGTAGTGGCCGACTCTATCGCCCGAGGCATTATTCAGTTCAATCGGCGCCTCTTCTAGGTCATACTAAGGACATGCTGGTTACCTGTCAGCAAATGTCCGAGGCTGAGGCGCTGCGGTTTCCTACCGGCGCTTCCGCCGAGCCCTACATGGATGAAGCTGGGCGTCGCTGTGCTCT
>PKCI01000213.1 GCA_002862135.1 Verrucomicrobiota bacterium | reverse complement strand
AACGGAGATCAAGAAGTCCTATCGCAAGCTCGCGATCAAGTATCATCCGGATAAGAATCCGGATGATCATGAGGCGGAGGAGAAGTTTAAAGAGCTTGGAGAAGCATACGACGTCCTCTCCGATGACCAGAAGCGCGCGGCTTACGATCGTTACGGGCATCGAGCCTTTTCCAACGGAACCGGCGCGTCCGCCGGTGGAGGAGGGTTTGGAGGGGCAGATCCTTTCGACATTTTCCGCGAAGTATTTGGCGGCGGTGGCGGCGGCGGCGGTAGCATCTTCGAAGAGTTTTTTGGTGGTGGAGGACGCGGGCGCTCCGAGCGTCGCAAGCGCGGCTCCGATCTGCGCTACGATTTGCAGATTTCTTTGGAGGAAGCGGCCGCTGGTGTTGAAAAAGAGCTGAAGATCGAGCGGTTGGTCAGTTGCGACACCTGCAAAGGTAGCGGTGCCAGCGGCGGCGGCTCTGACGTTCGCACTTGCTCCACTTGCGGTGGCATGGGCCAGGTCATCACGAGTCGCGGTTTTTTCCAGGTCCAGCAGACTTGCCCGGATTGTAATGGAAGCGGTGAAGTGATTTCCAATCCCTGTCCGGACTGTTCCGGCGAAGGGCGTAAAGACGGTAGCAGTCACATCAAGCTGAAGATCCCTGCGGGAATCATGGAAGGCGGCCGGCTCCGCTCAGTCGGTCACGGTGACGCCGGGCGTCAGGGAGGTAGCGCCGGAGACCTCTACGTGGTCATTCATGTGAAAGAACACGAGGTGTTTGAGCGAGACGATTCTGACCTTTTCTGTGAAATCCCGCTGTCGTTTACTCTTGCCGCCCTGGGAGGTGATCTCACCGTTCCGACCCTGGACGGCCAGGCGTCGATCAAGATTCCTGCCGGCACTCAAACGAATACCTCTTTCCGCCTTCGGGATAAGGGAATGCCTGATCTCCAGACAGGTCGCAAAGGCGATCTCCTCGTCAATGTCCAGGTCGAGGTGCCGGTTAAGCTCAACAAGAAGCAGGAAGAACTACTTGCCGAGTTCGCCGGGACAGTGACGGAAAAAAACCACCCGGTTGGCGAAAGCTTCTTCGCAAAGGCGAAGCGATTTTTCAAAGGCTGAGGCTGACCACTTTCGGTCGTTCAACACAAAGCCAAGCAAACTCGCTGCCACGATGCACTGTGAGCAGCTACTGTGAGCAGCCCGCTGGCATCACGCGGCCATCATCTTTCCAGCCAGCGCGAGAGTCTCTGGCGCGACGCCGCCCAGCATGCGGGCCAGCTCTTCGGTCCTCTTGTCTCCGAAGATTATTTCCAACTGGGAGTTGGTGACCTGATTCTCGACCTCCTTGGTGACAAGGAAATGGCGATGAGCCAGTGCCGCGACCTGTGGCATGTGAGTGATGGCAATAACCTGGTGCTGTGCCCCGAGCAAGGCCATCTTGCGGCCGACGGCTCCGGCGATCTCGCCGCCAACGTTGGCATCGATCTCGTCGAAGACCATGAGTGGGATTCGATCCTGTTCAGCGAGCGCGCTCTTCACGGCAAGCATAACGCGGGACATTTCCCCACTTGAGGCAATGACTCGCAGTGGCTTGAGCGGTTCGCCCGGATTGGGGCCAAAGAGGAAGTCCACCGCTTCGAGGCCACGTGGTCCCGGCTCTGCGAGTTTATCAAAAGTGATTTCGAAGACCGACTGATTGAAGCCGAGATCATCAAGATGCCCGGCGATGTCCGCAGCGAGTTCGCCGGCGACCTTGAGTCGTTTGCGACCGAGCTTCCGACCTGCTTTTTGTACCCTGTTCAGCGCTGCCCCGACGGCCTTGGTGAGGCGCACGCGCTCTTCGTCACGTCCGTCCGCGGAGTCAAGGCGTTGACGGGCCTTAGCCTCGTAGTTAATCACGTCTTCGATGGTCTGGCCATACTTGCGCTTGAGAGTCTCGATCTCGTCGATGCGGTGTTCGATCCGGGCAAGCTCTGCGGGATCAAGTTCGAGGTCACCTGTGTAATTGCGCAGCGAGTTCTCGAGTTCTTCGATTTCCATGCGTGCAGAATCAAACCCGGCCACACGATCGCTCATTCCGGGGTCTACTTTTTCGAGTTCACGGATGCAACGCTGGGCGTTGGTCAAGCTGGCGACGGCGGCGCAAAGCAGGTCGACGGCCTGCGTCGCGTTTTCGAGCAAGCGGCTGCTGTTTTGAGACTGAAGATAGCGTTGCTCGATCTCGCTGACTTCGTTGATGTTGAGATCGGCGGCCGCGATTTCCTCGACCTGAAAGCGGAGCAGGTCGATTTCCTGCTCATTGACGTCGCGGGTATTCTGAAATTGATCGAGTTCGAAGACGGCTTCTTGCCATGCTCTGAAAGCCTTTCGATAGGCCTCTCGCTCATCGCCGGCGTGGGCATAGGCATCGAGCATGGCGAGTTGGCGGTCGCGTGAGAGCAGGGATTGGTGTTCGTGGGGACCATGCAGGTCAACGAGCAGGCCACCGACCGCTTTGAGCACGGAGAGGGTGCAGGGTGAGCAGTTGATGAACTGCTTGTTGCCGCTGCCAAAGAGGCGCTTCACCACAAGAACATTTCCCTCGCATGGCTCGAGACCACTTTCTTCGAGTAATGCGTTGACCTGATCAAGGTTGTTGCTGAGTTCGAAGACGGCTTCGACACTGGAATGGCTTTGGCCAGTGCGGACGAGATCATGATTGGCGCGCTCTCCTAGAATGAGTTTGAGGGCTCCGACGATCATCGATTTTCCGGCTCCGGTTTGGCCGGTGATGCCGATGAGTCCGGAACCAATTTCCCAGGTTAAGTCATCGACGAGAGCGAGATTCTTGATTTTTAAAACCGAGAGCATTACGGAAAAGGGGATAAGTTTACCGAACAGTATGCAATAACTGTTCAAAAATGCAATGTTCAATCGTGCAGAAATTACTTTCCTCGGAACGGGCACCTCGATTGGGGTGCCGGTAATTGGTTGTGATTGTGAAGTCTGCGCTTCGGATGATCCGAAGAATCAACGACTTCGATCATCAATTCTCGTGAAGACTCACGAGGTCACGTTCGTGGTGGACACCGGCCCCGATTTTCGCCAGCAGTGCCTGCGCGAGGGGATTTGTGATCTTAACGCGGTGTTATACACGCACTCCCATAGCGACCATGTCATGGGATTTGATGATTTGCGGCGGTTCACCGTTTTCGAAGACGAGCAGATCCCAATCTACGCCGAAAGCGAAACGATGGAACGTCTTAAGGCGTCGTTTCCCTACATCTTTGACGGGGAGAACCGCTATCGTGGTTACTTGAAAGTCGATCCGCAGGTGATCGAAGGGGACTTCAAGATCGGTGAAATTGACGTCACGCCTCTCCCGGTGACTCATGGAAAGGTTGAGACGATTGGCTTCCTCTTTTCATCAGGAGTCGAACGACTTTTCGCCTACATTCCGGACGCTAAAGAGTTGAGTTCCGAGGCGATGGATCGAATCCGTGGTATTGATTTGCTCATCCTCGACGGTCTGCAGCCCGGGCATCATCCCACGCACCTCTCGATCGGTGAAGCAGTGGAGTTGGCGCAGCAGTTGGACGTGGAGCAGACCTGGCTGACGCACTTCTCCTGCCGGGTAAACTATGAGGCGCTCGAGCCCAGACTACCCGATGGGATCGGGTTAGCGTGGGACGGGATGAGGATTGCCCTGTGATTCGGGCGGTTCTCAAGTGAGCGAGGCTCACGAAAAGTAACCGATCTCACGAAGATAGGCGGCGTGCTTGTTCATCGTCTCGATCTGGTGACGAATCTTCCGTCAGCATCAATATTGTGCCGAACAGAAAAATCAGGGCGGGTTGATGAAGTGAAGTTTTAAACGTGGTGAAAGAACGCCAGAGGGTCGGGAAATTCGAGGCCGTGGAAGCGCATGAAAGCAGCCTAAAATGGCAGAGTAATGGACTCAACAGGGTTGAATCGTGGCGATGACTGCGTTTTACTCTTCGATATGAATCTGGAACCCGGAGGCCGTCCTGGCGGCGAAGTGAAGGTGTTGATTGGAGTTCTTCTAATGATCGCCGGGGTGTGGCTGTTTTTTGATTCGGTCCGGTTCACGACTGGATACGGTGGATTAATTTCCGGAGCCATCTCGGGTGGCCGTCATGGGAGACTGGCTGAAACAACTTCGATGGGGGTGGTCCTGGTGCCTCTGTTCATTGGGGTGGTGGCCTTGTTCTTTGACGTGAAAAAAAGGTGGGCTTGGGGGTTAACCGGGATCGGTCTCGTAATCCTGGCAATAGAAGTGGTGAGTCGCTTTCGTCCGGTGATGGAGATTAAGGCGACGCACTTGTTTATCCTGATCGTTCTCATTGCTGGCGGGCTGGGCCTGATGCTGCGAGGATATCTTGATGACAAACAGAGGCAGGGAAATAAGGAGGAGTGAACGTAGAAGTGCGCTCAAAGTTTCTGATAGGGGAGGTGGAAATCAGCGTTGCTACCCGGTTTCTTACTTCTTTGTTTCCTAATTTCCGTTTTTTCCCGCATGGCTTCCTTTGCCACCATTCTTGCCGCAACCGTGCCGGTATTCCTCATTGTGGGGGCTGGATTTTTCGCCCAACGGCGCAACTGGCTGACAGAGGAACTCGAGGTTGGGGTGATTAAGCTTGGGCTGAACCTCCTTTTTCCCTGCTACATCCTGTCTTTGCTACCGGGCAATCCAGCGCTTGAGAAAGTTTCGACAGCCGGGTGGGCGATCGGAATTGGATTCACTCTGGTAACAGTGGGTTTCGCGGTTTCATGGCTCATTGGTTTGGTGGCGCGTTTCAAGAGGGGAGGGGGGCTGCGCACCTTTATCCTGTGTTCGGGTATACAGAACTACGGGTTTTTGGCACTGCCGATCGCAATTTCATTATTTCCTGGAAACACCGGTCCGGCGGGTCTGGTATTTGTTCATGGGGTGGGGGTGGAGATCGCACTTTGGACTGTTGGCTTGTGGATCATGAGTGGAAAATCGGGATTCCGATCCATTATCAACGGGCCGTTTGTTGCGGTTCTCGTCTCTCTGATTCTGAACTACACGGGGCTTTATCGCTGGATTCCTGAAATCCTGGTGACAACGATGGAAATGCTGGGCCGATGTGCGGTTCCCATGGCGGTCCTGATGATCGGAGCAACTATCGGGCGGTTCGCGACCCGGGGAATCCTGCTCGATGCCCCTCGCGTGGCAGCGTCGAGTGTTCTGGCAAGACTGGTCGTAGCCGCGATTATTATTCTTTGCTCGGCGAAATTTCTGCCGATTTCCGCTGATCTGAAACGGCTGCTCGTCATTCAGGCAGCCATGCCGGCGGCGATTTTCCCGATTGCACTGGCCAGACTCTACGAAGGCCAGCCTCAGGTCGCTATCCAAGTGGTGATCGTGACGTCGCTGGTTGGAATCATTTCCATTCCCTTTGTCATCGCTTGGGGGTTGGGCTGGGTGAATCCTTGATTTCTCCATACGGGGGTTGACAATTGTAAGAAGAAAAGTTTCTTACCGCCCGCCGTGGATGCGGCCTGCACTCGCAGACCGTGAGTGCGGGACGAACACCGCAAGGTGTCCGACAGGTGGAATGGCACGATAGCTCAGGGGTAGAGCAGAGGACTCATAAGCCTAAGGTCGGGAGTTCAAATCTCCCTCGTGCTACCACTTTTCGGAAAAATCCGGGATTTAATCCAGGTGAACGAGGACGGCACCTGAGTTTCGTGGAGTGAGAGTGAAAGTCAGGGATTGTTGAAATTCTCCTATTATTCCCCGAATTCCCAGATTTTCCGAGATTTCAGCATCTTTGGCAGGGATTGTTTTCAAGGTTTCGGGGCGCTTGGAAAAATTCTTAAAATTTCAACATAAATCCCCTTGCGGCCTTTGATTGACCGTCTATATTCCCCGCCCCCGCCCGCAATCGGTGCTCTGTTGGTGGGTTCGCTGGTTTTAAGCGCTTCTACGAGTGAAGCGCCCATGGCCTGCTTTGGCACCGAAAAATTAATAAAACCAACGGTAACGTTATGCCTACTACCAACCAACTGGTTCGCCACGGTCGCAAGGACAAGGTCGTAAAGTCCAAGTCCCCTGCTCTAGACGAGTGCCCGCAGCGCCGCGGAGTTTGTCTCCAGGTTTACACGCGAACCCCGAAGAAGCCGAACTCAGCGCTTCGTAAGGTAGCTAAAGTTCGTCTTACCAATGGTGAAGAAGTCATCGCCTACATCGGTGGTGAAGGTCACAACCTCCAGGAGCACTCCATTGTCTTGGTTCGCGGTGGCCGAGTGAAAGATTTACCGGGTGTCCGTTACCATATTGTTCGTGGTGCTCTGGATACTCTGGGTGTCGAAGGTCGCAATCAGGCTCGTTCCAAATACGGTGCCAAACGACCTAAGGGGTGATGACCTGAGCATTGCTCAAGTCATTTCTCCGGCGATACGAATGTTTTAGCAACCGACTGAAATAATCCTATGTCCCGAAGAAAACGAGTCTATACCAAGCCGGAGCAGCGCGACGCTCGCTACGATAGTGCACTTGTGGCCAAGCTGGTCTCCAAGGTCATGATGCAGGGTAAGCGTGCTCTTGCAGAGCGCATTGTCTATGCAGCAATTGATCGTGCTAATGAAGGCGGAGAGTCTGTCGATCCTACCGAGGTTCTCAATCGGGCGATCGAGAATGCCAAGCCGCGCGTCGAGGTGAAAAGCCGTCGTGTGGGTGGTGCAACTTACCAGGTTCCCCTGGAAGTTTCCATCGATCGCCAAGAGTCTCTCGCTATGCGCTGGATTGTGAATGCCGCTCGCTCCAAGCGTGGCACTCCGATGCATGTGGCTCTCGCAAATGAGATCAAGGACGCCAGCACCAATCAAGGCGCTGTGGTCCGGAAGCGGGATGAAACTCACAAGATGGCGCAGGCTAACCGCGCTTTCGCTCACTTCCGCTGGTAATCGTTAGGTGTCACTCACCCTCCATAACTCTATCGCCCTTACTCTTCCGATGAGCGCTGGTCTCAATTCGCCGGATCGTGCGTTTCCGCTTCAGCGGACTCGTAACATTGGTATTGCGGCGCACATCGACGCGGGCAAAACGACGTTGACCGAGAGAATCCTGTTCTACACGGGCATGATTCATCGCATCGGTGAGGTCCATGACGGTCAGGCAACGACTGACTGGATGGAGCAGGAGCGTGATCGTGGCATTACCATCACCTCTGCTGCTGTCAGTTGTGACTGGAAGCAGCTCTCCGAGGACGGAGTTTTCAAGGCCTATGACGGCGAGAACCAGCGCGTTAACATCATTGATACTCCCGGTCACGTTGATTTCACCGCTGAGGTGGAGCGCTCTCTCCGGGTTCTCGATGGTGCGGTGGTTGTCTTCTGCGGTGTGGCCGGTGTTCAACCTCAGTCCGAAACGGTCTGGCGCCAGGCGACCAAGTATCACGTGCCGCGCATCGTTTTCGTCAATAAGATGGACCGCGTTGGTGCTGACTTTGATGCGGTTGTCGAAGATGTTCGCGAGAAGCTGGGTGCCAAAGCTCAGCCAGTACTGATCCCGATTGGTGCCGAGGACGAGCTCAGGGGTCAGATTGATGTGATCAACCGTAAAGCGGTTCTTTATTCTGACGACGATACGCTGGGCTCGACTTACCAAGTGACAGAGTTGGATGATGATCAGAAAGCGATCGCTGACGCAGCCCGCGATTCTCTGCTTGAGGCTCTCGTGGATGCTGATGAGGAGATTGGTCTTAAGTTTCTCGACGAAGAGGAAATTACGGTTGCCGACCTTAAGGGTGCACTTCGTCGCGCGACGATCGCCAACCTGATCGTTCCGGTCGTGGGTGGTTCTGCTTTCAAGAACAAGGGGGTTCAGTATCTGCTGGATGCAGTGGTCGACTACCTCCCGAGCCCGGTGGAAGTTCAGGCGGCTCAGGGCACCGAGATCGACGACGAGTCTGTTGTGGTTGAGGCTCCTGCAGACGACAACAGCAAGTTTTGCGCTCTCGCATTCAAGCTTTGGTCCGACAAATACGTCGGCAAGCTGGTCTTCATCCGCGTCTACTCAGGCACGGTTTCCAAGGGCGACCAAGTTTACAATTCCCGCACCGGTCGCAAGGAGCGCATCGGCCGACTCATTCAGATTCAGTCCAATGACCACAAGGATATCGACACCTGTTACGCCGGCGATATTGCTGCGATCGTCGGGCCGAAGAATGTCCGCACGGGTGACACGCTTCACGCCGACAAGTTTGACATCATGCTCGAGCCCCCGGCATTCCCGGATCCCGTGATCTCCATGGCTGTTGAGCCGAAGACTACGGCTGACTCCGAGAAGCTGGCAGATGCGCTGAGTCGTCTCGCTGAAGAGGACCCAACTTTCGTGGTTTCCACCGATGAGGAAACCGGCCAGACCATCATTGCTGGCATGGGTGAGCTTCACCTCGAAATTATCCAGTCTCGCCTCGAGGCAGAGTATTCCGTTCGTACAAACGCCGGCAAGCCTCAGATTGCCTACCGTGAAACGATCACTACTGGTGCAAACGGGGAATATAAGCTCGTGAAGCAGACTGGCGGAAAAGGGCAGTTTGGTCATGTGAAGCTCAAGGTTGAGCCCAATCCGCGCGGCAAGGGATTCACTTACAACAACCGCGTGGTGGGTGGTGAGATCCCCAAAGAGTTTTTTAATTCCTGCGAAACCGGCATTCGCGAAGCGCTCACCAACGGTGTCATTCTTGGCTACCCGGTGGTGGATGTGCACGTGGATCTCGTCGGTGGATCCAGCCACGATGTGGATTCCAATGAGCAGGCCTTCAAGATCGCAGCTATCCTCGCGGTGCGCGATGCTTTCCAGCAGGCTTCCTCGATTCTCCTTGAGCCGGTCATGCTGGTGAATGTGGATGTCCCGGATGAGTATCAGGGGGACCTCATTGGTGATTTGAATCGTCGTCGCGGACGCATTGCCGAAATTGATTCCCGCAATGGTCTCAGTGCAATCCGGGCCGAGGTGCCGCTTGCTGAGATGTTTGGATACGCGACTGACATGCGCAGCCTTTCCAAGGGGCGCGCCAGCTTTTCGATGGAACCGCTCCAGTTTGAAGAAGTACCCGCTGCCATGGTGGAGCGGATGACGGAGCAGTATGTGTAACGGAAAAAAATTTAACCTTTAAACGGAACTACAGTAATGCAGGGACAAAGTATACGAATCAGGCTACGGGCGTACGACTCGCGACTTCTCGATAAGTCGACGGTCGATATTGTTGAAACCGCTAAGCGTACTGGCGCGCGTGTCTCCGGACCGATTCCGTTGCCTACCCGAATCGAAAAATTCAGCGTGAACCGTTCACCTCACGTGAACAAGAAGTCGGCCGAGCAGTTCGAAATCCGGACTCATAAGCGTCTTCTTGATATCGTCGAGCCTACGGCCCGGACGGTGGATGAGCTGAAAAAGTTAAACCTGCCCGCAGGGGTTGATATCACGATTAAAATCTAGTTGGGAATAATAGACCCGGAAACTTCAAGCAAGGACGAGTGCAATGAGCATCGGATTGATTGGTAAAAAAATTGGCATGACTCGCGTCTTCAACGAGGACGGTGAAGCTGTGGCGGTCACTGTGATCGACGTCAGCGACAATGTTTTTCTCCAGCAGAAGACTGCTGAGAAAGACGGATACACCGCTGTCCAGGTTGGCTATGACGAGCAAAAGGAATCTCGTCTCACCCAGCCCGAGCAGGGCCACGTGAAGGCCAACGGAGGCAAAGCGAAGAAGAAAATCCTCGAGTTTCGTCTCGAAAATGACGATCAGCTTCCTGAAATTGAGCATCCCGGCCTTGATATTTTCGAAGAAGGTCAGTGGGTGGATGTAATCGGCACCTCCAAGGGTAAGGGTTTCCAAGGTGTCATTAAACGTTACCACTGGGCTGGCCAACCGGCTTCTCACGGGCACATGATGCACCGCCGTCCCGGTGGTGTTGGTGCCGGAACCGACCCCGGTCGTATTTGGAAGAACAAGGAGATGCCTGGCCGTCACGGTAACTACCGTAAGACGGTGCAGAACCTGAAGATTGTTCAGAAGCGTGACGAGGACAATGTGCTGCTCATCAGTGGTGCTGTTCCCGGATCCAAGGGTGGATACGTTGTGATCCGTCCGGCTAAGAAAAAGGAAAGTCTAGTTCAGGACCTCAAAGCGAAGGAGGCGCCAGCGGAAGCTGAGGAAACGTCAGACAGCTAAGCCCCCGGGGTAAGCCCAAAGCTGAAATCCAAAAGTAACCGAAAGGAAATATACTAATGGCTGCAAAGACTCTAAATCTTGAAGGTGCTAAGAGCGCTAAAATCGGAGTGATCGAAGATGCTGAATACGGTTGCCAGGCTGTGCACGACGTTGTCGTTGCCCTCCACGCGAACCGTCGCCAGGGATCTGCGAACACCAAGACTCGCGGTGAAGTTGCCGCAACCGGCAAGAAGCCCTTCCGCCAGAAGGGAACCGGTCGTGCCCGTCAGGGTGGTAACGCTTCACCAATCCACCGTGGTGGTGGTGTCGCATTTGGTCCTCGTCCGCGTGATTATTCGAAGAAGGTGACCAAGGCGACAAAGCGTCTCGCTTTCTCCAAGGCCCTCTCTTCCCGTATCGCAGAGGGCGACGTTCTTACTGTCGCTGACTTCGCCATCGCCGATGGTAAGACCAAATCCTTTGTTAAGGAGGTCAACGATCTCGCCGGTGATGTGAAGCGTGTGCTTATCGTCGGAAACGAATTCTCTGATGAGACTTTCTTGGCAGGACGCAACGTCCAGTCGGCGCAGCTTATCAGTGCTCACGAAGTGAACACGGAGCAACTGCTCCACTACAGCAAAATCATCGTTGTCGAGGGCGCCTTGGAGACGCTCGCCGCCAGAACGTCCAAGTAATCCGCAACGAGGCGCAAAAACATGAAAGATATTTTTCAAGTCATCGATACTGTCCAGCTGAGCGAAAAGGCCACGCTGCTTACCGAGACGAACAATGAGTACGTCTTCAAAGTGGACCCGCGTGCCAACAAGCTGGAGATTAAGGAAGCGGTTGAGAAGCTTTTCGGCAAAAAAGTGGAGTCCGTTCGCACCGCAAACTACAACGGCAAGAAGAAGCGCGAGCGTCGTGCTGACTTCGGCCGCACCAAAAACTGGAAGAAGGCCTTCGTTAAACTTGCGGACGGCGAAGCCATCGAATTTGTATAACCACTAAAGCTGTATCTAGCCATGGGTTTAAAATCATTCAGACCAATCACGCCGTCCAACCGGTATAAGCTCCACCCTGACTTCGAAGAGATCACCAAGAGCAAGCCGGAGAAGAATCTGACGCGCCCGCTCACGAAGTCCGGCGGTCGGAACAACAACGGCAGAATCACATGCCGCCATAAGGGTGGTGGTCACAAGCGTAAGTATCGTCTTATCGATTTCAAGCGCACCCGACGTGACGAAGTCGCAAAGGTGATTGCTATCGAATACGATCCTAACCGCACTGCTCGTATCGCCCTGATCGAATACGGCGACAAGCAGCGTTCCTACATCCTGGCCCCCCGTGGTCTTGAGGTGGGTGCTGAAGTCTCCGCAGGAGAAAAGGCTGCGATCAAGCCCGGCTGCGCGCTTCCTCTTTCCGCTATCCCCACCGGCACCAGCATTCACAACGTGGAGCTAGTTCCCGGGCGTGGTGGTCAGATTGCCCGGAGTGCTGGTCAGTCCTGCATGCTCTCCAACCGCGAAGGTAACTACGCGCTGGTGAAGCTTCCTTCCGGTGAGATCCGCAAGATCCACACGAAGTGCTATGCGACTGTTGGTATCGTTGGTAACCATGAGCATGAGCAGGTTGTCAGCGCCAAGGCCGGTCGCACCCGCTGGATGGGTATCCGTCCGACCGTTCGCGGTATGTGTATGAACCCGGTCGACCACCCTAACGGTGGTGGTGAGGGTAAGTCCAAGTCCGGTGGTGGTCGTCAGCACCTCAAGTCCCCCTGGGGACATGTGAAGGGCCAGCGCACCCGCCAGAAGTATAAGGGCAGCGACAAATTCATCGTTGAGCGCCGCAAGAGTAAGAAGCGTCGCCGTTAATTTTACTATAGAACTGAATAAGCTGATATTATGGGTCGTTCACTTAAAAAAGGACCGTTCGTAGACGTTAAGCTGCTCGATAAAATCGACGCAATGAACGAAAGCGGGCAGAAGCGTCCGATTAAGACCTGGTCTCGCCGCTCAATGGTGACTCCGGATTTCGTAGGACATACCTTTCTCGTCCACAACGGCAAAGAGTTCACCTCTGTTTTCGTCACTGAAAACATGGTGGGCCACAAGCTCGGGGAATTCTCTCCAACACGTAAGTTCGGTGGCCACAGCGGACACAACCCGAAGATCAAAGCCGGGTAATTGCTGACTCTGCTCCGGATAAGAACATGGCCTTTCCACGGAACATCACTCTCTGGCAGCGCGCCGCTCTTGCGGTCGTGGCGGTAGTGGCGTGTTCCGCGGTCGCTTCCTTCGGGGTTCGCGCCGACGATTCGATCGAAGTCCAGGAGCTGAAATCTGCGCTCGCTATGACGCAGAGGCAATTCCAGGCTGAGCGGGAGAAGAATGCTGGATCCGAAGCGCAGCGCAAAGCTCTCATAGAAGGGCTCGCCGAGGCGGTCCGCGTCAGCGAGGAGCAGGTGGTTATCGCCCGCGAGACTCAGCTGAAGCTGCAGGCTTTCGGTATCGATCTCTTCACCTTGGATGAGAACAGCTTGGAGCAGCGTCTCCTTAAGGCTGTTCGCGACCTAGATATCTGCCAGCAGGATCTCGAGCGTCAGGCCAAAGCGATTCGTTCGCTCTCTGAGTCTTTCCTCGGCTTTATCCAGTCAGCTGAGGCTTCAGAGGTGCAGCGCACTGCTGCTCTGAAGGCCATCGAAGATGCCCGCGGTGCAATGTCCGACGGGGCTGTGGTCGAGGAGGAAGAGCGAGGTGATATTTCCAATTCACGCGTCGTCAGCATCGACCCCGATATTGGTCTTGTGGTGTTTGACGCTGGCCGCCGCGAAGGGCTTCGAATCGGCACGCCGATCACGGTGCTTCGCGAAGATCGTCCCATTTATACCGCCATGATTGTTGACGTTCGCGAGAGCATCGCCGGGGCGGTTCTGCAGACCAAGCTTGATGAAACATCGGAGGTCGCCATCGGAGACGGAATCCAGCTTCAGCCTAACCATTTCAATTTCTAAGAAGACTAACCGTTAACAAATCCATGGACGTCACCTCGACTTATAAATTCGCTCGCATCTCGGCGCGTAAGGCCCGCGATGTTGCCCGTGAAATTCAGGGCCTTCCGGTTTCGGAAGCTCTCGACATCCTGAACTTCACACCTCGCAAAGGCGCTGAGTTGTTCGGAAAGACCCTTAAGACGGCGCTCGCTGATGCGGAGAACAACTTTGAGCTGGCCGTTGACGGTCTCTACGTAAAGAGCGCCATCGTTGGTGAAGGTCCGACCTTCAAGCGATTCAAGGCCCGCGCCCGTGGTTCTGCTTCTGCCATTATGAAGCGCACCAGCCACATTACGGTGGTTCTGAGCGACGATGAAGTGGTCGAAAAGGCAGAGAAAAAAGCTAAAGCTCCGAAGAAAGCTCCGAAGAAAGCTCCGAAGAAAGCTGAAAAAGCCGCTCCAAAGGCAGAGAAAGTTGACGAAAGCGCTGATGTAGCGTATGACTCCGCCCCCGCCGAATCGGACGATCTTAAAAATCTCACCGGTATCGGACCCAAGCTCGCAGAGAAGCTTAACGCTGCTGGGGTAACGACCTACAAGCAGATTGCGAACTGGTCGGAGGGCGAATTCAACGCGGTTAAAGAGCAGGTTCCCATGAAGGGGATCGAATTCGATAGCCTGGTCGCCGAGGCCAAGACTCTCCAGAAGGGGAACAAGTAGTTATAAAACGATTCACGGGAATTAATCATGGGACAGAAAGTACATCCGATCGGATTTCGCCTGGCAGTCAATAAGGACTGGCAGTCCAAGTGGTATGCTCCTCAAGGCGAGTTTGCTGACCAGCTTCACACCGACCTGAAGATCCGCCGCTATCTCGACAAACGCCTCCAGAAGGGTGCCGTTTCCAAGGTGGTGATTGAGCGCGCCTGGAACAGTGTTCGTGTGACTCTCCACACGTCACGCCCCGGACTTATCATTGGTAAGCGCGGCGCTGAGATTGAGACCATGACCAACGCTATCTCCAAGATGTGCGGTGGTTCTCAGGTGAAGATCGATATTTACGAAATCCGCCAGCCCGAGCTCGACGCTTCGTGGGTTGCTGCGCAGGTGGCCACCCAGCTTGAGCGCCGTGTTTCTTTCCGCCGCGCCATGAAACGTGCTGTGCAGACCGCCTTCGATTTCGGAGCTGACGGCATCCGTATTCGTTGCGCCGGTCGCCTTGGTGGTGCTGACATTGCCCGCGCCGAGCAGTATCGCGAAGGCAAAGTGCCACTCCAGACTCTCCGTGTCCCGATTGACTACGGCTTCGCGGAAGCTGAGACCGTTTGGGGAATCATCGGTGTTAAGGTTTGGTTGAACAAGAAGGAGCTAACTCCTGAAGAAGCTGCCAAGCAGCAGAATGGTAGCGGTCGTGGCCAGGGCGGTAATCGCCGTGGTGGTCAGGGAGGTCCCGGTGGACAGCGTGGAGGGAGTGCCCCTCGCAGCTGACAATCAGCTCAATTAGAATTTTTATTAATCTAACCCAGAGGGAATAAGTTATGCCTTTGATGCCTAAAAGAGTGAAGTTCCGCAAAACTCACCGCGGAAGCCGTGCCGGTAATGCCCAGCGTGGAACCAAGGTGAGCTTTGGGGAGTATGGCCTTCAGTGTCTTGGACGCGGCTGGATCACGAATCGCCAGATTGAGGCGTGCCGTATTACGATTAACCGCTACCTCAAGCGTAAAGGAAAGGTCTGGATCCGAATCTTCCCTCACAAGCCGGTCACGGCTCGTCCGCCTGAAACTCGTATGGGTAAAGGTAAAGGTCCTGTCGAACACTGGGTCGCTGTGGTTCGCCCCGGAACCATGATGTTTGAAATTTCCGGTGTGTCCGAGAGTCAAGCCAAGGAGGCGATGCGCCTCGCTGCGAACAAATTGGGTGTGCGCTGTCGCTTTGTGCGTCGTTCCGATCAGTAGAATTTAAAGAGAGAAACTAAGCATGGCCAAGAACACGAAAGATCTGCGTGAGTTGAGCGTTGGCGAACTTGCAACTCGTCGCCGTGAACTCAAGGAGGAAAACCTGCACCTGCGTGTGCAAAAGGAGAGTGGTCAGCTGGAGAATCCAGCTCGTATCCGTGAGATCCGCCGCGAGGTAGCTCGAATCGAGACCGTCCTGACCGAAAAGAGAAGCGCCGAGGTCGAGGCTTAAGCAATTACTATTACATTTTCAGTAGCGAGATATGAGCGATTCAACAGAGAAGAAGGCCGGTCTGCAGAAGACTCGTGTGGGTATCGTAACCTCCGATGGCATGGATAAGACCATCGTCGTCAAGGTAACCCGTCGTGTGCCTCATCCCCGTTTTAAGAAGATCGTGAAAAAGAGCTCCAAGTTCTTCGCTCACGACGAAAATCAAGAAGCCAAAGTGGGTGACCGCGTTCTCATTGAGGAAACCAAGCCGCGCAGCAAGAAGAAGTGCTGGGAGCTCAAAGAAGTTCTCTCACACTAAAACGATCATTCCGGGCGCGAGTCCGGAGGATCCCAAGAAGTTTTACTTTTACATTTGTTAGAGTCATGATCCAGATGGAATCAAAGGTGCAGGTGGCCGATAATACCGGTGCCCGCGTCGCAAAAATGATTGGAGTAATCGGGACGCGTTCCCGCTCCGCAGGAGTCGGTGATGTGATCACAGCTCACATTCGTGAGTCGATTCCGACCGCCAACGTAAAGAAAGGTGATGTAGTTCGCGCTGTTGTGGTGCGCACAGCATCTCCGATTCGCCGCAGCGACGGTTCGACCCTTCGTTTCGACAGCAATGCGATCGTGATCATCGACAAGGATAAGAACCCGCGTGGCACCCGTATCTTCGGACCTGTTGCCCGTGAGCTTCGCGAGAAGAATTACATGAAGATTGTTTCTCTCGCCCCTGAGGTTCTCTAATCGAAGTTGTTTAAGACGAAGGAAGCAGAGATGTCAAAGCGCGTGAAAACACATGTAAAGAAGAACGACGAAGTGGTCGTGATTTCCGGAAACCACAAGGGAGAGACCGGTAAGGTTCTCCAAGTGTTTCCCGAGAAAGAACAGGTCCTCGTTGAGGGAGTGCGACTGATCAAGAAGCACGCCCGTCGCACTCAGGATCGTCCTGAGGGTGGAATCATCGAAAAGGAAGGCCCGATTCACATCTCGAATGTGAAGCTCGTGGCTAAGTAATCAGATTTATTGGGAGTTTATTTATGCAACCAGCACTTAAGGAAATTTATAAAGACAAGGTCGTTACCGGCCTTAAGGGGAAGTTCGATTATTCGAACGTTCACCAGATTCCTTCAATCGAGAAGGTCGTCCTGAACTGCGGTTTTGGTAAAGCAGATGATCGTAAGGCTGCGGCTGAAAGCGTCATCGAAGACCTCGGCAAGATTACCGGCCAGCGTGCCGTGCCGACCCGTGCCAAGAACGCCATCTCAAACTTTAAGCTGCGTATTGGCGATGTCGTCGGCGCACGCGTGACGCTCCGAGGAGCCCGCATGTGGGAATTCCTCGATCGCTTCATCAATGTTGCTTCCCCGACGATTCGTGACTTTCGCGGCCTTTCCGCCAAGTCTTTTGACGGTCGTGGTAACTACACGGTCGGTATTAACGATCACACGATCTTTCCTGAGATCGAACTGGATAAGGTCAGCCGTCAGATCGGTTTTGACCTGACTATCGTCACCACTGCAAAGACTGATGAGGAGGCGCGCGAGCTGCTCAAACTTCTCGGAATTCCGTTCCGTAAGCCCGGTTCTGCTGCCTGACCCAATAAACGAAACTTAGATTAAGAAATTTAACTAACCGCAATTATGGCAGTCGTCAGTGATCCCATCGCAGATTTTCTCACTCGCTTCAAGAACGCCACCATGGCGCAGAAGGAGGAGTTCACCGCTCCCTACTCGAACAGTAAAGCCGAGATCGCCCGCATCCTCAAGGAGGAGGGCTACCTTTGGTCTTTCGAAACGGTAGGCGAGGGCTCCAAGAAACAACTTAAGGCCAAGCCGCGTTATTCAGGTAATGCGCCCGCTCTGAAGGACCTCAAGCGTGTCAGCCGTCCTGGTCTCCGCCAGTATGTCGGATGCGATGAGATACCCAAGGTGCTTGGCGGGATGGGCATCGCTATTGTGTCTACTTCCAAAGGAATTATGGCCGGTCACACGGCTCGTAAGCAAAACATCGGTGGAGAGCTTCTCGCTCTGGTCTGGTAATCCAGCAGGTCGAGTTGTTAATCAAAAACCGGCAACCAAAACATACCATGTCGCGGATAGGTAAAAAAGAGATCGGCCTCCCCGAGAAAGTCGAGGTTAAAGTAGGAGGCGACTCCCGCCTCACTGTCGAAGGGCCGAAGGGTAAACTGGAGTGGGCTCTGCCCGAAGGAATTGGCGTTGAGCAGGAAGACGGATCTGTGCGCGTGACGCGTGCCTCCGAAGACCGCAAGTTGCGTGCCATGCACGGCACCGCCCGTAGCCTCGTCGCCAATATGGTCGAGGGTGTTTCCAACGGCTTCGTTAAAGAACTCGAAGTTCAAGGCGTTGGTTTCCGTGCCGCTGTGAAGGGTAGTGCACTTGACCTGAGTCTCGGATTCTCCCACCCGGTGCTTCACCCCATTCCGTCCGAGCTAAAGGTGACGGTCGAAGAGAATACCAAGATCAAGGTGGAGGGTATCGACAAGCAGCTCGTGGGCCAGTTCGCCGCTGATGTCCGTTCCTACTACCCGCCGGAGCCCTACAAGGGTAAGGGTGTTCGTTACAAGGGTGAATATGTCCGCCGGAAGCAGGGTAAGAGTGTTAAGTAATTCTAGAACCAGTAGACGCTAAGGAAAAAATATGAGCCTGTATATTCGCAAGCAAGCACGCGCCAAGGTACGCCGCCGCATCCGGAAGAAGATTTCCGGCACGGCTGAGCGTCCCCGCCTCGCGGTGCATTTCTCTAACCAGAATGTCTATGCCCAGTTGATTGATGACGTTGCCGGCGAGACGTTGGCTTCTGCATCGACCCTGGATAAGGGGCTGGGAGCTACTGGTGCCAATGCCGAAGCCGCCGCCAAGGTGGGGGAAGCCGTCGCCAAGAAGGCGAAAGACGCCAAGATTGAGAGCGTTGTGTTCGATCGCGGCGGTTATCAATTCCACGGCAAAGTCAAAGCGCTCGCTGACGCTGCTCGCGAGGCTGGACTCCAATTTTAATTTTGTGATCGATACTGATGAGTGAGGAAACCGAGAAGGACAACACACCGCAAGAGGAAGTCGCTGCTGCTCCCGAAGCTGCCGAGGAAACTCCTGCCGCAGAAGAAGCTCCTGC
>PKCI01000148.1 GCA_002862135.1 Verrucomicrobiota bacterium | reverse complement strand
CAAGGACTTCCGTGGGCGCTCTCGCGAAAGTCGCTGGAGTGGTCCAGGGCCGGGCGGCTTCCAGACGATTTGCAGGATGGCAACCGAGGATAGGTCGGGTCGTAGTCAGGGAGAGGCCCGGAGGGTATTGGATTTTGTCTTAGAATCGGCGGCTGTAACTCAATGTCAGGACATCCCATGCATAGGAATACACACCGTTGAATGCTGGAGTGATGTTATTCGTAATGGTGGAGTCGCTCATGTGAATGAGACTGTAAGCAAAATCAACGGTGTTCACTTTGTCCCAGGTGTAGCCGAAGCCGAGGCTGAATATGTGGCGGTCGTCAGCGGGAATTGCGGGGTTCCAGGTTGGGCTGGACATGGGAGAGTCGGAGTAAAGGTAGCCGGCGCGGAAGGTAAACTCTTCGGTCCAGTCATACTCGATGCCCAAGCCGATTGAGATGGAATCTCCCCAGGCGAGAGGAACAGCCGTCTTACCGTCGAGAAGCGGCTGGTTCGCTCCGACGTCGAGTGGAACGTCGTCGTGAGTGGAGTTCTGGATCCATTCGAAATCAACGCCGATGGTGAGTTGCTCGGTGGCATTGAAGGAATAGCCGACACCCACGCTTCCGGGGTGCTCGATTTCAGAGTTAAAGGGACTGGTCGGAAGAGCGGCACCGGGGCCGGGAATGTTGTTGATCGTGAAAGTGCCCTCGTAGTCAACCGACACGGGCAGGCGACCCGCAACGGCAAGGCGCTGGCGGTCGCCGAGGTCAAAATTGATGCCGAAGTAGGCACCGATGCCCCAACCGTTTCCCTCAAAGTCCATCGTGCCATCGGGAAGTCCCGGGGCTGTTAGCGCCCATGGAAAGCGCTGCTTCAGCATGAGATCAGAACGGTAAATGTCGAGACCGACACCAATGGAGGCGTCGTCGTTGATCTTGAGACCGAGAGCGGGGTTTAAGGCGATAGTTTGAAGCATCACGTCGGAAGCACCGAAGTAGCGGAAGGCACCCACATCGGGCCAACTAATAGAAACACCGAAGGGAGCGTTGACTCCAAAGCCAAGAGTGAGGTCTTCATTAATGGAGTGAGCCATGTAGAGGCTGCCGGTCGGCTTCCATGGATCGATCATGGAATCGGACTGACCCAAAGCTCCGGCGAAATCTGTTTTCCCGTGCCAGGGCTGAAAAGTCACCGTCAGGAGCGTATCCGAGATGTCGGTCAGGGTGGCCGGGTTGTGGCGGGTCACCGAGGCGTCGTCGAGGACTGCAAGGCGGCCACCCACCATACCCATTGCCCCTGCGGTGTCGGGAAGAGTCCTGAGACCCTCTGCGGCAAAAGCCGGAATAGAGAGCAGAGTAAGAAACAAAATGGCGGCTGGTTTCTTCATGATTCCAATAAGTTCACAGATGATTAACATTCAATCTTCATGGATCCTTCTTGTCAACCGTACAAACACAAAAATTATAAAAATTATGAATAATATGGCCTTACTAGGGTCAAATCGACGCATTCTGGCCGTCCGAGGCTACTCTTTGACCGAGAAGAGCACGAAACTGACTGAGGCGGGCTCGTTCTCGGCGAACTCCTCCCAGTGGAGGTGGAAGTCACCGTTCCGGTCGAGGTCAGTGAATGAGTCGCCGAACTGGACGTGTTCGGTAATGTAGAGGATGGCTTCCTCCCGGGCGACTTTGCCGTTGCCGTCTTTATCCAGCCTGTTAAAGAAGGGGTCTTCGTCACCAGCGGAAGGTTTCGCGAGCGCCCACTCCTGGGCAGAGATGTGGCTGTCCTCGTTGAGGTCAAACTCGGCCAGCGCTTCTTTGTGAAGGTGACCGGCCAGTTCTTCTTGAGACAGTTTGCCATCGGCATTTGAATCGGCTCCAGCGAAAGCCGCTGGATCAATGATTGTAGCCTTCGCCTCAGAGTTGTCCATGGTGCGGCAACCGGGCAGTGCCGCAATGCCTGACACGGCGGCAATGCAAAGAACGGATTGAGCAATTGAGGAAATGCGGCGCATGAAAGTGGGGATTCCAGAAATTATAACCGGTAATTGGGAATCATTCAACGGCGTGTCTCGGCCGGGTAGGACGTTCGATTTGAGTGAATCGCGTTGCAGCGATGTTGAATTTACCGGTCATTCTGGCCTTGTTATCCATTACGGTGGGCGTTTTCCGGGAGCGAAAACGCTGATGAAGTGATGGGACAGTCGGCTTCATTGGGGCTTGAGAATTCCCTGACTAACCTGAGATTTATGCCCGTCCGGGCGTTGCGGCGCTCCTGATGCACACAAACACTGCAGACTGAATGATTTTGGAGGGGAACAGTCCGTCTTCTAGATTCTGGCGATACGCCGCGTTGTCCGCGCTCTTAACGTTAGCATTTTTCTCGCCGTCGTGTTCGACGGTGAAGTCGAAGCATAATTCCAGTGATGTCACCGAGGCGGGGATCGAGTCGGCTCGGGAGCTCGAGGGAATGGCCAGCCTGCTCGAACTGCCGCTTGCCGTGGTCGGTAGTGTTGCAACGACATCTGGCGAATTGTTGAAGTCAGGAGAGCGCTATTCCAGAAAAGGGCAGAATGAAGATGCGGCCGGCAGCTTTCTTAAGGCTGCTATTGAGAGTCGTGAATTACTTATCGCGCAGAAAAAGATTCCCCGGTCCGAGGCAGAGAAGGCTCTCTTGACACTTCACAATTCTTCACTCGCTCGTTTCGCGGAGGTTTGGGGTAATGACCCACGTCGGAGCGGGCCAGCACCCTATCATCTAAACAGTGGCGAGGACCGCTTCGAAATCCGACTGGATCCAAGTTCGGACTTTACCGCCAATTTTTTCGATGAAGCTATTTCATCCGATGCGGTGAGAGGAAAGGGCGTGAAAAATATCAGCCGGTTTGGTCTTGGGGCACCGCTGATCGGTGTTCGTTATCATAAGCCCGAGCGTGCCGAAGAAATGGCAAACTACACGCCCAAGGGACTTCACATGCCGATCACGTTGACGATCGACAGCACCGGCGAAATCGGCGAGGGTGCTGAACGCCGAACCCTCGTTTCTCTCGCAATCCATGATCCGACGAAACGGGACAGGGTTACGATCGCAGGTCGCAGCGTTCCTCTGGCGGCGAACTTCTCGGCACCGATTCTTATCATGGCTAGCGGGGAGAATGAGGTCCTGGCCGGCTTATTCGGATTCCTCAATGCGCGGAAGCGCGCCAAGGATTCAGGAATCTATCTGTTGGAGCCATACGATCCTGACCGAATACCTATCCTGCTCTCACATGGTCTCGTTTCAGCCCCCATTATCTGGCGTGAGATTGTTCCTGAGCTGATGTCGGAGCCTGACATCGCTCGGAAATATCAGATCCTGGCGTTTCGGTATCCGACATCGTATGCTATCGCGGAGTCAGCGGAGTTTCAACGGAACCAACTCAAGAAGTTACGCGAGCGCTATGATCCGGAAGGCGATGACCCCCTCTCGAGAAACATGGTTGTGGCAGGGCATAGCATGGGAGGTGTGCTTTCAAACATGCTGATTACCGATTTTGACGATCGTATCTGGCAGGAGATCAGTGATCAGCCGTTTGATGTGGTCTCGGCGGATTGGCCCAACAAGCAGGCAGCGAGCGATTTACTGTTCTTTGAATATGATAAAGCAGCACTGCGTGCCGTCTTCTTCTCTGCTCCCCATCGTGGTGCTAATATGGCGACGTCCGGCCTGGCTGGCGCTGTGTCTCAGCTTGCTAAGTTGCCTTCCAATGTGCTGTTTTCTATGGAGGATTTCATGGCCCGGAGCTCCAGCGAAGGGCTCAAGTATCAGCCGAAGGGGAAAAAGATGACCAGCGTTCAGTCTTTACGACCGGACTCACCGATTCTGCTTGCGATGGACAGGTCGCCTCACAAGGCGGGGGTGAAGTACCACTCGATCATCGGGGACCGTGGCAAAGGAGACACACCTGACAGCTCCGATGGCATTGTGGATTACTGGAGCTCCCATCTCGATGGGGCTGACTCCGAATTGATCGTTCCGACGGATCATAAATCCTACAGGGATCCGCGGGCGATCGAAGAGCTTAAGCGAATCCTTCGTCTCCACGCTGGGATCTAGGATTCTGGAAAATCATTTTTTGCATAGCGCCGCGAAGGATTCGTCTTCCTTCCATGGACATGCTCGCTGGTTACGCTCACGCCTGTAATCCGAAATCAAATGCTGCTGCTGAACCACCTGTAGTTGAGAAACCGAAGGTCGGGTTCCGGACAACCAGTTTTGACTGGTTCTTTGCCTCAGGCATTCTCATGGCACTCGGCCTGGTCGTTACTTTTGTTTTGGTAGTAGCGTAGAGCCGGTGACTAAAAAGGGTTGGGTCTTCCACTTGACCTTCTTTGCGCTCCAGGGAGACTGAGACAAAGAGCACATTAACACTGACAGCGATTCCTTCGAGCCGGGAAACGATGAGCAGGGTTTGGATGGAAGCTCATTCCATTTTCGATGATGTTTGGCTTGCGCAGGCCGGTCCTAGCAGCTCACCGAGCAGGGGTGGTTCCTTGTTGAAACGCTCCCTGAATTCTTTGAGCGTCGGTTGCAGTCGGATGGCAACTTTTGATTCGTGATTCAGAGCAATCGCAGAGAGCTGGTGCTCGAGGAAAGGGTTCCGAAATCGGTCAAGGGTGGCCCTCGCGAAACCGGCAGGATCGTCACAGCGTCCCTCGAGGACGGGGACGATTTCTTCGAAAAGTAATTTCTCCAACCAAGGCCTCAGTTCCGGATGATCGAGGCAATCGCGAACGGTCTCGACTTCGGGCGTGCCGATAGCACGACTCACAAGAGCACTGTGGGCACCGTTGAGAATGCGGACTTTCCTCAGGGTATAGGAAGTAATGTCGGGAGCAGCCACCACTTCAGGATGGTGAGCTAGGGGAAAGTTTGAGTCGTCGGTTTCAACGGCCCAAAAACAGAATGGTTCTGCGCTGAGGAGGAGAGGATCGATGCCGAGCAGCTTGTGGTCTTTGGGAGGGCCGGGCACAATGCGATCAACGAGCGTGTTGACCCAGCGGCATTCATTTGTGAGCCACAGCTTTAAATCCTCAGAAGCGTTCCAGAAGGTTGCCTGTTCAAGCACGAGTTCGCGAAGCCGGTCTGCGTTGGACTCGATGAGCTCGCAGGGAACGATCCAAGGGGCTGGTTGCCCGGCTTGCATGCGTTCTGTGAGCACTTCGAGCAGCTTGGCCGGAAATGAACCGGGAACGGCGCCGTTATACGTCGCGTCGGCCGGGTCGAGAGTAAAGCCCGCCTCAGTGGTATTGGAAAAAACGATCTGGAGTTCAGGGTCGCGTCCCATCTCAAGAACTTTGCTCCACTGGCTGCCGGCGTGGAGGGCGCGACCGATGGAGGTGACTTCAATTGTTTCGTCGATGGTGTTTCCGTCCTGGAATCCTTGGATTGCGACATGGTAGTTACCGTTTGCGGCGTTGATCGCATCAGCTCTTTCTTTGCCAGTGGACTGGACGACAACGATATCTCCGAGCGAGTCCTTGGTTATGAGGTTGAGTTGGTGGACAATGAGGTCAGCGAAGGCCCTTAGAAAATTACCGGCTCCAAATTGAAGAATCATACAACGGAACCATCCCTCTTGCCGCCGTCACTGGCAACGGTCGATTCCTCCGGATTAATCTTCGAAGACCGGCTTCTTCCAGATCGGGACGGTCTGCTTGATGCACTTTAGGTACTCGCGACTGATCTCGAACGATTCGGCGCTGTGAGGGGTCTGGATCCGGATGATGATCGACGGCTCACCTGCGGGCACGAAACCAAGACGGTGATGGATGTGTGCGAGATGCTCTGGATATTTGCGGCCCATGGCCTCTCCGATCTTCAGCAACTCGTTCAGCGCCATTTTGTCATAATGGCTGTATTCGATTCCTGTGATTTTTCTGTCATCTTCGAGGCCTCGGACCACACCGTGAAAGCGCAGATCAGCCCCGTGAACGCGCGACAGAGCAAACGTCCTTTCAACAGCATCAATGGTTTCCTCTGAAATCGAACAAGTGAAATGAGTGCCTGTCATGAAGAATCCGTTTTCGATGATATGAAATGAGCGCTTGCGCTTCTGAAATCGTGAGTAGTCTTGACGCACAACATTCAAAGGACAGTTAACATGAGCAAGAGCGATTTCGGACTTATTGGCCTCGCCGTGATGGGGCAGAATCTCGTGCTGAATGTGGAGAGTCGCGGTTTCCGCGTTTCCGTCTACAATCGCACGACCGAGACGATGAAAGAATTCATCGCCGAAAACCTCGACAAGAACCTTTATGGTGCCGAAACTCTCAAGGATTTTGTCGCCAGCCTCGAACGTCCGCGCAAGGTGATGATCCTCGTGAAATCCACCGCCGGTGGCGACCCGAACGACCGCGACGCTGTTGACAAAGTGATTGAGAGCCTCGTGCCGTTGCTGGAAGAGGGTGACCTGATCATTGATG
Organism: Verrucomicrobiota bacterium; assembly: GCA_002862135.1. Lineage (GTDB taxonomy): Bacteria > Verrucomicrobiota > Verrucomicrobiia > Verrucomicrobiales > DEV007 > Arctic95D-9. The sequence goes on along the minus strand of PKCI01000148.1, from coordinate 12,389 downwards.
GCGGTAACACTTATTTCATCCACACCGAGCGTCGCTCCAAAGAGCTGGCAGAAAAAGGTCTGCTCTTCATCGGCTCCGGTGTTTCCGGCGGCGAGGAAGGCGCCCGCAAAGGACCTTCGATTATGCCCGGTGGTCCTGCGAGCTCCTGGGAGATCATCAAGCCGGTCTTTGAAGCGATCACCGCCAAGGTCGACGGCGTTCCCTGCGTGACTCACGTCGGAACCGGCGGAGCCGGACACTTTGTCAAGATGGTCCACAACGGTATCGAGTATGGGGATATGCAGCTCATCTGCGAGGCCTATGAGATCTTCAAGCGTGCCGGCATCACCAACGATGAGATGGCTGAGATCTTCACCAAGTGGAACGAAGGTCCGCTTGAGTCGTTCCTCATCCAGATCACATCCAAGATTTTTGAAGAGAAAGACCCCGAAACCGGCAAGAATCTGGTCGACCTCATCGTCGACAAGGCCGGTCAGAAAGGCACCGGTCGTTGGACTGTCATGAACAGCGCCGCGAATGCAGTGGTAATCTCGACGATCAATGCAGCGGTTGAGGCCCGCATCCTTTCCTCCAAGAAAGATGAACGTCTCGCAGCGGCTCCGATTCTCCAGGGACCGGATCCGGCAGTATCCATGGACAAGGAAGAGCTCGTTCAGAAGGTGCATGACGCGCTCTACGCTTCCAAGATTATTTCCTACGCCCAGGGCCTCGACCTCATCAAGGTTGTCAGCGAAGTGCACGGTTGGGGCGTTGATCTCGGTTCCTGTGCCCGTATTTGGCGCGGTGGCTGCATCATTCGTGCCCGCTTCCTCAACCGCATCACCGAAGCTTACGAGCGTGACGGTGATCTCACCAACCTGATGCTCGACAATTTCTTCACCGATATCCTCAACAACAACCAGGCTGCTTGGCGCGAGATCGTTGCCTTAGGCGTGACAAACGGTATTCCAGTACCCGCTTTCAGCGCGTCCCTGAGCTACTACGACAGCTACCGCTCCGAGGTGCTGCCGGCCAACCTGCTTCAGGCCCAGCGCGACTTCTTCGGTGCTCACACTTACGAGCGCACCGACAAACCTGCCGGCGAGTTCTTCCACACCAAGTGGCCCGAACTCATTGAGGGGTAATCCAGTTTGAAGCCCCCTGTTTTTTTAATGAAGAGGGGAGTCTGTTTGGGCTCTCCCTTTTTTTGTTCGCTAAGGGAGGTCGCGCAGCCGTAAAAGTGGTTCCTCAACGTGCATCCTGGATGAGTTCGTGGAGGAAGTTCTTTTCATTACGTCGTAGCTGACGCGCGGTTCACTTTCTGCCGATGCTGAAATCCTGATTGAAGCCGCATAGGTGGGAAATTTGTCGAGCCGGAATGGACAACCTTGATCAGGCCATTTTGGGACATCGGGCAATGTGATATCAGCTCCGCCTCGCCTATGAAAGTTCGTTTTCTTCCGAGCATTCTTGTTGCGATAACCGCTCTAATTGCCGGTGTTGCAGTGGCCGAGGAACCGGGCAAAGGGAAAGCAAAAGGCAAAAAGCAGCCGCCGAAGAAAGAGCTCTATTCCGGTGATCCGGTGAAGGCATTAATTATCACAGGTGGCTTTTGCTGCTATTACCTCTATCAGACTTTTGCTCTAGGATCGGGAATCCAGAAGTTGGCCAACGTTGGCGGAAAGAGTAATTCCGCGAAGATTGATCTCTACAACGATCCCAATTGGGCTGATGGTTATGACGCGGTGATTCGCAATGAGTGCTTCGCGAAAACAACCGATCCGGATTACATCCGGAAAATCACTCAAGCTCACCGCGAAGGCGTTCCAGCAGTGGTGATTCATTGTGCCATGCACACCTACCGCGACGCCGGCTACTAGCGCGAATTTCTCGGGGTCGCGAGCAAGCGTAACGATCACCAGGCGGAATACCAGGTGAAAGTCACCGCTGCGGATTATCCAGCGATGAAAGACTTTTCCGTCGACTGAGTAACCCCCATAGATGAGCTCTACATCATCTAAAAGGTCTGGTCGGGCACGGAGGTGCCGGCGACTTCAGTGAGCGAGCGGGACGCCATGGAGCACCCAGTGATCTGGTCGAACAAGTTAATGGAACCCGCATCGCGGGAACCACCTATGGACGCACCGATGCCACTTCTGGCGAAGAGGCCTTTATCCGCATGCCGTCCCGCGCCGTGCTCTGGGCCGCAGGTGCCGAAGGTGTGCAGTAGAATTTCATTTGGTTCAGCGACGGGGAGGTCGGGATGAAAGCCTCGATTTCGTCGGGCTTCTGAGTTCTCCTAGAGCGGCGTTCCTTCTTTTTCCTGGTCCGCTTTCTTGTCCTGTTCGGGACCCTTGGGACTTGTCGGTTTTGGGCCGAGCATCTTGAGGTCGTCGAGCTTCATCTTCTTGAGTTGCTCGCGAGCCAGCTTCGGAAGGCCTTCGTTGCCTTTGGCAGGATCGTAGGGGCCGTCGTAGATCGATTTGCCATCTGCATCGTTGATCTTGATAGTGTGGTCATCATCGATTCGGACGATTGTGATGTCACCATGGTCATTGTCGATTTTGACGACGCCGTGGTAGCCCATGATGTTGACGGGGAATCCAGATTTCACGCTAACTGCCGGCGGCTTAACTTCAATGGATATGTCAGGATTGACAGGTGTGGCCGGTGTCCCGGAACGGCCTTGCGGTGGTATGGGTCGCCCGTTCTTGTGCCATTGATCGTAGCGCTCACGCCAGTGCTGGTGACCACCTTCTCTCCCGCCGGCCTGCGGGGTTGGAAGATCCATTTGTCCGGGGCGCGGGAAGGGATTGGGACGCACGTCTTCCGATTCGCTGAGAGTGACGTTCAAGGTCTCCCTCTTGCCAACGCGGATGAAAGTTAGTTCCGCCTCGGTGCTCGGTTTCTCGCGTCGCACGAGAATGGAAAGGTGTTCGGGAGAAATCAGCAGTTGGTCATTGAACTGTATGAGAATGTCGTGATGACGGAGACCGGCCTTGGCGGCGGGAGAATCGTCAACGACCTGGTGGACCTGGATCCCGAAGCCATTTTCGATTTGAAGATGTTCACGCAGGGACTGCGGGACGGCTGCGGTCATGATGCCGAGCCAGGTGCGCGTATTCTCCTGTGATTCGGGACGGTCCGCCCTAGCGGGAGGACCTGTAGGCTTCTGCCTCTGGTTGGCTTGATCCGGCTGGGGTTTTCTCGGCTTCTTGTCTTTTGAAGCCGAGGCAGCGTTTTCTTTTTCGACAGGCTGATCTTTTTTAGGTTTGTCCTGTCCGGAGAGGTGAACAGGAAGTGAAAAGGCGAGAGCGCCGAGAAGGGTGAGTGTTACGGTAAGAGGTTTCATAGCAGTCACGTGTTTCTGTTAGTAAGATTCAAGCGGAACAGTCAGTTCTTCACTGCGGGGTGAAAAAATTCGGATGTTAGTTCCGGTACCTGGGTCATGCCAGTGGTAGGTATCTTCGAACTCGAGGTGAAGCTTCTCACGAAGCCCGTTTTTGGTCTCGATGACTCCCTGCGAGGAAGAGTTGATCAGCACTCCCCGAGAAGAAACAGGAATAAAGCGGTGGGAAAGGGTATCGTTGGTGAGGGAGTTTGTCGGATCTGTGGGAACTGGTGTGGCGTCAGGTTTTTCCGTGGTCAGGCTGGAGGGGCTTGCGAGGGTGGGAGGAGCTTTTTCCGCTGGAATGCCGCGGGTGAAACGGTAACCGAACTGGTGAAGGGCGACGGCGCACATGACGAGCCCGCAAGCAGCAACCAGAGGAATGAGCCGTTTCCATTGGATGCGCCCGGGAGCATTGGCCTGGGCCGTGGCAACTCGCTCGTATTCCCGACTGAGATCATCTATCTGACCGACATCCAGCGGGCTGGGCTTGAGACGTTTGAGGAGAGATTCCAGCTCGTCCTCCGGCTCGTTCCGGTTGGGTTTGTGGTGATTTCCCCTCATTCCTGCTGGTAGAGCGTAGAAATCACCCGTTTCTTTCTAAAAAAGGGTCACTTTTTCGGGAAAAGCACCTCCCCGCCCCCGAGCATAGACAGCGCTAGAGGGGTTTCGTTGAATGTAGGCGCTTCTGCCAGCGGGAAATCTGGCGCCCGACATTGGTCGGGGACGGCGCACCTGCTGATTTACGGGCCCTCAACGCGGTCTTAACATTCAGCACCTTGAAGACGTCATCTTTGAAAACATCAGAGAATTGTTGGAATTCCTCGAGAGTGAGATCGTGAAATCCGCGCCGTATCCGGATGCTGTAGGCTGTGAGTTTACCGATGATCTCGTGGGCGTCCCGGAAAGGCACCTTGTTCAGGACGAGATAGTCGGCCAGATCCGTGGCGAGCAGGAAAGGATCGGCTGTCGCGGCCTGGGTGCGATCTTCGCGGATCTTGGCGACAGCCATCATCTCGGCAAAGACCTCGAGGGCGAGCTTGATCTGATCAATGGAATCGAAGAGCGGTTCCTTGTCCTCCTGCAGGTCGCGGTTGTAGGTCATGGGCAGGCCCTTGATCGTTGTCAGCAGGGACATGAGGTTGCCGACGAGCCGTCCGGTTTTCCCACGGGTCAGCTCGGCCACATCTGGATTCTTTTTCTGGGGCATCAGACTGGAGCCCGTGGTGTGAGCATCGCTGAGCTCAATGAAACCGAATTCGGCTGAGGCCCAGAGGATCACATCTTCACTGAGGCGGGAGAGATGGATCCCAATCATTGAGATCACAAAAAGGAGCTCGGCGATGTAATCACGATCGCTGACAGCATCCATGCTGTTCTGGGTAATCGCCGGAAAGCCCAGTTTCTCTGCCACGAGGTTACGGTTCAAGGTGATGGTAGAACCGGCGAGGGCACCCGAGCCCAGAGGCATAACGTTGATTCGCTTGTAGCAATCGCGGAAGCGCTCTTTGTCGCGCTCAAGCATTTCCACATAGGCGAGGAGGTGATGAGCGAAAAGAACGGGCTGCCCCCTCTGAAGATGAGTATAGCCCGGCACCACCGCTTCAGGGTGTTTCACTGATAGGGTGATAAGGGCGTTCTGCATCGCGGTGATGCGATTGAAGATGGCTTTGGTTTCGGCCCGGCAATAAAGCCGCGTGTCAAGAGCGACCTGATCGTTCCGACTTCTCGCGGTGTGAAGCTTCGCACCCGGAGCCCCAATCTTTTCAGTGAGGGCCGATTCGATATTCATGTGAATATCCTCGAGGCTGGTTTTGAAACGGAATTCACCAGTCTCGATCTCCTTTTTGATCTCTCGGAGGCCCCGAACGATGGCTCGTTCTTCGGTTTTGTTGATGATGCCGGCGTCTTGCAGCGCGGCGGCCTGGGCAATCGATCCTTCGATATCGTATGCGTAGAGTCTCCAATCATAGGAGATCGACTCGCCATAACGTTGAACGAGATTGGATGTTTCGGTCTGGAAGCGGCCTTTCCACATAATTCTTCTGCCTTCGTTTAGGAGGTTCGTTTTTCAACCCGGTTTTCCACCGAGTGGGTAGCATCAGTGGTCTTTCTCGAGACGCATTTTGATGAGGTTTTCGCAGACGCCGTCAGAGCGGAGTTTGTCACAGCAGGCTTCGATACGCATTGCCTTGGATGTCGGGCGAAAGCCAAGTCTCCTCGTGATGCAGTCGATGAGCAGGGCGGTATTCTCATCTTCGAACTCAATCACCTTGCCGCAGTCGACGCAGATGAGGTGATTGTGATCAGGGGATTCGAGAAAATTCGGGTCGTAGACGCGTTCATCTCTCCCGAGGTCGATCTCACGAAGGAGGCGGCTTTCGATCAGTAGCGAAATCGTACGATAGACCGTGGCCCGGGAGGTTTTCGGGTCAATCCTGCGGGCTTTTTCAAGAAGCTCTTCTGCGGTGAAATGGTCGTCCTTTGTGAAGGCAGCTTCAACGATAACATCGCGCTGCGCGGTTCTGCGCAGTCCGCGTTTCTGGATAAAGCTGTCGAAGCGTTCTTTGATCTCTGCGTTCATTCGCCGTTCTTTTCGCAAAAAATGAGTAATTTGGGTAAGGAACCTGCTTAGATTAGGGTATCTCTAGCAGAAACTCCCGCCAAATGTCGAACTTTCCTGATCCTGTCATTCGCTTCAAGCCTATCTACCAGACCAGGGTTTGGGGAGGGAGGGCGATGTCGGCAAGCTTGGGACGAAAACTCCCGGACGAAGAGTCACCGTTTGGTGAATCGTGGGAGATTTCGGCCCGTGAAGAGGCTGATTCGCTGGTGGTTGCTGGATCTCTCGAAGGAAGAACCCTGACCGATCTTTGGGCGGATCGGCAAACGCGCACCGCCGTGTTTGGGGCTGAGGCTCCGGACGAAGAACGCTTTCCTCTCCTTTGCAAGATTCTCGATGCGCGCGACAAGCTTTCGATTCAAGTCCATCCACCGGCATCGGTGGCGGATCAATTGGGCGGTGAACCCAAGACAGAAGTCTGGTATGTGGCCCATGCCGAACCCGGCGCCTGCCTCTATGTTGGACTAAAAGGCCATTTGTCTGCAGACGATTTTCGCTCGGCGATTGAAGAGGGCACGGCCGAAGTTTGTGTTCATGCGATCCCCGTGAAGAAAGGTGATCATATTTTTATCCCGAGTGGCCGTCTTCACGCCATCGGTGCGGGTCTGTTGATCTATGAGATTCAACAAAACTCTGATACGACCTACCGCGTCTATGACTGGAATCGACCTGGTCTGGACGGCTCGATGCGAGAACTCCACGTCGAAGAATCTCTCCAGTGTATCGATTTTGATGATATTGAGCCTGACATGGACGAGCCGGAAGGAGTGTTGCTGACCAACTGCGAGCATTTCCGACTCGAACGCCACGTGGTGAACCCCGGTGACTCGATTGAGGGGCAACTCGAGGGGCGTTTTGCAATTGGCACGATCGTTTCTGGCGAGCTGTCCGTCGGTGGCACCAACTTGGTGGAAGGGGATTTCTTCATCGTGCCTGCGGGCACGGATGGTGCGCAGGTCTCCGCCGGCGAAGGCGGGGCGGAATGGCTTCTGACGACGTGGCCGGAGTGAAGTCGGATTACACGACCTGGACTCGAGTGAGATCCTGCGTGTCGATCATACCGCAAGGTGCTCCGTTGTCGTCGATGACGACAAGATCGTCGATGCGATGATCTTCGAGAATACGAAGCACCTCGCCAACAAGGCGATCACTGGTGACGTGAACCGGTTTTTCAGTCATTACCGACCCAACCGGTTTTTCGCCAATGCTCGTATCTCCGCTCCGGAAAGACCGGGCGAAGTCTCCCTGGGTGAAAATACCGGCGAGTTTCCCATCCGGGCCGGTAACGACGACCGCCCCAGCTCGTGAAGAGGTCATCTTGTTGATCACCTCGATGACTGGAACTTCTGGATTCACCACGACGAAATCGTCTCCGGTGCGCATGATATCCGTGGCCCGCAGGAGTAAGGCGCGGCCGAGGGAGCCGCTGGGGTGCAACTCGGCGAAGTGATCTTTTGTCAGTCCGCGGGCTTCCATCAGCACCATGGCGAGTGCATCTCCGATCACGAGCGTGTTCGTCGTGCTCGATGTTGGGGCGAGATTGAGCGGGCAGGCTTCGCGGGTCACGTGAATGTCAATTACGCAGTCAGAAGCCTTGGCGAGGGTCGAATTGACCTTGCCGGTGATGGAAATGAGATGAACACCACGGCGCTTCAAGTGAGGCAGCAGCGTGAGGAGCTCCGCGGTTTCGCCGGAATAGCTTAGGGCGATCACACTGTCGCCGGCATTGACGAGGCCGAGATCACCGTGGAGTGCGTCCTGACAGTTGAGAACGGTGGCGGGGGCACCGGTGGAATTGAGCGTGGCGGCGAGCTTGTTGCCGACGTTTCCAGATTTACCGACACCAACGATGACGACCTTGGAACCTTGTTCAACAGTGGTCTTGAGGGCTTCCACGGCGGCGACAAATGATGCGTCGATCCGCTGGAGGAGGCGGTCCAGTTCCTCCATTTCCAGTGAAATAACGCGTCGGGCTTTTTCCAGGTAATCCATAGATATGGTGAGGGGTGACAGTTACGATAGGGCCAACCGCGCGGGGCTCAATTTAAAACATTTCCAACTGCAGCTCGTCCCCGCTGGATAAAGGACGGAAACGGACGCCTGCCCCGATCAGTCGGACGGATTTGCCGTCGCCGCGGCCCCAGGCTTCTTCGAGGAGTTCCCGATAGACGGCAACGTCGATGGTTTCGCCGGGTCTCTGGGCTGAGGTGATCTGGAAATCCTCGAATTTCAGCTTCACGACACACTCCCGAATATCGCGGTCTGTGTGTCCTGCGGCGTAGTCTTCGGAAAGTTCAGCAACGAGCTCGTCCAGCTTGAGCAGTCCCTCTTCGACGCTTTGCAGGTTTTGAAAAAACGTGCGTTCATTGCTGAGCGATTTGCGTTCGCGATTGGGATTAACGGGGCGGTCATCGATGCCGCGACAAAGGCGATAGAGAGACCGGCCGAATTTACCAAAGCGTTGGACCAGCTCCATTTCGCTACGTTCCTGCATGGCGCCGCAGGTCGTGATACCGGCTTCATGAAGTCGCTCGGCTGTCCGCATACCGACGCCCCATATCTTCTCCACCGGTAGGTCGCGAAGAAAGCCGTCGAGTGTTTCATCGGTGACTTCGAACTGGCCGTCGGGCTTTTTCCAGTCACTCGAGATCTTGGCGAGGAACTTGTTCTTCGCGATGCCCGCAGAGGCGGTCAGTTGGGTCTCCTCGCGAATGCGGTGGCGAACTTCCCAGGCAACGGCGGCGGCGGTCGAGTTGAGGTGGGAAACGTCGAGGTAAGCCTCGTCAAGGGAAAGTGGCTCGATGAGTTTGGTGAACTGGCCGAAGATTTTACGGATGCGGTGAGATTCTTTCCGATAAAGATCACCGCGGACCGGGAGCATGATGAGGTCGGGGCAGAGTTCGCGGGCTTTGAAAGCTGGCATGGCGGAGTGGCAGCCATACTTGCGGGCTTCGTAGTTGCAGGTGGTGAGAACTCCACGACCGCTGGTGCCGCCGACCGCGACCGGTTTGCCTGCCAGCTCGGGTCGCTCGCGCAACTCGATGGCCGCGTAAAAGCAATCCATGTCGACATGGATGATTTTTCGGGGCGGGGTGGACTCGGTCATCAGTTCAGCTACTGTGCCGCGTAGCTGGGATCGCGGCAACTGGAGGAAAGCATTGAACTTTCCACAGGCAGGTCTGTCAGATTCCGGTGACTGTCTCCATGAAAGATTTCGCGATCATCATTCCAGCCTACAACGAGGAGGATTACCTCGCTGCGACGTTGGAATCGGTTCGGGAAGCTGTCTCGGCCATGCCGGGATCCGGCACTGTCGTGGTGGTCGATAATAACTCTTCTGACCGGACGGGGGAGGTAGCAAAAACTCACGGTGCCGACCTCGTCGTCTTTGAACCTCACAACCAGATTGCGAGGGCAAGGAACGCGGGTGCTGATTCAGTGAAGCAGATCGAGCATCTCGTGTTTGTGGATGCTGATACCCTGATCACGGAAAATCTGCTGCGGGCAGCGCTCGACAACCTTGAATTGGGGGAGGTAGCAGGGGGTGGCGCGCGCGTCCTCATGGATCAGCCGGTGACTCCGATGGTCGGGTGGATCGTGAGAACCTGGAACCGGGTTTCTGTGATGCGGCATTTGGCGGCAGGGAGTTTCTTTTTTTGTCGGCGCGACGCTTTCGATGCCGTCGGCGGATTTGATGAGTCGGTTTACGCCGGCGAAGAAGTCTGGCTGGCGAAACGGATCAAAACCTGGGGCAAGAAGCGTGGTCTCGACTTTCGTATCCTCGAAGGTGAGACCGTTGTGACTTCGGCCCGCAAATCCTCCTGGTTTTCGACAAAGGACTTTGTCATGCAGGTTGGCCTCTTCTTACTTTTTCCCTGGGCCACGCGAAGCAAAAAACTCTGCGGGATGTGGTATCGACGCCCTGATGAAGGCGCGGCAGAAGGATAGGTTTCAGTCGAGAAGTTGGAAGCCCAGCTCCGTGATGCTCCTACCCGCGTCGATGGCTTTCCTTTCGTAAGCTGTGATCACGCGATGATCTTGATAAGAGGAGTGTTCGAGTGACATCCAAGCGTTGAGCTCTTTCATGACGTTTTTCGAGTGCTCCGCGTAGGTGTCGACATCGGTCACAATGAGGAGCTCGCCCTGCGGTTTCAGCCTTTCAGCGACGATATTTATCATTCCCGGCTGGACGATACGTCGGTGCGCGTCACTTTCGTTTGGCCAGGGATCGGGAAACTGGATAATGACGGCATCAGCAATGTGTCCGGCGAGGTGATCGGTCAGGATGAGTCGGGCATCTCCTCGCATGATCCGTACGTTCGAGAGCTCAGCATCATGGATTTTTTGGGTGGCGGCGGCAAGCCCGGGTCGATGAACCTCGATGCCGAGAATGCGATGCCCGGGTAAGGAGGTCGCAAGGTTAACGAGGTGGTCCCCCATGCCGAATCCGATTTCAATGACAAGTGGCCCGTCGGAGTCAAAGTGCTGACCAAGGTCGATCACTTCGTCATGCCGGAAGGTGATTCCGTAAGCCGGCCACCATTCTTGTAGCGCCCGCTTCTGGCCGCGCGTCATCTGCCCGCGGTTGCGGAGATAGCTGGGGGGCCATCGGAGTTGGCCGCTTCTTTTCAGGTTCGACATTTCAAGTTCGTGGGGAGGAGTGTATTCTATGGGCATGATCCATTCGAAAACAAGTGATGGAATGATCCGTTCATCCGTGATTGGTGCCCTGATAATATGTTGGTTTGCAACAGTTTCGGCGGAAGACTGGCCTGAGTGGCGGGGGACGGATCGCTCCGGTCTGTGGAATGCTGAGGGCGTAGTGGAGTCTTTCGATGGGATGCCGGATCCACTGCCACGGGTGTGGTCTGCTCCGGTGGGAGCCGGTTACAGCGGTCCGACTGTTGCGGGTGATGGGGTTTATCTCCTCGATCGCGGTCTGCCAAGTGATTCCGAGCCGGTCGAGCGGGTGGTATGCGTGGACCGGGCGACCGGAAAAGAGAAATGGGTCCATCGATATGCCTGTGAGTATCGCGACGTCGGCTACGATTTTGGTCCTCGCTCGAGCGTCACTGTGAAAGACAGCAAGGCTTTTGCCTTGGGCATGATGGGACACCTGCATTGCCTTGATGCTGAAACGGGAGAGCTGATTTGGGCCAAAGATCTGTCGCAGCATTACAAGATTGATATGCCGATCTGGGGGCTGACTTCGTCACCCCTGGTGGAGGATGGTGTGGTTATCTTGCAAGCCGCTGCTCCTGGGGAAGGTGCCTGTGTTGTGGGTCTCGATTTGGCCAACGGAAATGAGATCTGGCGTGCTTTTCCCGACAAAGCATCCTATGTGTCCCCGATTATCGTGGAGCAGGACGGGAAGCGCGTGGTGGTCGTCTGGACCGGCATGCGGATCGCCGGAATGAATGCTGCCACTGGCGACGTCTACTGGGACATCCCGACGCATCCTAACAAAATGCCTATCAATGTCCCCGGTCCAGCAGTGAGCGAAGACGGAAAGCTGATGTTTCTCTCGGTTTTCTACGATGGTTCCAGGTTGATTGAGTTGTCGCAGGATACTGTCGCTGCGAAGGAGTTGTGGGCACGGAAAGGAATCAATGAGCGCACCACTGATGCGCTACACAACATGATCAGCCCTCCTTATATCTATGGCGGATACATTTACGGGATCGACAGCTATGGCCAGATGCGCTGCCTTGATCCGTCAACCGGAGATAGGGTCTGGGAGAATCTCGAGGCAGTGCCTCAGGGTCGCTGGGGCACGGGTTTCATGGTTCGAAACGGGAAAATAACCTGGATGTTGACCGAGCGCGGAGAACTGGTCATGGCGAAGCTGACGCCGGAAGGATACAGCGAGATCGATCGTGTCCAGATCATCGATGCCACGACACCCTTGAAGCAGCGGGAGGAAGGAACCGTTCTTTGGTCACACCCTGCCTTCGCCGGCACTCAGATATTTGCCCGTAATGACCGCGAGTTGATCTGTGTCGAATTGAAGCAGCCGTGAGTTCACGCGCAGACTTTTTGATTTAGAGTTGCTTCCCAGTTGTGTTCGACGCTTTGTTAGTCACCTTCGGAAACGATTATGAGTGGAGATGGGGAAGCCAGTGAAACCGGAAACACGGGGAATTCCAGTTTTCCGGAGACGAACTGGAGCCTGGTTCGACGGGCCGCTGATAAAGAGGCCCCGGAATCTTTCCATGCCCTCAGTAAGCTTTGCGAGAGTTACTGGTATCCACTCTACGCTTACGTGAGACGTGAAGGCGCGTCACCAGAGGACGCCGCCGATGAGGTGCAGGGTTTTTTTGCGAGGATGCTGGAAAAAGAATATCTCCTTGCCGCCAAATCTGACCTCGGCAGGCTTCGGACGTTTCTTATCGATGCTAT
>PKCI01000140.1 GCA_002862135.1 Verrucomicrobiota bacterium | reverse complement strand
AATGAGAAACGGTTGCATGGTCCACGCGCATACGCGTTAGAAGTTGCATGAAAACGCTGGCTCTCTTGGCAGGAAGTCTCTTGGCAACTTTGATCTCGACGACGCGGGGTGCAGAGCGGCCGAATATACTCTTTATCTTTTGTGATGATCACGCCACTCAGGCGATCAGCGCATATGATGGTCCGCTCGCTGAACTGGCTCCGACACCTAATATCGATACCCTCGCGGCGGAAGGAATCCTCTTTCGCAAAGCCTACGTGACGAATTCAATCTGTGGCCCATCACGCGCGGTGGTTCTGACAGGTAAGTACTCTCACCTCAATGGTTTTCGTAGCAACGGCGATATTTTTGATGGTTCACAGCAAACTGCGCCAAAGCTGTTGCAACAAGCGGGCTATCAGACTGCGATCGTGGGCAAGTGGCATCTGAAGTCCGAGCCGACCGGTTTTGATCACTATGAAGTGCTCAAGGGCCAGGGGCAGTACTACAACCCCATGTTGATCACCAACGGGGAAAACGTCAGTCACGAGGGCTACACCACCGACATCATCACGGACCAGACGATCAAGTGGCTCGATCAGCGCGCCCCCGACAAACCTTTTTTCCTGATGAGTCAGCACAAGGCACCCCACGGACGCTGGGAGCCAGCTTTTCGTCACTTGGAATTTCTCGAAGATGTGGAGGTGCCGGAGCCCCTGACCTTATTCGATGATTATTCTGGGCGCAGCAAGGCTGCGTCGCAGCATGCCATGGGAATCGCGGATCACATGGGTGACCACCGCCTCATGATCAAATACTCGAGCAAGTTCACTCCGGAGCAGTTTGAGATTTTTGACGGATTCTTCCGTCCGAAGAATGAGGCCTATCTCGCAGCAAACTTGACTGGCAAGGAACGAACCCGATGGCACTACCAGCGTTACATTAAGAATTACCTCCGCTGTGTGAAGGCGGTCGATGAAAGCGTCGGGCGTCTCCTTACTTATCTCGATGAAAACGATCTTACCGAGAACACCATCGTAATCTACAGCTCGGATCAGGGCTTCTATCTTGGTGAACACGGATGGTTCGATAAGCGCTGGATCTACGAAGAGAGCTTCCGTACACCACTCCTGGCTCGTTGGCCGGGGCAGATCGAGCCGGGCTCAGTGAATGATCAGGATATCGTTTCCAACCTCGATTTTGCGGCAACCTTTCTTGATGTCGCTGGTGCAACGATTCCAGGTGATCTTCAGGGGCCATCCCTCGTTCCTATTCTGAAGGGCAACACCCCGAAAGACTGGCGCAAGACTCACTACTATCACTACTATGAAAGCGGAGGTCACGGAGTAGCACTCCACTTCGGCTTGACTGATGGACGTTACAAGCTGATCCGGTTCCCTGAGGAGGAAATCGATGATTGGGAACTTTTCGATCTGGAACGCGATCCCAACGAGATGGGAAGTGTTTACCACAACCCCGAGATGGTCGAGGTGCGTGAGCGGATGATGAAAGGGTTGGAGCTACTGCAGGATCAATATGAGATCCCGGTGGATGATCGGCAGGGTAAAGGGGCAAAGAAAAAAGTGAGAACACAGTAGTTCTTTTTTGTCCCGTAGCAGTTTGCCGCGAATGCGGGTGAATTCTGGATCGACCACTTCGTCCAGAATTCGGTTGGATTGTGGCATGACCAATCGCCGTCAGTTTCTAAAAGAAAGTGCTGCAGCGACGGCTGCTGTTGCTGCCCCCGCCTTTGTTCGGGGGCAGAATTTGAATTCCAAGCTGCAACTGGCTTCAATCGGCTCGGACGGGAAAGGGTTCAGCGACATCAAGGCCATGTCGGCTCACAATTACCAGAAGTACGTCGCCTTCTGCGATGTGGACCTCGAACGTACGTTGAGAGTTAAAGAGATCAGTCCTGACACACCCATCTATCAGGACTTTCGGGAGATGCTCACCGAGAGGGGCGACGAGATTGACGCGGTAACGGTTTCCACACCGGACCACATGCATGCCTACTGCTCCATCATGGCGATGAAGATGGGCAAGCATGTCTATTGTCAGAAGCCGCTCACTCACAACGTCTGGGAGGCGCGACAGGTCGCGAAGGTGGCTAAAGATGTTGGAGTCATTACCCGGATGGGCAACCAGATCCATTCCCACCAGTTTTACCGGACTGCCGTGGAGCTGATTCAATCTGGCAGGATTGGCAAAGTGAAACGGGTCGACAGCTGGTCGGGAGCGACAGGGCACGGAAAGAGCGGGCACATCAGTCGGCCAAAGGGTGAAGATCCGGTCCCGGATTCCCTCGACTGGGACAGCTGGATCGGGGTGGCTCCGATGAGGCCATATAGCGCGGCGGAGCGTTGTTATCACCCCTGGGGGTGGCGGGATTGGCAGGATTTTGGTGGTGGAGCGATTGGCGACTTCGGCTGTCACATTCTGGATCCTGTCTTCACGGCTTTGAAAATCAAAGGGCCGCCGAACGATTATTTTGCGGAGCACAGCGGGATGAATGGAGAGGTTTGGCCTGCTCAGAGCACGTTTCGTTTCACCGTTCCCGGGACGGAATTCACCGAGAATGATCGTATTCGAATTACCTGGAATGACGGTGGTCGCCTGCCATCAACTGGATGGTCACACCTTCCTGATCGGGAAGCATTGCCGAGAAGTGGCTCGCTCATTCTGGGCGAAACGGGATCACTGGTGATTCCTCATGTTGGAGCGCCGCGTCTCTACTTTACGGAGACAGGATATTCGGATGACTACGAAATGGCGGAGGGGAGAGATCACTACCACGACTGGATCGATGGCTGCATTTTAGAGGAGCAGCCGACAGACGGGTTCGACTATGGTGGTTTGCTGACCGAAACGATCCTGCTTGCCAATATCGCGATCCGCTTCCCGGGCGAGACTTTGAAGTGGGACGCAGACGCCCTGAAATTCACCAACAGGGAAGAGGCAAACCAGTGGGTCTCGCGGGACTACCGCGAGGGGTGGGATCTGAAGAAATTGATTACGGCTTAGTGATCCGTAATCAATGGAATTAGTTGCTTTCGAATTCGCCTTCGAGAGCGCTCGATTCTCCAGCGTTCATTCCGTTGATCAGTTCTGAGAAATCGTTAAAGAATTCTTCTCCAAGTTCATGCGTGATGTGCTCCTGCACGTAATCGAGCATTGCTTTGGCTCCCATCACTTCGTCTACATAGCTAAAGTGATCCTTCAGCTTCGCCCATTTCATCTTGGGGAGGGTGCGAGCGATGTAGTCATCCTGGTCAAGTTCGCCCATCATCCCACCCTGGCGATTCTGGTTGCCTCGGGCCCTACGCTCCTGTTCCCGGTCGAGTCCCCTGAGCGCTTCCTGCTTTCTCTCCTCGATCATGGCCACGATTCGGGATTGTTGCTCGATTCGTTTGTCCCAGGCATTTATGAGGGCTTCAGGCTGCTTTTCGCGGAGGAAGGGCAGGATAGTCTTGTCGTAGATACCGCCGATATTGAAAGGCACGGATTCCCAGTTTTCGTTGTTGCTCAGCAGGCCGACCAGATCGTAGCGCTCCGCGAAGATAGAGTCAGCCACTGAACTAGTGATAGCGTTGGTGGGCATTTCCTCGAGACGACTAAGGCCGTCGACATAAGCCATGAGCGATCCAAAAATGGATTCGATTTCCTGCGTTTCCGCGGCTTGGCAGCTGAGGGCAAGGTAGCGAAGTTGAATCGTCAGGGATTCGAGGAACTGGTCGTCTTTGATGCGGTCCTCATGCCCGTCTCTCCACGCGCGGAAATCGGACTCAGGGCGTCCCTCGCGGTCATAATGAACCACCTTGTGACAGTCGAGGTAGAGAGCCATAGCCGCCCTTGGGTCTGAAGATGCCTGAGCGAATACCTGACCTGCGCTGCTGTTTCGCTGGGAAAGGTGCCCGTCGAGCGTCTCCCGCAGGGCCTTGATCTCTTCTTTAATCGATTTGACCTGAGCTGGGGTCAGCTCTTCAGCCTGCATCAAAGGTAGGCCGCAGGCCGCGAAAAGGGTAAGCAAAAGGGGAGCGGAGGTTTTCATGGCGCGCATCGTAATGGGAATTTTTTTGGTCGACAATGTCGAAGGTGGGCCTCTGTGAGCGAATACCCCGATTGCGTGAGCTTGTTTCATATTCATGGAAAATGCTGATGAATTATTATTGTCTTGGCGGGACATGGATCCTGTTTGAGAGTATAGAATCCATCGAAAGCAAGTAAGCCGCTTCCCGAGATTTTTTTGTCGATCTGCTAATTGATATTTTTAGATCTAGCGGTTCCTACCATGGAAGAGTGGGTCCAATATTTTCAGGAAACCTTAACTACCGATATGTCTTTGATCATCATCGGTGCGGGTTTATTTGGTTTGTTCTTTGGCTGGTTGATGGCTGGGTCCTCGGGGAGAAAATCGACTGGGGAAGATGAAAGCGTCGCTGCGGGAGCCAATGGTTCTGAGGAGTTGAACTGGCGTCATGAGAAGCTGATTCTGCTGGAGCGCCAGGAAGTTGAGCGCGAGCTCCGCCTTCAGAGATTCCTCGAAGGTTTTGCGATCAGCCATGGCGGAACTGAAACTGAAGTGCGGTCCCGCTTTTTTGCCCTCGCAGAAGGATTGCGATCGATGAGGGCGCGTGTGGGAACTGATCTATCACGGTTATCCCTCGTGACAGGAAGACTGAAGAAATTCAAATCCGACGGTATGCCTCGACCGGATGCATTGAACGCCTGCATCGAAATGGCAAACGGGCAGGCGGAGCGCTTGAAGGAATTGCGCGATGCTCTGCGGCCGATCAGCAATAAAGTGACCGCTATCGAAGAAGACCTCAAGCACTCACAGTTCTCGCTGCTTGAGGAGAAAGACTCCCTTCTCGAGCGATTTGAGCAAGTCCGATCTGAACTCGAGTTTTCGAATGCCAATATGTCTGTTCTTGCGAACGAAACTGACCGGGGGATTCGCGATTTGTTGGGCGCCGGACAGGAAGAGGTTTACGAGCCATTGCGTAACGTCCTGTTAGTTGACGGGTCCAATACCGGTTCGCTGCAGCGCTCGTCCTCGGAATCTTTGAGTGACGAGTTTTCTGCATTAATTATCGCTTTGAAAGGGTTGGAAGCACCTGTTGAGGAGTCCGAGCCACTGGAGGGTTCCGCCCCTGTGGCTGCTATCGAAGCAGTAGATATCGAGGAGCCGGTTTTCGATGTGGTTGACGGGGAATCTGGATCTGATGAACCCATTATCTTGGGGTCACAGGATTTCCCCAGGTTCACTAATGGCAGTGAAGAAGCGCTAAGCGAAAACGAATCCGCTCCGTCAGTTGTGGCGGAGGTAAATGGGGAAGAGGAGGACGAGCAGGGCTCGATGGTGATCTTTCGTTCTAATGACGTGGAGTTGTGGGGGAAAGACGTTTATCGCGGGTTGAATTGCCGGGCGCGTTCCCTTGCGAACTTGCCACCATGGGCCCGTTGGATTGGCATTCAGCGGATGGATACGGGGGAGAGAGTCTTTTCCAAAATTGATCAGGAGACTTACGAGCATGGGGGTAACGGTGATGCCGTGGGATTCAATGCTTCAAATGAACTTTTCTACGGTGCCCGCCATCTCGGGATGTTCTCTGAATTCTGTCCCAACGAGGTGGAGACACGTTTTACCTATGGCGGTTGGGGATTTGGGCACCGTATCAGCGATCCGGGAAAGGATTCTGCAAGTAGCCAGGCTTCTGGCTGGGAGGGAAAAGAGATTCCTTCAGACACCGTTTTTGAAATTGCCCTCTTCGCTAATTTGCCCGATTTGGCGGACCAGGACAGCGTCCTTGAGGGGTAGGACAGTGCCATAGCGGAGAATCTTAGAAAAGAGTTTGGCGCTTTTCGTTAACCTCTTAGCGGTGGAAACCATTCCGTAATCGGCTAAATTTCAGGTATTCCGGATTTTTCAAACAACCCTTCGATCCCCAACTTTGAAATCCTCGGCCGAATCGGTGGAGGTGCCTATGGGGAAGTCTTTCTCGCACAGTCGGTCACCGGTATGTTCCGGGCCATCAAAATCGTGAGGCGGGAGGACTTTGAATACGAGCGAACCTTTGAGCGCGAATTCGAGGGAATTCAGCGATACGAGCAGGTTTCCAAAGATCATCCGGGACTGGTTGACGTTCTGCACGTGGGGCGCGATGACGAGGGCGGTTTCTATTACTATGTGATGGAACTCGCCGACGATAAAAACGGTGAGCCCGAAAATATCGATCCGGAAACCTACAGAGCCAATACACTTAGTTCCGAGATGAAGGCTACCGGGGCGAAATCCATTCTCGATACGGTGAACCTAGGAATCTCCCTCGCCGGAGCATTAGGCCATCTTCACGAGGCGGGACTGACCCACCGCGATGTGAAGCCATCGAATATCATTTTTGTGAAAGGTGTCCCCAAGCTAGCTGACGTGGGATTGGTGGCTCAGTCAGGTCAGCGCACCTACGTGGGGACAGAGGGCTATGTGCCTCCTGAGGGACCTGGGACCAGCTCGGCGGACCTCTATTCTCTGGCTATGGTTCTTTACGAGGTCCACACCAAAAAGGACCGCCTCGATTTCCCTGAACTCCCCACCAACCTTGAAATTCATCCTACGGTCAACCGCGATGAATGGCGGGGGCTGAACACCGTGATTTGCCGGGCGGGATCACCCGACCCGAGAAAGCGATATGAATCTGCCCGGGCGCTCGCTATCGCTCTGCGCGAGGTGATCGAAGGAAGTCATGGCTACCGTTCAGGCAGGAAAGGGAGCAAGGTCAGGAATGTTCTGGTGACCATCATGGTGCTGGGGCTGCTCGCGATTACTGGCTACGGCGGCTATTGGGTTTGGAAGGACAGTCGTAAGTTCTGGGATGACAACTCGGATCATCTCAGCGGTAAAGGCAAAGGAAGCGGGAATTCGACGACCATTAGCGGCAACGATTCCGCGAGCGGGACGAGCATCGCAGGCAATACCGCGGGCAATGGCGCAAGTGATGCCGGCCAGGAAGATCCCGACGGGAAAGGGAAGGGGAAGGCGGCCGACACCAGCAACAATGGTGGTGGGGGTAAAGGAGGAAAGTCGGGAAAGGGAGCTTTTACCATCATTGATGACGAGAATGACAACATGATCAATGACGAGGTGGTGATTCGAGATGAGGTAAATACCAATATCAAACCACCCAAAATCGATACTGGTTCGGAAGATCCGAAGGACCATCCAAAGATTATTGAAAATGATCCAGTGGCAGAAATTGATCCGAAGGAAGATCCTGACAAGAATGCCACTACAGTTGTGGCCGAGAAGGTAGCAGGCCAAATCAAGCTCATGAGCCGACCAAGCGGAGCGACTGTCTGGGTCGATGGCGAAGAAGTCGGAATTACGCCGCGGCCGTTGGTGCTTCCGGTTGGGGCAGTGGAGATCGTACTGAAATTTCCTGGGTATCACGACCTGGTTTACCAGACGATGGTGAAAGAGGGATTCGTGGTGGTGGAGAAGTCACTGATCGAAGATCGGCGCCCCGCGCCCGGAACCAGTTGGGTCAATTCCCTCGGAGTGAGATTTGAACCGGACTACACTAGGAACTCGGTAACTGTTGAGAGTGTTTCGACTCAACTGTTCGACACCTTCAATTCTGCCACGGGTCAGCTGCTGCCTTCGAGCGTAAGGGACGGGCTGGCTCTGGTGACAGATCAAAAGGGACGATGGGCTTTTGCCGACTGGATGACCGAGGTGGATCGTGGTTCAGGTTACCTGAGTTCGAAACAGTATTACCGCCCCATAGATGGTTCCGAGACACTGGGGAATCACGATTTTAAGCTTGTGGTGGATAACCGGATGGGAACGATTCTTCTAAACTCCGAACCTACGGGGGCCTTGATTCGCCAGAATGGAAAAGTCATCGGTGACACCGAGGAAACAATCAGCAACCTGAGACTGGGACCTTACGAATTCCAACTGGACATGCCTGGATATCAGCTGTTGACCGTAGCTGGTCAGCTTAACAACGTGATCCCTGTTCCCGTGAACCATCAGCTGGTCCCGAACCAGTCGGTTGTCTTCGGGTCTTCGTGGACGAACAGCCTGGGGATGGCGCTGGTGCCGGTCGGTGATCTACTGGTGGCTTCATACGAAACACCACTGATGGATTATCGTGACTACGTTACCGACATGCAGATTTCTATGCCTGTAACGGTGATTTCGCAGGAGTTGAATCACCCGGTGACCGGCGTTACTCGCAACGAAGCTCAGGCTTTCTGTGACTGGTTGACCCTGAGGGAGCGCAGCTTCGATATGATTCGGCCAACGCAGCGCTATCGTTTGCCGACCGATGTGGAATGGAGCCTGTTCGCCGGGATCACCGGAGAATCCGGAAACACCCCGGAAGAGCGCGGTCGCCAGAGGCAGGCCCAATACCCATGGGGTGATGCCTGGCCGCCTCCCAGCGGAAGTGGCAACTACGCCGATGAATCGGCCTCCGGACTGCTCAGGAATTATGTGATTGCCGGATACAACGACAATTTTCCGGCGACTTCGGTGATTGGCAGCCTTGGTCCGCGGGAGAATGGAATGCACGATCTTTCCGGGAACGTCTGGGAGTGGGTATCCGACCGTTATGGCAGCGGCGGTCACGATCTCGGGGTGGTGCGTGGTGGTGGTTGGAACACCTACGAGCAGGAACGTCTCTCGCTACACTATCGCAATCCGGTGCCGATGGATTCCCGCGAAGACTTTTTCGGATTTCGCTATTTGCTGGAAGATATTGGGGACGCCCCGTGAAAGCGGTTGAAAATCGGGCTGTGATTTCGATACTGATTTCACATGAGCCGCACCTCCATCGTCAAAGTTCTCAAGAGCGAATCTTCTCCTGGTAAAATCCAGGTCAAAGGTTGGGTCCGAACCAAGCGGGATTCCAAAGCATTTTCATTTATCGAGCTCAACGATGGCAGCTGTCTCGCTAACTTGCAGATTGTGGCGGATGCGACGCTGGACGGCTACGAAGAGAGCATTGTCTACTTGACCACTGGAGCTTCCATAGCCGTGACTGGTAATGTGGTGGAGTCGCAGGGCAAAGGACAACGATGGGAAATGCAGGCGACCGCCGTCGAGGTCCTAGGCATGGCGGAAGAGGACTTTCCCCTGCAGAAGAAAGGGCATTCGATGGAATTCCTGCGATCCATTGCTCACCTCCGCCCTCGTTCCAATCTGTTCGGCGCGGTGTTTCGGGTCAGGAGCAGGATGGCATTTGCGATTCACCAGTTTTTTCAGGACCAAGGATTTGTTTATGTTCACACGCCAATTATCACGGCATCGGATTGCGAAGGCGCCGGCGAGATGTTTCGCGTCGTGACGATGGACGGCGACGAAATCAAAATGGGGGACGAAGAGTTCTTCGGCAAGCCGTCCTACCTCACGGTGAGTGGCCAGTTGGAGGGCGAAACTTTCGCTTGTGCGCTGTCTGATATCTACACCTTCGGTCCGACCTTCCGGGCAGAGAATTCTCATACCTCACGTCATGCCTCTGAGTTCTGGATGATTGAACCGGAGATGGCCTTCTGCGACCTCGACCGCGACATGGATACGGCCGAAGCGATGGTCAAGTATCTGGTCTGCGATGTCTTGGAAAGCTGCTCCGAGGATCTCGCATTTTTCGGAAAGTTCGTCGACAAGGGATTGATCGAGCGACTTGAGTTTGTGCGGGATCGTCCCTTTGAGCGGGTCAGCTATACCGAAGCGGTTGAGATCCTGATAGCCAGCGGGCAGGAATTTGTATACCCGGTGGAGTATGGACACAACCTGCAGTCAGAACACGAGCGCTACCTGACAGAGACTCACTTCAAGAGTCCCATCACCGTTTACAATTACCCTGCCGATATCAAACCCTTCTACATGCGGAAGAATGATGATGGTAAAACGGTAGCGGCTATGGATGTGCTGGTTCCGGGTATCGGGGAAATCGTTGGCGGCAGCCAGCGCGAAGAACGTCTTGATGTGCTGCAAGCGAACCTGGAAGAGCACGATCTCAGCAAAGAGGAGTATGACTGGTATGTTGATCTGCGCCGGTTCGGGACCGTGCCGCATGCCGGGTTTGGTCTCGGGTTTGAACGACTGCTGATGTTCGTTACCGGAGTCCACAACATCCGCGACGTCATTCCGTTCCCGCGGACACCGGGCTCGGCTGACTTCTAAATCAGCTTTCGGAGGCGACGGGAATCTCAACCGCCCAGTAGAGCGGACGCCTGCGTTTCTCGTCGCTGGGATCTTCCTGGTTTTTCCGCATCTCAACGATGTTTCCGTCTTCGCAAAGGATCACGAGTTCACCCATTGGTGTCGTGCATGGGGCTGCAAACTGTCCTTGGCCCCATCGCCGACGCCGAGGTAGAGATTCCAAAAGTGATCGAAAGTCAGGCCGCCAAGGTTGTTAGAGTGGCCCATCTTGCTGAAGCGGGCCATTTCGCGTCGGGCACCGTTGAAATTGGCTGCAAGGTTTGAGGGCGTGATGTATTCGTAGATCGAAAAATTAAAACCTCTCGATTCCGATCCCTGATTTACAATTCTGGACGGCTTCTGCATCATCTCAGACATGAGCGGAGTCTTTGATCCCGGTGAGCTGTCGGCTTACCAGCGTGACGGTTATATTTTCAAAAGGGGGCTATTTTCGGTCGAGGAGACCGATTTGCTTCGAACCGCTGCGAAATCGGACAAAGCGATGGATGCAGCCGCCACTGCGCTTGACGATGGGGCGGGCAATCGCGTTCGTCTTTCCTTATGGAATCATCCGGGTGATGGAATCTATGGGATGGTTGCGCGATGTCTCCGCGTCGTTGACTCGGTCGAGCAGCTCATCGGGAACGAGGTATATCATTACCATTCCAAGATGATTTTGAAGGATGCCCGAACCGGCGGGGCTTGGGCGTGGCACCAAGACTACGGGTATTGGTATCAGAACGGCTTACTCTTTCCTGACCTTTGCAGTGTCATGATTGCCGTGGATCCGGCGAACCGGGAAAACGGCTGCCTGCAGTTATTGCGGGGATCTCATCACATGGGGCGTGTGAATCATGTTCTTTCGGGCGAGCAGGCTGGAGCTGATCTTGAGCGTGTCGCCGAGGCTGAAAAGCGCCTTGAGTTGGTCCATGCTGAGATGGAGGCGGGCGATGCTGTCTTTTTTCATTCCAATACCCTGCATTGTTCGGGGCCGAACAATTCTGATAACCCCCGCTGGGCCATGGTCTGCTGTTACAACTCCGCTGCTAACAATCCCTACAAGGAGTCGCATCATCCAGGCTATACGCCATTAAGTAAGGTTGATGACTCGAGGGTAGTGGAAGTCGGCCTAGGCAATGCGGCCCTCAGTGCGGTCGAATTCGCTAAAATTGATGAGGATGATCACAGTGCGAAGCTTCTCACCGAAACGGCAGAGGATTGAACTCAGGGACTTTGGCTAAAGGTTGAAACGCCAGGGAAGCAATTGGCCCAGCGCGATGATTTCGCCAGCATAGGCGGCTCCTTCACCTGCATCGATTAGGATTGGTGTGTGGTCCTTGGCGAATTCTGAGATGACCTGGCGGCAGACGCCGCAGGGAGAGCGCTTATCAAGGGGAGTGCCCGGCGATGGGTCGGTAGTGAGAGCGAGGGCATCGATAGTACGAGCACCGTTAGCGACGCCCGAGAAAATCGCGGAACGTTCGGCACAAATAGTGGCTCCGTAGCTGGCGTTTTCGACATTACAGCCACTATAGATCTCTCCGCCCATCAGTACGGCCGCTCCAACCTGGAATCTGGAGTAGGGAGCGTAGGCATTTTTCCTGACGAGGCGAGCTAAGTGGAGAAGAGCCTCATACCGATCGGATGATTGCAGGGACGGGGAGGTCTCTCCAATCAAGTGCCAGGTGGCGTTGGCGGTTTTAAATACTGAGTGTGCCATATAAACATGGATCCTACCTAGAGGTTCATAACGTTTTCGACCAGAATACTCTGAATCACGGAATAGATTTCGTATTGCGCCAGGAGCATGAGGTGATCCTGATCCGCGTTTTCTGCGTCCTGGAATTGGAGTAGGAGGCGGTCATCCGATTCGGCGAGGTCGAATTCTTCGTTCATCATGAGTCGCGCCTGATTGAGAACGCTGAACCAGGACTCGGTGTGTTCGATGGGAACGCGCAGTCGCTTCAGTTCGGAGACTCCCTCGGCCATCTCAGGGTATTCCGGTTCGAGCATTTCCTCGACCTCGAGGGACTCGACCATGGAGATATCTTGGGCGATGAGAGCTCTCGCTTCTTCGAAGGTGTCTTTTAAATCGGGCTTTACGAATTGATCCCAATCTTCGAGAT
Source organism: Verrucomicrobiota bacterium (assembly GCA_002862135.1). GTDB lineage: Bacteria > Verrucomicrobiota > Verrucomicrobiia > Verrucomicrobiales > DEV007 > Arctic95D-9. The sequence continues at coordinate 6,723 of PKCI01000140.1, read as the reverse complement.
GGGACTGGGTATCTTCGTCGATGAGGGTATCCGGAGAAAAGAGAGAGGGAAAGAGTCGCTCCCGCGTGGCAGGGGAAAACACATCGCAGTCAGAGGCGGCGGGCAATTCGGCCACCAAGTGCCATTCGGCCGGGGTGAGGGCATCGAGGGCCCAAAATTCATCAGTAAGAACAAATCTCATTCGGGGTGCGGGAGCGTGGAGAGGGGGTCGCAGTGTAGGGCAATGATGCCTCAAGTTCCAGAACCGTTACACCGCAAGCGACTGTTTTCGCTCGATGGATCTGGAGAAATTGCAGTAAATTACTAAATGGTAACAGCCTCTCAGGTTTGAAAATCAACGCAGATTTACAATTTAATATTGCGAAATTAGAAAAATATGCGAAGTTCTTTTGAAATCTGTGTGACTGAAAGAGTTAATTCATATAATAATTATGAAAAATCTAATAAAAAAGTTGCGCAGTTCATTCGGAAGTGTTTAAATTACCAGCAGTTTTCATAAAAACTAAAATCGCTAGGAGATAAAACCATGCAAGTAACAGAGAATACCAATACTGGAGTCGATCAAAATGCCGATCGACTTGCGGACTTCATCATGTTCGCTCAACGTTCCTTCCTTCTCGACCTGTCGAAGGAGTTAAACAAAGGAAACGTTTCATACGCGCAATTTTTCCTTCTGGGATATCTGGCTAATGAGGATTATCTCACAATGACCGATATCTCAAAGAAAATGGGTCACTCGACCGCAGCCGCTACTGGCTTGGTCGACCGCCTCGAAAAACTGGGTTATGTGCAGCGCCTCCATGCTTCTGACGACCGCCGTAAGGTGATGGTTCAGATTACCCGCAAAGGTATTGAGATGGTGACTCGCCTTCGTAACTCGATCGCTGACAGCATCACTGAGATCATGGCAGCACAGGAGAGTGGAGAGGAAGAAGCCATCCAGCCCATCTATTCACAGCTTCAAGAATTTTTGGCTTCCCGATAAGTTTGTAGGTGGAAGTCTTTAAGATCTCCGCTTACAAACCAAACACAAGCATCAAGCTTACCGAGAAACAAAGGCATTCGCACTTCTTAGCGACTTTGGTGGCGCCCCCGGTTCATAGCCGGGGGCGTTTTCGTGTAAAATCAAAGACAAATGTCAGGGACTGAGTCTGCAGGAGCACCAGTTACCACCGTCTCGACGGTAGATGAAGCGATCATGCTTTCGACCGGGTTGGCCCTGCCAGAATTCGACGGACTCCGGAATGAGCAGATACCCCCCCCAAAAGTCGGGACGGGGAACGGACTCTTCCGATCCAGAATCGGGAAACTTCTTTTCAAACCGGTCCACCCGCTCATCGAGCCAACCTCGATCTGGAATCTCCGCGCTTTGTTTCGAAGCCCACGCGCCGATTCGGCTTTTATAGGGGCGCGATTGAAAATAGCGGCTGGAGTCTTCCGGAGAAATCTTCTCCACTTTGCCACGAATGTGAACCTGACGCTCCAGCTCTTTCCAATAAAAGAGCAGTGAGGCAAAAGGGGTCTCTGCCAGTTCCCGCCCCTTGCGGCTCTCGTAGTTTGTGAAAAAAGTGACTCCATCATCCGCGTAGTCTTTCATTAGGACCGTGCGAGCCGTCGGACACCCATCGAGGCCAATGGTCGCTAGAGTCATCGCGTTAGGTTCCCGGATTTTCGCCTCCAGGGCTGCCTCGAACCATTTCTTGAACTGGTGCAATGGTTCTGGTGCGAGGTCTTCGCGTCGCAGGGTGTTGGCGTGGTAATCCCTGCGCAGGTTTTCAAGGGAGGTATTTACAGAATCGCTCATTTCATGGGGGATACGAAAGAAAACTTGGTGGTGATGCCGATGGATTAACTAGCCCTTCGTGGCAGCGATAAGCAACCGGTTTCCAAGGGGGCGGTGTCGGCGGGAAAGCTGGAGAGAATTCAGTTGAACCGGTCCCTCCTCCGATGTCTGCTGAATCCATGGAATTCGCATCGACCTACCAACATTCCCATCTTGAGAGGGTCTTGTTTGATCAGGCAAGTATTCGCGAACGCGTCGCCGAAATGGGTGCAAAGATTTCCAGGGAATACACCGGTGACGGGCTTACGATTGTGGCAGTTTTACAAGGCGGTGCCTTGTTTATGGCAGACCTTATTCGGGAGATTCGACTACCGCTTCAGTTGGAATCCATTTCGGTCGCGAGCTATCACGGTGGAACCTCAAGCAGTGGGACTGTGACCTTCAATCAAAATCGGCTTCCTGAGGTGGAAGGGCGTGATGTCCTCATCCTCGACGATATCCTTGATACAGGCCGAACAATGGCAGCTATCAAGGCGAAGCTCGAGGGGGAATGCTCTCCACATTCCGTGAAGTCAGCCGTGCTGCTGTCCAAGAAGATTGAGCGAGCCGTTGAGGTCGAAGCAGACTACGTAGGGTTTGAAACTGGTGACGAATTTGTGGTTGGATACGGACTCGATTACCGAGGACACTATCGAAATCTGCCGGTCATTGGTGTTTTGAAGCCAGAGTTTATTTGAAGACTATGATTCGAGTGTTGTTCTTTTCGATGTTGAGAGACCTGACGGGCACAGACGAGGTCGATGTTGCTTTGGAGCGGGAAGGACTCACTGTCGCTGATACAATTCAGCAGCTTTATAAAAACTACCCACGTATTGAAGTTTGGGACAGCAAACTGCTAATCGCCATAAATGGTGAGTTTGCAAAGAGAGACGACACGCTCAAGGACGGAGACGAACTGGCCTTAATGCCTCCTGTTCAAGGCGGCTGAATCCGTGCGATTGGTTTTGACTTCGAGATGGAAATCGTTCATCGAAGACACGCAGCGAAATGTCGGAATGGTTCTACACGGATACGAGCGCGACCCGGCAGGGGCCCTTGAGTGAAGGGGATTTGTTAGAGCTGAATCGCGATCGAACAATCAATGCTTCCACTCTTGTCTGGAGAGAGGGCCTTGAAGAGTGGGTAGCGTTTGGGAAAGTCGCTGGGTCTGTTTTCGGAAAAAACGAAGAAGGTGAGCCCATAGAGACTGGCGTCTGCGCTTATTCTGGACGTGTCTTTCCTTTAGGGGAAATGATTCCTTATGGAGAGGCCCTTGTCGGACTCGAATTCAAAGATGAGTTCGTCCGGCAGATGATGGAGAGTGGGACGGTAGACATTGCCGACGCCACCGGGAATCCACTGGACTATGTCGGGTTCTGGTGGCGGACACTCTCTTCCTTTCTCGATTATCTCGTGAAGATTCTTCCCTCCTACATCTTCATGATTCCCTATTACATCTTTGCGGCAATCAACGAAAATACGCTCGATTCCGTGAATCTGAATTTTGAGGAGTCCATTGGCATGCTGATTGCCGCCGGTCTCGGCAGCCTTGCTAACCTGGCTTTCAGTATTTTCTATGAGACCTGGATGGTCGGAAAATATCAGGCAACTCTGGGCAAGATGATCATTGGAGCGAAGGTCGTAAACCCCGATGGATCAAGGGTGAACTACAAGAAGGCGTTTCTACGCTGGGTTGCCAAGAAACCGCTGAACTACGTCATCGTTTGGGGACCATCAATTATTGGATTCGCCTTGGTGATTGCTTCGATCGGCGCCGCCTCTTCACAGTCTGATGGTGCCGCCACAGTGGTGATGTCAGTGATGGTGGGAATGGTGGTATTGGCCGGGCTGACCGTTCTCTGCAGTGGAGTCTACTGGATGGCGGCGTTTGACAAAGAAAAGCGGGCGCTCCACGACCGCATATCAGGAACCCGGGTCGTTAAGAAATAATCAGGATCGATGGAAACCGACGCCGGAAAAACTGAAGCCACCCTGCAGTGCCCAACCTGCAGGAACAATCTCAGCTTGGATCAATCCGCGAATCGTGTTTCTGAGGATTGCCCAGTGTGTCGCTGTGAGGTCAGGATTACGATTTTCCCTCGTTTTTATGAGGAGCCTCCGAAACAGATCAACTCGCCGCTCGCATCTGAAGACGAAGCGGTTTGTTCTTTCTATCCTGAGTTAAGAGCGGAAAAGGTGTGCGACGTCTGCGGTTGCCTCATGTCGCAAAAAGCATCGGCTAAGTGGGGTGACAAGGATTACTGTCTTCCCTGTCTCTATCGGCTTCGAGAAGAGAAGAAGGACGCTGCGTTCGTCGCTCGAGCCAGGCTCTACGATAATCGTGCTCTTGCCATGGTGACGTGGTTCGCACCCTTTTCACTCTTCACGGCACCGGTGGCTCTATTCCTGTTGCTGCGACACGGTAAGGGAAATCAATCCTTTGTTCCGCGAAGCGCCAATCGATGGTGGTTAGCATTACTTCTCTCATCCGCGTGGATTTTACTCTGGGGGGCGATTATCATTATTTGGATCTCTCTGGTCCTCAGTGAAGTCTCATGAGGGGTAAAAACAGGAGAGCAACTGGATGGCCGAGCTTCTATATCGTTGGGTAAATCGGGCGAGGTGCCGACAATTAAGCTTTCAGAGATTAACTTGATGGAAAAGATCAGATGGCTTCCGGACTGGATGGTGCCCAAGGGATGGTCGCCTATGTTAGTCGCTGTCCCGTATGCGGAGGAGAGCAGCGGGGCTTAAAATCTAATTAACCGCTAGATGTTTCGTGCCGCTGATCGGATCGTTTTTGAAGTTTATTTTCATAAGTTTTTAATTCCCGTAATTAAGGAGGTCGCGCGTTGTCAAAAACCGTGGCATTTTCACATTCGTTGGGGTGATTGATTGCGATCCTGACGAGCGAATCAAATCGGTATCGCTGACCGCAGGTAAGTGTATGGCGGAAAACATGTTATCCAATCGGCCAGATTATGGTCGGACCTTCAACACCGCCATGTGGCTGGTCGGCTTGATCGCATCTATCCAGCTCTTTGCGGTGGTTTGGGCGGTGTTTGCTAATACGGGGGATCCGTCTCCCCCATACAGACAAGGTGCTGTTCCTATTCCCGCGGGGGTCGGCAGCGGAGTTAACCCGTCGCCATCTGAAGGAGAGGTGCTGATCCAGAACGAGACCTTGCCGCCCATACCTGCGGAGATCAGGGCGGCGATTGAGCAGCAGAAGCTGGAGTCGTACTCTTCTGACTCCCGTGCGTCAAACCTGGGTGGAAAGCTTCCGGGAAATATTGGCGTATCCCGTCCCGTTGGTGACAGCGAATTTTCAAATACAGAGATGTTGCCGGAGCCGCTATTTTACGGCCCGGCTGATGCTCCCCCGAGTCTGTCAGAGGTCCTCGCCAGTGCGGTCTTCACGGCCGAGCGAATTGAGGATCCTATTTTGGAGCGCCTTGTTTCCACGGGCAAAGAATTGCGGGGTGAGGGCAATATTTCCAGTGCCCTGCAGGCGCTTCGCCAGGCTGAAGATGCGTTACCTGATCATCCCCGCGTGCTGGCGGAAATGGCGGTAACCCTCAGCCAGATGGGTGCTAATCCGAAGGCAGATAATTACTGGCAGAAGCTGGTCGATATCGGGCCGGTAAGGGCGGGTGCTTATTATAAGCTGGCGCGTCAGCAGCTCGCTGGCGAAGGACCGGCCGCGGTCGATAAGGTCGAGAAGTTGATGAGTATTGGCGAAATTAGGGTCGATGAAGCCGCCCCGGGTTCCGAAGGACAGAAGGTGGCCCTTCGTATTGTGATTGATTCCGACCCTGCATTGAAGCCGGTTGGGGATCAGCTTTCGCTGCTTGTTTACTTCTATGACTTGGTCGACGGGGAAAGAATCGATGCTTCGACCGCAGATACTTCTTACCTCTACCCAACCGAGCCATATGACTGGCAGACCAACGGAACCGAAGAAATTGTCGTGAATTACGATCAGCCGGTTTTTACCGAGGAGCAGAGGCGCGATCTTGGGGAACGCAGATATTATGGATATACCATTGAACTTTACTATCGGGATCGATTACAGGATAGAGTAGTAAGACCTCCGGATATTGCTCATTCAAGAATAGGGGAGTCTGGACTGAACTCTGACGCCGCTCCGAAGACTTTTGGGCCGGAGAATGCTCTCTTTCCCGATACGCCAAATCTTTAGGAATCTTTATGCAGACCGAAAGCATTGTTCTTCTGATCGATCCATCTGAAGAGGATCGTGCCGACATTCGATCTATCCTCGAATCCCGCCCGGTGAACTTCATCGAGGCTAACACTGCGTCGGAGGCCTGGGAAAAGGTAAGGTCAGCTGGTGAGCTCACCATGATGATCGCCGGAATCAGCGGGGAGACCGGCAATGAGATTCTTGATCTCAGGGATCGCCTACAGGCCGAGATGGGCTTATTCTCCAGCGTCTATTCCAGTCGCGAGGATATGACCAAGTTTTATCCGAGGATCTATGAGAACGAGCAATTGTTCTTCAAGCCGGTGAACCGGGGATTCTTGGTGGAGTGGTTCGACACGGCTGTTGCAACAGAATTTGAGGCGCCACGGGGCGTTGAAGCACAGGCCGAGCCGGGAATTGGGGCTGGTGATCCAGTCAGTTCGCCGCCGCCGGAGATTGAAACCGCGCCCAGCGACGAACCACCGCCGGAGCCGCTTCCTGAATTAGAGACAGCGCAGATTCAGCTGCCGGAAGATGCTCTGCCTGTGGGTACGCGTCTCGGTGATTACAAGTTGCTGCGGGAGATTCAGCGGGACGCTGACTTTGCGCTTTACGAAGCTGAGCAAACCTCTATCGGCCGTCGGGTTGCCCTAAAAACACTCTACCGAAAGCATCGTCGCGATATTAACTGGGTACA
>PKCI01000229.1 GCA_002862135.1 Verrucomicrobiota bacterium | reverse complement strand
GCCGGACCGACCGCCGGAGGCAAATTGGACGCGCTATAGAGTTCAACGTCTGGTCGGGCCGCCCAGCCCTACCTGAGCTGCCGCTCAACGGCTCGCGCCGGACTTTTCAATGATCAATCCCCGCCGATCTCGGGCACATCCTCTTTCCAGTCTTCGAGGACGCTCTCACCTTCACTCTTGGCCACCACGACTGCGCCGCAGGAGTCGCTGAATACATTGACAGCGGTCCGGGTCATATCCAACGGTCGATCCACTGCAAGAATTAATCCGATGACGGCCTCTGCATTTGGTATCCCAACGTTGTAAACAATGATCGTTATCGCAACGAGACTCGCTGACGGCACTCCTGCGACTCCAACACTGGTTAGGAGCGCCAAAATAACCACGGTGAATTGGGTGCCAAAACTCATATCAAAACCCAACACCTGGGCGACAAACATCACCGCGACACACTCATAGAGCGCGGTTCCGTCCATATTGACAGTCGCCCCCAGAGGCAGGACAAAGCTGGTTACCCGCTCGGAAACGCCGGCATTCTCCTTCAATGAAGACATTGTAATAGGGAGGGTTGCCGAGCTCGACGCCGTTGAAAACGCTGTCAGGAGAGCATTTCGCATGGCATAGAAATGCTTCAGCGGATTCACCCCGGCGACAAACTTGAGCACTAGCGGCATAACTACAAGCAGATGAATCAGCAGAGCTGCAGCCACGACTAGGAAATACTTGGCTAGGAGAAGCAGGATCGGCAACCCCGTTTGAGCCGTGGTCTCGGCAACAAGACCAAACACTCCAATCGGCGCTAGCCACATGATCCAGCGAGTGATCAAAAGGGTCAGTTCATTCAGCCCCTCGAAAAATCCGAACACCGATGTCCTCCCTTTTTTGGAAATAAAGATCAGTCCGACCCCAGTTAGCAAGCTGACGAAAATCAGCGCGAGCATCTTGTTGTTCGCGCCGAACGCCTCGAACACGTTTTCAGGAATCATACGAATGAACAAATTTGTCACCGCGTCGAAACCTCCGTCCTGGCCGGCCAACTTCGTCGAAATCTTGTCAGCGTAGGCATCCTTGTTGTCCGAAATTTGCTTAAGGATCGCCTCGTTCGGCTTACCGTCGACGAGCCCGGGTTTAAAAACGTTCACCACCGTCAAACCAACAAGAATGGCGATCAGACTAGTCATTGCGTAATACGCGATGGTTTTTCCTCCAAGGCGGGCAAATCCGGCAGTCTTCCCAAGTCCTGCAATTCCCACAACAATCGAAGTGAAGACCAGCGGCACGATGATCATCTTCAAGAGCTTCATGAAGATAGTTCCGATGTAGTCAAAGACAGCGATGAGAGAGGACCCGACCCGGTTAAACTCAAGATCAGGTTCCATCGAAACCACGCAGGTGATGTTAATCACTGCACCGACAATAATCGCCAGCACCATTGATGATAGGATCCACTGCCAGGGCTTCATGCTGGGTTGTGTTTAGCAGTTGGGAGCAAACGTGTCTAGCATTTCGCCTGTGAGAGGGCTGATGGGTGACACCATCTCAATCGTCGCCATCCGCGTACGCCCGATTTTCGAAGCGCATGAATTCCTTCTGGAAGGTGAGTGGAATATTACCGGTCGGACCGTTACGTTGCTTGGCGATAATGAACTCTGCCTCACCCCACTTGCTCTCGCGATCGTCTTCGTCATCAGCATAAACTTCAGGACGCATCAGCAACCCAACGAGGTCGGCATCCTGCTCGATAGAACCGGATTCACGAAGGTCACTCATTCGCGGCTTACCACCGCGGCCGTCGGGATTACGGTTAAGCTGCGCGAGGACGATCACCGGGATATTCAATTCCTTGGCAATTCCTTTAATCCCCCCTGAAATCTCGGCCACCTCCTTTTCGCGGCCGTCACGACCAGCTGTGTCAGGGGCCTTAAGAAGCTGAAGGTAATCAATTGCAATCATCCGGATACCGTGTTCCGCATGGAGGCGACGGGCCTTTGCCTGGAGTTCGTTGATTGTGATAGCCGGAGTATCATCAATCCAGATTGGTGCCTGGGCGAGTTTTCCAGCAGCGTCCATCAACTTGGGTAAATCAGACTTGGCAAGGAAACCACCACGAAGCTTTTGCATCTGCACCTTGGCACGCGAACAGAGAACACGTTGCACCAGTGATTCACTGCTCATTTCGAGGGAGAAGACGGCCACCGGGGTCGGGTTGTCGTTATCGATCGCGATATTCTCAACGATGTTCATAACAAACGAGGTCTTACCCATGGAAGGACGAGCCGCGACCACTATCATCTCACCTCCGTGGAGGCCATTTGTCATCTTATCGATATCATCGAAACCAGTCATGAGGCCACCGGTATCACCTTTGCCCTCATAGGCGTCCTGAATCTGCTGGATCACGCTGAGCACGTGAGCTTTCACGTTTTCGATGCCCTTTTCCTTCTCTGTTTCGTCCCGGATTTTGAGAACCCTTTTTTCCACGGTGTCGAGGAAGGCGGCAACGCTTTCGGGGCCATCGTAGGCTCCCGTCACACACTCAGTACAGTCCTGAATGACCCGGCGAAGAATGAATTTCTCTTTGAGGAATCCAGCATAGTCATCAAACAACGCCGTTGTGGGAACATCGGAAAGCAATTCCGCCAGCGCCTGGGCGCCGCCGACAGCTTCCAGTTGCTCTTTGTTCGACAGCTCTGTCGTCAAGACGACCAGATCGAGAGTTCCCCCGGGTCGGTTCTTGTAAAGATCAAGAAGCGTATCGTAGATGATTCGGTGCGCCGGCACGTAGAAGAACTGATTGGTCATCTTCTCTATCGCCTTTGGGATGATCTCGCTCGGATCAAGCAGCATACAGCTCAAGGCAGCACGCTCCGCGTCAGCATTCAGCGGCATGGAACGAAGGGCCGCGTCCGCTTTTCCGAAGCTCTTCCCATCTTTACCAACCTGACCCTCTTTGCTACCAGGCCCTTTTTTGAAAGAGGGCTCATTGGGATCAAAATGACCCGAACCCGAATACTCTGGCGGAGGAGAATCGTTAAAACTGGACATGTGGGAGCGTATCGTATTGATGAGCAACGGAACCCCTCCATCTCTCATCGCAATAACCGGATGAAAAAGGGCGGTCTGCTATCTAAGCAATCCGCCCCGTTTTCGCAAAGCGATTTGAATCAAAATCGCTACTTTTGACCATGGGATCAATCTTCTGACTCTTCAGACTCTTCGCCTTCGGGAGCTTTCACACGAATCGTCACCGTGGCGTCAACGTCGGGGTGGAGTTTCACCGGAATATCATAGCTGCCGAGCGTCTTGATCGGTTTGTCGAGCACCAACTGGTGGCGGTCGATGCCGAGCTTGGTTTTATCGTTGACGAGATCGGCGATGTCGGAAGTGGTGATCGAACCGAAGGCTTTGCCACCCTGCCCGATTGAAAGTTCGGCAGAAAGACGAAGCTTCTTCAACTTGGTCGCAGAGTTCTCAGCGTCAGCGAGCTCTTCGGCTTCGCGCTTGGCGCGGGCTTCCTTAAGCTGCTCGAGGTGACGGAGATTCGCGGGCGTCGCTTCGTAAGCGCGGTCCTGTGGCAGGAGGAAATTCCGGGCAAATCCACGTTTCACTTTGACTACGTCCGCCTCCGCGCCGAGTCCGTCGATCTTTTCCTTTAAAATAACTTCTAGAGTTGCCATGGCCAGCCAGGTGTTTTTCCATTCGGGTTTTCCGCCGTAGAAAACCGAGTCGGAAACAGGGCGGGACATGTAGCCGCTTTCGTCTTGATTGTCAACTAAGACTGCTCAAGTTTTGCATATCTAAACGAAATCCTGTAATCCACTTTCTGACATGGCCGAAGTTCCCTCCACTTTTCACCTCAAAACCGGACAATCTGCGCCGGAATTCACCCTCCCGGACGGCGAAGGTAATCCCGTCAGCTATTCCAGCTTGATCGAGGGACGCAAAGGTCTCGTCATCGCATTTGTCTGCAATCACTGCCCGTTTGTTGTCCACCTCGCCGGTCAACTCGGAAAAGTCGCGACTGAGTTTGCCGAACAAAACGTGGGATTCGTCGCTATCAGCTCCAACGACGTGGAGAATTATCCAGCCGATTCCCCGGAAAATATGGTCCAGTTCGGAAAACTCAGCGGCTGGTCCTTCCCCTACCTCTACGATGAGAGCCAGGAAGTCGCCAAAGCCTATTCCGCTGCCTGCACCCCCGATTTCTACCTCTTCGACTCCGACGGCAAACTGACCTATGCCGGGCAGTTTGACGATACTCGTCCCGGTCGCGGCGCCCCCCCTACCGGGGCCGACCTTCGCCGGGCCGTGGAAAACATGCTCAACGGTCAAGCAGCACCCAAGCCCTGGTATCCCAGCAGTGGCTGTAACATCAAGTGGAAACCAGGCCTCGAACCTTCTTATTTCGGGTGATTTGCGGATGTTTAAATGAGCGCTAAAACATCACTTAATACTCCTGAACAGAAATGCTTAAGAAAACCAGTTTTTACCTTTCTGCCTTGTTAGGTAGTTTGGCTGCAGCTTCTTCCCAGGAGAAGCCGAATATCGTCTTCATGATTGCGGATGATATGGGCTACGCGGACATTTCTAGTTTCGGAGCCCCTGATCTTGAGACCCCGAATATCGACCGCATCGCTGCCGAGGGCATGAAGTTCACCAACATCTACGCCATGGGCCCGGAATGCACCCCGTCTAGAGTTTCCTTCCTCACCGGGCGCTACCCCCAGCGTGTCGGCGGCATGGAGTGTGCTATCGGCACCGGAAACGTGGGCCGCTACGACGACGCGATCCGACTGGCTGAGACCAGCGGTCTGGGCCTGCCGGCAGAGCATGCCGTCCTCGCTCCCCAACTCAAGAAGGCAGGCTATTTCAATGCCATCTACGGGAAATGGCATCTGGGCTACGAAGACAAGTTTTCCCCTCTGGATCAAGGCTTCGATGACTTCGTCGGGTTTCTGGGCGGGAACATCGACTATTTCCGCCACAAGGAACTGTCCGATCTAGAAGTTTACCTGTCAGGTCGTGAAACCATTCGCGGTCGCAAAGGTTACACTACCAACCTGATCACCCAGGACGCGATTCAGTTTCTCGCCGGGTGCCGCAAGGTCCCCGATCGTCCGTTTTTCCTCTATCTCCCCCACGCAGCGCCTCATTTCCCCTTCCAGGGACCTGAGGACGACGATGGCGGCATGCCTTCGGCTGAGGAATGGAGCACCGGCAACAGGAAGACTTACATCAAGATGATGAAAAATCTCGACGCTTCCGTCGGCGCTGTGCTTCAGGAACTCGACGCCATCGGAGCCGCGGACAACACTATCGTGGTCTTCACTAGCGATCACGGGGCCATGAAACCGGGACTCAACACACCTTGGCGGGACTACAAGGGAACCTTGTTCGAAGGCGGCCTGCGCGTCCCCTTGCTGGTTCGCTGGCCCTCGAAGATCCAGCCCGGTAGCACCTGTGAGCAGGTAGGCAGCCTCATGGATCTCACACATAGCTTTCTCAAGGCAGCCGGAGTCGACACGAGTCAACTCCAGCTTGATGGGGAAGACCTGATCGCTCATGCCCTCAGCGGTAAGCCAGCGTATGAGCGAACACTGTTTTGGAGAGCGAAACGGGCCCCGAAAACCTGGAACGCCGTTCGCGACGGAGACTGGAAATATGTTCAGAAGAACGAAGATGGGGAAACGTCCGAGTGGATGTTCGATCTTAAGTCAGATCCCTATGAAAAAAACAACTTACTCGACGGTGAGCTTTCCAAAGAAATAGCTGCTACACGAGCAAATTTGAGACACCGGATAATTCAGTGGGCCGAGATAGTCCACCCTCAACGCTAGCGCCCCTCCCATTTCGCAGACCGATCCTAGACCTGCCTCATTATTCGAAAATCTGGTGTTTCTAACTGCGCTCTAAATCTTCTTAGTCCGATTTTGCAAACTTGTGTCAGCCTGCGCGAGGTGGAAACTTTTCAGTCGAAAGTCGGGCAACATAGTCAACATTACCTCGTGAGCTCTCCTTCCGAACCCGAAACCACGCCGAAATCAGATCGTCCCACCTGGGTCATCGGTCACCGGAACCCCGATACCGATGCGATCTGCTCAGCAATTGCCTACGCCGATTTACTGCGCCAAACCCGCATTCCCAATGCGGAAGCTGCCTGCTGCGGGCCACCAAACCAGCGCACCGAGTGGGTTCTAAGCCAGGCGGAGATTAGCCGTCCCAAGCTCATACCTGATGTCTACCTCCGCGCTGAGGACATCTGCAGATGTGAAGTCGCAACAGCCAAGGTCACTGATACAGTGATCGAGGCCTATCGCCAAATGACCTCTCTCAGTTTCCGCAGCCTGCCCGTGGCTGATGAAAATGGCTCAATCGTCGGCATGCTGGCGTTGCAGGATTTGCTTGCCCTGCTCATCCCCGAGACTGGCCAGCGTGAGGACGCCCGTAAGGTCAACACTTCCACTCGCAACATCAGCCGAATTCTGGGTGGAGACTTCGTGAACGAGACGGAACATTGTGACGAAGAGACAGAATACATCATGATGGTGGCGGGCTCCTCCGAACCGGTTATGTGCGAGCGCATAACCAGATTTCCAAGTGACCAGCTCATCATCATTACGGGAGATCGGGTCGGGGTTCAACTCCACGCCGTTGAAGCGGGAGTCCGCTGTCTCGTCATCACCAGTGGATTTCAACCCTCAGCCGCCATTATCGCGGCGGCGAAAGCAGCCAACACCGCAATTATCGTGACTGATCACGACACCGCCTCAACGACCCAACTCATTCGCGGGGCCCGCTCGATTCAGGGGGCGGTCTCAGACAAGTTCACCAAATTTTCGCCCGACGTCCGGATCTCGGTCATCAAGGAGAAGATCAAGACACTTCGGAAGCAGGCTCTCTTCCCCGTCTGTGACCCGGAAACACAGGAATTGGTTGGCGTATTTTCTCGCACCGACCTCGTAAACCCGGATCGCCCCAAGCTCATTCTGGTTGATCACAATGAATTTTCCCAAGCTGTCGCTGGTGCTGACGAAGCCCATATCATCGAAGTGATGGATCACCACCGCCTCAGCGGCAACCTCGTCACCAAGGAACCAGTTCAATTCATCAACCTGACAGTGGGCTCAACTTGCACAATTGTTGGTAACTCATTCCGCATTAACAAGCTTACCCCCGGCAAAAGCACCGCACTTTGCATTTGTGCCGGAATTATTTCAGACACCCTTAACCTGACCTCCCCTACTACAACCGATCTTGACCAAGAAATCCTGGGTTGGGCCGGCAAGATAGCCGAAATCGACGTCGACAAGTTTAAGGAGTTCTTTTTCGCCGCCGGCTCCGTCCTACGAGGCAGCGATATCAAGCAAGCAGTCGGTTCTGATCGCAAGGAGTTTGAAGAGAGCGGCTACACGCTCAGCATTTCGCAGGTTGAGGAGATTGGGTTCGACTACTTCTGGCCTTCGCGTGAAGAACTTCAGCAAGAGTTGCGCAGCCTCATCTCAGAGCGCGGGCTCGACTTTGCCTGTCTAATGGTGACCGACATCACCCAGAACGACAGCCTGCTGCTGATCGAAGCCAGCTCTGAAATCCGCAGCAAAATCTCGTATCCAAGGAAGGATTCCCACCTCTTTAATCTCAAAGGCGTCGTGAGCCGCAAAAAACAGCTGTTTCCTTACATCAGTTCCGTGCTCGCGGAAATCCCCAAAACCGACGAGGAATAACGTCGACTCCCTAACCAATCGCTCTCTTCCGTGCTTCGCAGGCCAGTTGATACGCATCGCGATCTCCATATTTAAGAACGGAATAACGCACGGTTCTCCTCACCCCATCGCCGCGTGTCCAACTAGCTTGCCAGAAATGGTATTCAACTCCCTTAGCGCTGCGCTGTACGATTCGCGTCACGCCAACCACACCAGATTTGTTTCTTGCAGCGGGAGCCCGATGGGATCTGATAGATGACTTAAGCCGCGCGTGGGTCTCCTCCACTTCCCTGATGACAGCCCCCCGGAACGCGACAGCTTCCCTCAAGGCTCCTTCTGAACCACCCCAGGCAGAATCAGAAAAGAAACGCCCGTAGCGAACGCCCTTTCGCTGCAATCTGACTTGCCACCCGTGAGTGCCGACCGCCGTCTGGTCGAGTCGGCTGATTCCGATATGATTTTCGGGATCACTCACGAATTGCTGGGTCAGGAAATTACTCGGTTAGAGGAACGGCGAGAATATCGCGACGTCCTGCTGCATAAACCTGCAGAAGCAACACGTCAGAATCAAAGGCCTCGACGATGTCGTAAGCCTCAGACGTGTTCCCCACATCCTTCTGGTCGATCTGGGTGATCACCATCCCGGGACGAAGGCCAGACTCAGCGGCTGTAGCGCTGTCTTTCACACTTTCGACGATGACGCCGGACACATTTTCCTCGAGGTTCAAGGCAGTGCGAGTCTCGTCATCGATGTCCTTAATGCGGACACCCTCGATCAGCTCTTCTGGCTTAGTTGGCTTGTTTCTGCCGCCACCCTGGACACCGGCAATAGAACCGGAATCATTGTCAAGGTCACCCAGAACAACGTCAAGGGAACGCTCCCTGCCATTTCGGATCAACTCGAACTCGACCGCCTTACCGGGAGATGTGTTCGAAATATCGAGACGCAGAGTCTGCATGTCGTCGACCTTTTTGCCGTTGTAACCAACAATAAGGTCACCGGGCTTTATGCCGGCACTTTCTGCGGGAGTATCTTCGCCAACCTCGGTCACTAGCACGCCAGAAGCATCTTCGCGACCGAGAGCCTTTGCATAGTTTCCGTCGAGTTCGCGGAGGAACACGCCGAGGAACCCGCGCCTTACTACACCACCATCGTCAAGAAGGCGCTGAACGATATTTAGGGCCATGTTAGATGGAATCGCGAAACCGATGCCAATGTTACCACCGGAGAAACCGGATTGAATCGCCGTGTTGATGCCAATCAAGCGGCCGCTTGCGTCAACGAGGGCGCCTCCGGAGTTTCCGCGATTAATAGCTGCATCAGTCTGGATAAAGTTTTCATAGCCACCGTTCGTGATATTGAGTTCGTTACGGCCCAGTCCGCTAATGATCCCGACTGTAGCGGTTTGTT
Organism: Verrucomicrobiota bacterium; assembly: GCA_002862135.1. GTDB lineage: Bacteria > Verrucomicrobiota > Verrucomicrobiia > Verrucomicrobiales > DEV007 > Arctic95D-9. Next base: position 10,038 of record PKCI01000229.1, on the reverse strand, counting down.
CGAGACCAAGCGGGTTACCGACCGCAAGAGCCACGTCACCAATGCGAAGCTTTGAACTGTCGCCGACCGTGATAGCCTCAAGACCCTTTACCTCTATCTTGATCAAAGCAACGTCAGTGCGGGGGTCTGCACCCACCAAAGAAGCCTCGTATTCCTTGTTGGTTGACAGAGCAACAGTGATTTCGTCAGCGTCCCCGACAACGTGATTGTTCGTCAGGATATAGCCGTCAGAAGAGATGATCACGCCGGAACCGAGGCCCTCCTGTTTGCGCTGAGGGGCCCCTTCCTCATTCTCAAAGCGCTCGAAGAAATCGTCCGGCACGTTAGGGAACATCCGACGAAATAGTTCTTCCTGCATTGGATTGCGTGCGCTGGTAAGCGTAATCGACTTTTTCGCAAAAATGGTGACCACTGCGGGCATCACCTTTTCAAGGGCTGGGGCATAACTTGAAGGAGCAGCACCAGCGGACTCGAGAGGAGATCGATCAACCTTGATCTTCTTTTCCAGTTCGGAATATTTAATCGTCTCGGCTTGACTGGCCTGCAGGGCGAGCGCAAAAACGCCAGCCAGAACAATTATTCGCCTGAAGAGGTTTTGATGTTTTTTCATGGGTCTGAGTATCTTTTGTAAGTGGCATTACGGAGCAAACATGGAATCTGCTCAAATAACATTGATAATTAAAGCGAAGCGTTCGATTTATCCCGTCTAAGATTTTTTTGAAATTCCATCAATGTCATCTGTGATTCCACCTGACCGCCTCTCGGAAACAGACCTCACCGCGGACGAGAAGAAGCGCTACGCCCGTCACCTCACCATACCGGATGTCGGGTTGGAAGGGCAAAAGCGCCTTAAAGCTGCAAAGGTTCTTTGTGTCGGAGCCGGCGGGCTCGGCTCGCCTGTCACGATGTATTTGACCGCCGCGGGGATTGGTGAAATTGGTCTTGTTGATTTCGATCGCGTCGATTTCTCAAATCTGCAGCGGCAGATACTCCATGCCACCGATGATGTTGGTAAGCTCAAGACAGACTCAGCTCTCAGACGCCTTTCCGGCATCAATCCCGAGGTCAAAGTAACCACCTACGAGGAGGCTATGAATGGTCAAAACGCCGCCTCCATCGCAGAGCCCTACGATCTCATCATCGACGGCACTGACAATTTCACGACACGCTACCTCACCAACGATCTCGCTGTCCTGACAGGCAAACCAAACGTCTACGGCTCAATCTATCGGTTTGAAGGCCAGGTTACCATTTTCGCCCCCCATCTCGGTGGTCCCTGCTATCGTTGTCTTTTCCCCGAACCACCTGAGCCGGGCCAAATCCCAAGCTGCGCCGAAGGCGGTGTGCTTGGCGTCCTGCCCGGCGTGATTGGGTGTCTCCAGGCCAACGAAGCCATCAAGCTGATTCTCGGTATCGGTGACCCGATAATCGGTCGCCTCCTCCATTTCGACGCGCTCTCTTTCCGCTTTCGCGAAATCAAGCTACGTCGAGATCTCGAATGCGCGGTATGTGGTGAAGAACCAACTATCCAGGAACTGAAAGAAATCGTTTTCAACTGCGAAATGAGAGAACACCCCCTCCGTGAAATTGATGTCCACCAACTGAAAGCCCGGCTCGAAAACAACAGATCGTTGGTCCTTCTCGACGTTCGAGAACCTGCCGAGGTTGAGGTCGGCAAAATTAAGCAATCCATTGTAATACCCCTCGGCGAACTTCCCGACCGTGTTGGCGAACTGGATCCCGGTGCGGAGACGATCATTCACTGTAAAGCTGGTAGCCGCAGCGCCAAAGCACTCGCCATTCTCAATAAATCCGGATTTGTTGACGCCTGTCACGTTCGAGGCGGAATTACAGCCTGGGCCGAGGAGATCGACCCAAGTATCGAAATCCTATGAGCGATCACGGTATGTCTGAGGATGTTACCTCTCTGCTGCGCTGCCCTGTCACACAACAGACGCTGCACTTCAAGGAAGGTGAAGCCCTCGCAGCCTTTGCGGCAAATTTTCCGGAAGGCGCCTATCTCACTAAGGACGGTCAACGTGCCTACCCCGTCGAAGATGGCTTTCTCAATCTCGCCCCAGATTCTTCGACCGAGCTAAAAAGCTGATCACACAGCACTCCCGGCCCAACCCATCTTGCGGTGTAGAACCGTGAAAAAATTCTGGTCGGGCAACGAAATTAGAGGCAACTGAAAGTCCGCTAACTTCAAGCGCACCTCCGCGGGCTCCGACACCTCTGCGGTGAGGCGTCCGTCAATATAAAGGGCGAGATCATCCCGCTGCTCAGGAGCCTTCAACGAGACCAGACTTGCAGCTCCTACCACTAGAGGCCGGTCCGCGAGCGTGTGGGGACAAACCGGAGTCACCACGAAAACATTCGCCCCGGGCTGAACCAATGGCCCGCCTGCAGAAAGCGAGTAAGCTGTCGATCCCGTTGGTGTTGCCACAATCAGCCCATCACCGGTGTAGCGATTAGCCATCCTGCCGTTCACCCATGCCTCCACATGAATAACTCGAGCGCCCACGCCACGCGAGAAGGTAACCTCATTGAGCGCGACAAATTCCCGCTTCACTTCGCCGTGGTGAAGGAACTCACCCCGAATTACGATTCGATCGGTGCGCTGGTAATTCCCAGTCGCCAGAGCCTCGACAAGCTTACCACTTTCCTCTTCGGTCGCACAGGTCAGGAAACCGAGCGTGCCCGTATTGATCGCTGCAATCGGCTTGATTCGGTCCTCCAACTGACGTAAGACCCAAAGGATAGTGCCGTCACCGCCCAATACGACGAGAATGTCTACGATATCGCTGAGTTCGGGTAGCGGCAAACCACCGGGTTGCCCTATAAAGTCCGAAGTGCGTGCATCGAGAATCACCTCGATAGATGCCTTTTCAAAACGGTCCAGCAGGTCCGCCATCAGTTCTTTGGCGCCTGACTTGGACAGGTTGGCGACAATGCCTACTCGGGGTGTTTCAGCCATGCTAGGAATTCTATATTTCCGTCAGTTCCACTGATAGGCGACTGGGTCAGGCCATGCCAGCTTTTTCCGAGTTCGCCGCAGACGAATGAACGAATCTTTTCGACCGCCTCGTCGTGCAATCCCGGCTCCCGAACGATACCGCCTTTGCCGATTTTTTCCTTCTTGAGCTCAAACTGCGGCTTGATCAAGCAGACCACTGAACCGTCCGGCTTGAGAACTCGAAATACGGGCGGCAGGATCAAAGTCAGGGAAATAAAGGAAACGTCAACGACAACAAGGTCAACCTCCTCGCCAACGTCCTCAGGAACCATGTACCGGATATTGATTCCCTCTCGGGACACAACTCGCTCATCGTTTCGGATTCTCCAGGCCAACTGGTTTTTACCAACGTCGTAGGCAAAAACCTTGGCAGCACCGCGTTGGAGGATGCAATCCGTGAACCCGCCAGTCGATGCCCCGGCGTCCAGAACCACCCTACCAACGGGATCGATACCAAACTCGTCGAGCGCTTTTTCAATCTTAAAGCCTCCCCGGCTCACATACTTGGGCCGATTCTTGAGGAAAATCTCAGCATCGTCGCCCACCTTGGTGCCGGGCTTCAACAAACCTTCCATACCCTCGATTCGCACTTCACCAGCGAGAATGAGTCGTTTTGCCATCTCACGAGAGTCACACATCCCGCGGCGATGCAGGGTTTGATCGAGTCGTTCCTTTCCCATCCAAGTCGCAGGCGAAGCAGATTCCTATCTGAACCTCCACCTGTTCACAAGGAACGTCTGATTCACGCTATTTCAAGCTCTCAGGCGCACACGTGATCCCTGGGTCCCTCCACTGCCTGCTATGTCCGAACGACCACTGAAATTGTCCTTTCGAGGTCCGGGGCTGCAGTCCGTCAACCGAGGAATCCAGATATCTGGAGCACCTGTCAATCGAGAAGCTTAATCTTCACATTTCGAAAGTGCACCACATTTCCGTGGTCCTGCAAACAGATATGCCCGCGAGCTGGCTTTCCGAAGGACGGGTATTTAGAAAATTTGCTCGCGGCAACACGCTTATTCCAGTCCTCCGAGCCCTTGACGTATTCGAAATACTTAGTGCCGTTCATGTAGTGCTCACACTTCTCTGGAGTGATGAGGATATGAATTGTATTCCACTCTCCTGCCGGATTCGCCGCATCAACGTCCGTTTTGTAGAGTTGATAAAGCCACCCGGCTTTCTGAGGGTCTTTCCCGTGAGCGTGATCCTGAATCTGGATCTCCGGCCCAGTACGCCACGCTTTCTGCTCAGTCTCCTGGACATGGAACATCACCCCACTGTTTCCCTTCGGTGAAATTTTGAAGTCGATCTTCAGCTCGAACGCACCGTATTGATCGTGAGTCACAATGTCGCCGCCACCTTTCGCGGTCAGGATAAAAGTATCCCCTTCGATCTTCCATTTCTCGTTGATTCCGTCGGCTTGGTAGTTTCGCCACGAAGAGAGATCCTTGCCGTTAAACAGCAGTTTCCAACCGTCTGCTTTTTCTTTCGCGGTCAGGGTGTTGTGCTTGGCAGCATGATGATCGGCGTAGGTAGAAGAAGCCAACGCGGTTGCCGCCAGAATTACGCTAAAGAAATGGATCGAAGGTTTCATGGGATCGTTGTAACACTGGGACTCCCCCGAAGCAAATCCATGAAAACGCCCCTTTTTCTGCTCCTTACTTCCTTGTTCACCACAAGCGTCCTCGCAGACGATCCACCTCACATTGTCTTCGTCATGGCTGACGATCAGGGGTGGGGCCAGACCAGCTACAACGGTCACCCCCATCTCAAGACGCCACATCTCGACGCCATGGCGGCCGGGGGGCTGCGCTTTGATCGCTTTTACGCCGGTGCCTCCAATTGCTCCCCCAGTCGCGCCACAGTGCTCACAGGACGCTCCAATGATCGCACCGGGGTGCAGACTCACGGTTATCCCCTTCGCCTCCAGGAGAAAACCATTGCCCAGGCTCTGAGCGATGCGGGCTATGCGAGTGGCCACTTTGGCAAGTGGCATCTCAACGGTCTCCGCGGACCCGGAGTCCCGGTACTTTCTGACGATACCCATCATCCGGGCGCCTTTGGTTTCGAGCACTGGCTCACCACGACAAACTTCTTCGACATGGATCCCCTGCTAGGCCGCATGGGAGAGTTTGAAGAATTCAAAGGAGACTCTTCCGAAGTGGTGGTTGCTGAGGCACTCAAGTTCATTAAAAAGAACGCCGGGAATCGCCCCACCTTCACCGTGATCTGGTATGGAACGCCTCACGATCCAATGAAAGCATCCGAAGAAGACCGCGCCCCTTTTGCTGAACTACCCGAAGAATACCAACATCAATACGGTGAAATCACGGCCATGGACCGCAGCATCGGTGCCCTGCGACTTGGGCTCCGTGACCTCGGAATCGCTGATAACACCCTTTTCTGGTACACGAGCGACAACGGCGGCCTCGCCAAGTTCGGCCCTGAAACCATGGGCGGACTTCGTGGATCCAAGAACACCATGTATGAAGGCGGACTTCGTGTTCCCGGAATTATTGAATGGCCCGCCCGCATTCCTGAAGGCCGCATCACAGACTTCCCCGCCGGTACAATAGATATGTTTCCTACGATCGCGGAAATCGTCGGCCTACCCGATGACTGCCGACTTCAACCGCAGGACGGAATTAGCCTCGTCCCGGTCATTGACGGAAACCAAGAGAAGCGTAACGGCTACCTGCCCTTTAGACATACCGAGCGAGGTGTGCTCACCGGCGATCGCTACAAAATCATCAGCCAGAAGGGCGAGTATGAGCTCTACGATTTACTCGAAGACCAGAACGAAACGACAAACTTGATCGACGCCAAGCCCGAACTCGCCGAAGAACTCATCGCGAAATATGAAGCATTCGACGCCTCACTTGAGACATCAGTAGCCGGAAAAGACTACCCGGAAGGTATGGTTGATCCGGATCAGCCAGATCGGCGCATGTGGGTAGAGGACGCGGCCTACAAGCCGTTCTTCCCCCTATTTCAAGGCAGATGGCAATACGATCGCTACCAGAAGGAACTGAGCGGCGAAAAGACGAAGAAGTGAAGTCTTAGCGAGATACCGGCACGCTTTTTCTCCAGTTTAACAACCTTGATACTTTCAGGTTTCTTCCTCGCATTCATCCCGCCAACTTAGCGACCGGCAGCTTAATTCACCACGGCCTTGCATGTCAGCAACTTGTTATACTCGGGGCGAAACCATTCACTTCGACCTTGATCCGCGCCCCATCCTGTGACTTTTTCGTTTATAGATCTAATCACCTATGGCTGGTTCCCTCCTTCTTCCGAAATGGTATGACCTCCACACCCACTTCCGCCAGGGAGCGAATGTTCCGGCCTACATCGCCGATCACTTGAGCATGGGTTGCGCCGGAGCTCTCGCCATGCCAAATACAAAACCGCCCGTCTCCCAAGTCAGCGGCCCCAAAACGGACTCCGCCTGGTCAATCGAGGCCTACCGCGCCGACCTCTATGAGGCGGGAGCGGAAAAGTTTGATCGACTCATCACTCCCCTTTATCTCACCGCCAACACGACCGCGTCGATGGTTGAAGCGGGCGCCGCCTCCGGCCTTTTGCGTGCCGCCAAATACTACCCACCTCATGGAACAACCAATGCGGAGTATGGCATTCCGATGGACGACTGGATTGGCAGCGACGTTTTCAAGGCGATGGAAGCGAACGAGGTGGTTCTCTGCATTCACGGCGAACAACACGAACTTAAAGGATCGGAGTATTTCGATGCCGAACAAACGGCCGAGTCCGATTTTTATACCCATCGCTTACCAAGAATTCTCGATGAGCACCCTAACCTGCGCATTGTTTGTGAGCACATCACCACCGCCAAAGCAGCGGAGTTTGTGAGTGAGGCCCCATCTCACGTCGGTGCTACCATCACCCCTCAGCACCTGCTTTACACTGTCGGTCATCTCATTCAGGGATTGAAGTATCACCTTTACTGCCTCCCCGTCGTGAAGTTTGAACGCGACCGTGCCGCTCTGCGTGATGCAGTCTTGGCGCCGGAGCAATTCAAGTTTTTTGCCGGAACCGACAGTGCCCCACATACTACGAAAGCGACCGAATGCGGTTGCGCGGCCGGATGCTACACGGGGCGCTGTGCCCCCCAGCTCTACGCTATGGCATTTGAGGAGGCAGGCTCCGATCTATTCTCGGAAGCCGGGCACGATGCCTTTACACGGTTTCTCTGCAGCAACGGCCCTGCCTTCTACGGCTTCACTCCCTCGACTGAGACCTTTGAGCTGGTCAAATCACCTTCTTCGCTGGAGGCCATCCATACAGATGAAGGACCGGTAGTTCCGCTGCCAGTCGGGTTGGAACTGGAACTCAGCTGGTCCATTGCCTGAAAGGAACTGATGGCATCCGCATTTAGCTCCGGTTTTTCGAGTTCCAAATTCTCATCCAGTTTGGGCTTTACCCGATCAGGCTGGTGAGATTAAGAACACGAAAATTTCCGGTTGCCCAGTGAGGCTTTCTCCACTAGCTTCCCCGCCCTGTCATTTCGGCAGGCACCGCAAAAGGGGCATTAGCTCAGCTGGTAGAGCACCTGCATGGCATGCAGGGGGTCAGCGGTTCAAATCCGCTATGCTCCACTTTTGCGCTTCACGTCGAATCGCAACATCGCCGGAGCTGATACGAAAATTATCCTGACGCCGCTTGATTAATGACTACCTCCGCGTTTCCATGCTGGTCATATGGACCGTAACGCAAACCTCTCAAAGTTTCTCCAGTCAGACGGTCGCACCGTCATTCTTCCCATCGATCATGGCACAATTATTCCGGTTCCTGAGCTTAGTCCGCTGAATATTATCGAAGAACTGACCCCGGTTGTGGATGGCTTCGTGGTCAACCTCGGTGTTGCGACCGCAGCAGGAGACCATTTTGGAGGCAAGGGGGTGTGCTTGCGCACGGACTGCTACAAGCCGTTCTATGGTGACAATGTCGACGAGGGCAGCTACCGGCTCTACGGTGCTGACGAAGCCCTAGCGGTGGGCGCCAATGCCGTGATGAACATGCTCTACTCTCACCACCCCAACGAGGCAGACAACGCTCGCGAGGTGGCAGAGTTGATTAGCGAAAGCCTTGAAACTGAAATTCCGGTGATTCTTGAGGCCCTCCCATTTAGCATTGGACGTCCTGACGATTACACCGTGGAAAATGTCGGCTTCACCGTTCGCGCTGCGGCCGAACTCGGTGCTGATATCGTCAAAACAGCCTACCCCACCGACGGAAGCGTCGATGACTTCCGCGCCATTGTGGACTCCTGTTTCGTTCCTGTGGTCGTGCTCGGCGGAGCCGCGATGGGAGATGACAAAGCTCTACTTTCGATGGTTAGGAACTCCATTGACGCCGGCGCCATCGGCACCGCCGTGGGGCGCAACATTTTCCAACACGCAAACCCTTCTGGGATTGCCTCAGCGATCAGTGCCATCGTTCATGACGGTGCCACCGTAGATTCAGCTCTCAAGCTGGTCTAGGGGCCGCATCTGCGCGCCTCAAAAGGTGTGAAAGTGAAAGGTAAAAGGTCTAATTTTCAGGATACAGCGTAAACATTTTACAATCGCCCCTTTTACCTTACCCCGAGCCGAACCGCGGCGCCCATCCATGATCGTTCCCTCCCTCCAGTATGCCGGCCGCATTATGCGCACGGCTGACAAGCGTCACCTCGGCAAGTTCATGTGGAACTTCGGAGTGAAAGGCATCCGCTCGGTGAACCTGTTCAAGAAGCGGATGAAAGAGGGTGTCTATTTCCCTCCCTTCTTATATATTTCCATTCTCAACAGCTGCAACCTGCGTTGCCAGGGATGCTGGGTTGACGTCGACAAGCCGAGGGAGAGCCTCAATCTTGAAGAGCTCAACAATATCGTCAACGACGCCAAATCCCATGGGAACAGCTTTTTCGGAATTCTCGGAGGCGAGCCATTCATGCATCCGGAACTGCTCGATTTCATTGCCGAGCACCCAGATTGCTTCTTTCAGATCTTCACCAACGGTCAGATGATCACGGAGAAGAAGGCCAAGCAGCTCCGCCAGATCGGAAACGCCACACCTCTCATTTCCATCGAGGGCACCGAGATCGTTGCCAACGAACGCCGCGGCGGCAAGGACGTGCTCAATCGCACCTTGCGCGGGCTCGACAACTGTCTCGACAACAAGCTACTCACCGGAGTGGCCACCAGCCTTTGCCAGACCAACATCAATGATCTGCTTACCGAAGCTTGGCTGCGCAAGCTCATCGACCGCGGCGTGCACTATGCCTGGTATCACACTTATCGCCCAGTTGGCCCCCAACCGAACGAAGAACTAGCCCTGTCTCCCGAACAGGCCCGTAAAATCCGCGAATTCGTGGTGACGATGCGGACCAAGCTCCCCCTGGGCATCATCGATGCCTATTATGACGGCGAGGGTAGAGCCTTGTGCCCCATGGCTAACGGCATTTCCCATCATATCTCACCGACTGGTGGCATTGAACCCTGCCCGATCATTCAATTTGCGACAGAAAACGTCCGCGATGGCTCGGTTTACGAGACGCTGACCAAATCCGCTTTCATGAAAGACTTTCGTGAGACGGCAGCCAGCAACACCCGAGGATGTATCGTCCTTGAACGCCCGGATCTCGTCAAAGAGCTCGCAGAGAAACATGGCGCCGAAGACACCACGATCCGAAAGAGTGCCATTGCCGAGCTCGAAGCCATGACACCGCGAAACAGCCAGTGGCTACCCACCGGCGAAGAGATTCCGGAAAAACATCCCGTCTATCGCTGGGCCAAGCGCATCTGGTTCAACGACTTTGGCGTCTACGACGACATGGAAAAAGAGGCTATCGAAAGGCAATCCACTTGAGATGAATCTGGAGATACAGGAAATTCAGAATGCTTGGAGGGGACTCGGGACCTGGACGGCTTAAAATCCTCAACTCCGGGCCCTCGACCGGTAACCGCGCAGGAGGACGATTTCTGGCCGGAACCCGGCTATGATTGAACGGTAAGAATCAGCCCTCG
>PKCI01000209.1 GCA_002862135.1 Verrucomicrobiota bacterium | reverse complement strand
GAATACTTTTGGTCGAAGACGATGAAGATAATATCAGCCTGCTGGTGCGTTTGCTGAAGCACCATGGTCACGAGCTTTCCGTGGCCACTGATGCGGCAGATGCTGTGGCCCGGGTCGAATTAGAGCGGCCTGAGGTCGTCCTGATGGACCTCGAATTGCCTCCAACCGCCGAAGCTCAACCAGATCCGAATGCGGGACTGGAGGCAACGAGGCAACTAAAGGAGAAAGAATCAACTGCTGGAATCCCCGTGATTGCTCTGACGGCTCATACCATGGCTCACCACCAGGAGCGGATTGAGGCTGCGGGATGCGATGCATTCCAAGAAAAACCGATCTTTCCTTTCGACAGCCTTCTCGAGAAAATTTCTTCGCTGATCACTTCGGATGCCTGACCTGATCGGAGACAAGTATGCGCTGGGCACGGTGATCATTCTGGTGTTCGAAGTGCTGGCTATGCTCTCGATCCTCCACGTCATTATTAAGGCGCGTTCCGCTCCCGGGGCGTGGGGATGGCTCATGGCAATGCTGGCGGTGCCTTTCGTTGCGGTGCCGATTTACTGGATTCTCGGGCGGCAGCACTTTCGCGGTTATGTGGAGCGGTTTCGGGAAGCGCAGGAGAAAAATGAGCAGGTTTTCCACGATCTCGAAAAATCTCTGCAGCCCCACATTACTAAACTGACGGAAAGTCAGGATTACTACGGAGGGTTACTCCTCCAACTGAGTGAGCGCCGCTTTACCGGCGGAAACAAAGTCTGCCTTCTCATCGATGGAGAGCAGACCTTTGAATCAATCTTCGACGCGGTTGAACAGGCGAAGGACTACGTGTTGGTGCAGTTTTTTATTGTCAAGGATGACGACCTTGGTAACCGTCAGCGGGAATTGCTCAAGAAGAAAGCGAAAGAAGGGGTCCGCGTTTACTTCCTCTACGATGAAATCGGAAGCCACAAGTTGCCGCGCCGTTACCGGGATTCACTTCGGGAGTCGGGGGTCAATATCTGCCGGTTCAATGCCACGCAGGGGCGGGCAAATCGCTTCCAGATTAACTTTCGGAATCATCGAAAGATCGTTGTAGCCGACGGTGAGGTTGGTTTCGTCGGAGGACACAACATTGGTGACGAATATCTCGGGATCAGTGAAAAGTTCGGGCACTGGAGAGACACTCATGTCCGACTCATAGGGCCCTCCGTTCTCAGCCTGCAGATGGTGTTCCTGGCCGATTACTACTGGGCGACCCGCAAGATGCCGGAATTGAACTGGTCGCGGGTCACTGAGGACGATGGCTCGGGATGCGGGGCGGGAGAATCCAATGTCTTGACGCTGCCAACCGGTCCGACCGAGCGGATTGAAGGTGGAACCATGTTTTTCCTCAACGCGATCTCGCGGGCGCGGAGAAGACTGTGGATTGCTTCTCCCTATTTCGTGACGGATGAGTCGGTGCGTGCCTCGCTGATGATGGCCGCCCTTCGTGGCGTGGATGTCAGGATTCTCATTCCGGACAAGCCGGACAAATACATCCCGTGGTTGGCGACTTTCTCCTACCTCTTGGATATGGAGGCGGCGGGCGTACGGCTGTTTCGCTATGAACCCGGGTTTCAGCATCAAAAAGTCATTCTGGTAGACGAGGATTTCGCTACGGTAGGAACCGCCAACCTTGACAACCGGTCAATGCGACTGAATTTCGAGGTCGGGGTTGTGGTGCTGTGCAAGGGTTTTGCCGCCAATGTCGCATCGATGCTTGAAGTTGACTTTGCCCGCAGTCGCGAGATTGATTCCACTGACTACACCGACCGGCCCTGGTGGTTTCGCCTCGCTGTCAGGGTGTCGCGTCTGGCCAGCCCTCTCTTGTGACCTGTAGATCATGCCTTATTTCTCGAAATACTTTGATTACAATGCGACCACTCCGATGAGCGACGAGGCGCAGCGTGCCTGGGAAGAGGCAAATTCTGCGGCCTGGCACAATCCCTCTAGCCTTTATCGCGAGGCAGGTGCCGCGCGGGTGCGGCTGGATGAGTGTCGCGAAGATCTTGCTGATGAACTTGGTATCGATGTGCCTGAGCGAATCGTTTTCACTTCCGGAGCCACCGAGGCGAATAATGCCGCGATCCGATTCCTGATTGAGCAGTCCGAAAAGCCCGTGGCGGTCTCTGCGATTGAACATCCCTGTGTGGAAGCGGTTGCGACCCCGCATCTGGAGTCGGGTAAAGTCCGGGAGATTCCGGTCGATCCGGCTACCGGTATTGTTGATGTTGAGAGACTCCAATCGTGGATCAAGAGCGAAGAAGTTTCGGCGGTTTCGGTGATGGCGGCGAACAATGAGACCGGGGTTTTGCAACCCTGGCTGGAGTTGGCCGAACACTGCGCTGAAAACGGTGTCAGGTTTCACACCGATGCCGCTCAGTGGCTTGGTAAGCTGCCGTCGGATCAGCTCGGGGAGTGTGATTTCGTGACGGGTAGCGGGCACAAGTTTCGAGGCGGAAAGGGGAGTGGGTTTCTTGTGCTTCCTGCTGATGAAATGGGCGAGTCTTTTCACAGTTTTGTTGGAGGGCCCCAGGAGGAAGGGCGGCGCGCCGGGACCGAAAACCTGCCAGCCACAGCGGCCATGGTCCGCGCTTTGTCAGAGCTCAGAGGTGACATGACTGTTGACGAAATGGAAGACCATTCTAACAATCGAGACGAGTTCGAGGCAGCACTCGTCCGCAGTTTCGGTGTCGAGTTGATTGGGGCTACCGGTCCGCGCCTTTGGAATACTTCGATGTTTGTCCTGCCATTCGAAAAGAATGTGAAGTGGTTGTCTCGGCTGAGCCGTGAGGGGTTTGCTGTCTCTACCGGTTCAGCCTGCAGTGCCGGAAAGGGGAACCCTTCGAAGGTGATGATGGCGATGGGGCTAGACTATGAAGCGATGGGACGTGTCATCCGTGTCAGTGGCGGATGGGAGACCACTCGCGAAGACTGGCAGGAGCTGGCTGACGCCTTCGTCTTGATTTTTGAAGAATTGGAGTCTCAGTAGCGGGGCATTTGAGGATCAATTTCGGTCGACCAGAGATCAATTCCGCCGGCAAGGCTCCAGGTTTGTTCCTTTCCTTTTTCCCTGAGGAAAAGAGTGGCGTGCATCGAGCGCATCCCGTGATGGCAGTAGACAATGACCGGTCGATTGTCAGTGGGATCAAGCAGGCCTGGAGAGAGTTCGGCGAATCGCGAAAGCGGGAACAGTTCGCCTTCGTCGATACGGCAAAGAGCAAATTCATCCTCCTCGCGGCAGTCGATGAGCCGGAATTCAGAATCGTTGTCTGAATCGATCAGGGCTTTGAGGGCTGCTGGAGAGATTTCGTAGTCTTCGACTGGTGGGAGCATGGGAATGGAGACATGTAACGACATTCGATAGCCTGTTTTTGGCCAAAAATCGAATTGAACAGGGACCGTCCCTCTACATAGTGATCGGCGGTCTGGCCTTGATTGCCTCCATTTATGCCTACTTACGATTACAAATGCGAGAAGTGTGGACACCAGTTTGAGGCGTTCCAGTCCATGAAAGATGATCGCCTGGAGGTCTGCCCCCTGGACGACTGTGACGGCGGTGTGAAACGGCTTCTTGGAACCGGTGCTGGTATCATTTTTAAAGGATCGGGTTTTTACGAAACCGACTACCGTAGCGACTCCTATAAGAAGGCCGCGAGCGCAGATAAACCAGGCCAAGGCAGCAGTTCGGAATCGAAATCGAGTTCGGGCAAGCCGGACTCCGGCGGCTCCAGTTCCTCTGGCAAAAAGGCTTCCTCGGCATCGGATAGCTGATAGAATTTCCCCAAGCATGAACCCTGAAGACGATCTTCCTCCGCAGCAGCCTCAAGAAGGCGAAGTTTCCCCCGAGCAACCGCCGGCCTACGGGGAACCTCAATACCCGCACGAAGATGCTCAACCCGGGGTCTATGACGACGTCACGCATCAACTGCCGGTTGGTGCCCAGCCAGAGTATGCAGATCCCAACCAGGCCTACGTTGATCCCAACCAGGAGGCTTACCCGGACACCGGCTCGCCCCCCGCAAGCGGTGCTTACGCGCCCGGAGTTTATGAAGAAGCGCCGTCTCAGCCGGCCCGGCCGCAGCTTGCTCCGGGCCAGATTAAAAGATCTGCGCCGCGTCGCGTGATCAGAAAGAAGGTGGTCACCCGTCGTCCCGGAGGCGCCCGTCCGCGCCCAGGGGCTGCCGCGAGAAAAACACCTTACAACCGACCGGCGCCTACCTATGGTGGCGGAGGCATGATGAATGTGTTCATCGGTCTCATTGGTGTGGCCATGCTCGTTTTGGTTGTCATGGTCATCCTGCCCAAGGATATGTCTGGAATTGCAGGGTATCCGATCAACCCGGTGAATAAGAAAGAGCCGAGAAACCTCCTAAGTGAAGCGCAGAAGGTGATGGTGAGTTTTTCGGACGAAGCTGTGATTTCCGAGGCTGATCTCAACGCTTACCTCAATCACCGCATTCAGGGGGAGCAGGGTGGACTAATGGGATCCATGGTTTCCTTCAAGGGCGTCTATGTCGACCTGATGCCGAACGGAGCGGAGGTGTATGTGTTGCGCGAATTCTTTGGAATGCCGGTAACGCTTACCAGCCGTTTCAAGGCAGATTCTTTCAAGTATCAAATGCGATACGAGCCGATCGAATGGACCATCGGAAAAATCAGTTTTGGATCACGGAACATCAAGCCGGTGATCGACATGTTCGGTCGCATTAAAGATGCTACCCAGGAAGAGTATTACACCCTTCAGCAGTTGGGTGAGATTCGGTTCGAGCGTGACCAGGTGACGCTTGTCCCAAATAAGTAGGCGGCCCAACATGGCTGAGGAATCTGAAGAAATCTATCGGGGGAAGTTTCTCACTTATCGTAAGACTTCAGCGAATTGGGAATATGTCACTCGCAGTAAAGCGAAGGGGGTTGTGGCCATTCTTGCCATCACCGATGACAAGCAGGTTGTTCTAACGGAACAATATCGTCCTCCGGTCGGGCGAAATGTGATCGAACTTCCCGCAGGCTTGGCCGGTGATATCCCGCTGCAGGAGGAGGAACCTCTCGTGACTGCGGCAAAGCGGGAACTCAAAGAGGAGACTGGCTATGAAGCCAAGAACTGGACTATGCTCAGCGAAGGGACATCATCAGCGGGATTAACTGACGAATTTGTGACCATGTTCTACGCCACAGGTTTGACGAGAATGACTCAAGGCGGTGGTGTCGGTGGAGAGAACATCAAGGTTCACTTTGTTCACCAGGCTGACGTCACCAAGTGGTGTCGTGACCGCCAGAGCGAGGGCAACTACGTTGATTTCAAAATCTTCGCCGCACTGCACCTCGCCAAGTCGCTGACACAGTCGACCGAGTCGCGTTTGTGGTATTGAGCCAGTACCGAATCCGGACTAACCAATATTCCAGTCGGGCGGGAATGAAGCCCCCGGAAATTGCGCGGCCGCTTCATTTTGCATCCCGGCCCATCCCTTCTCGCTGTAGCGACGGGAAAGATGCAGGAGAACGAGTTCCTTAACGCTGGCTTCATTAGCGAGCTGGCCGACGCGGTCAGCTGTCATGTGGCCGTTACGGAGAGCGAGAGAGGAATCGCTCTGGGCATACTGGCATTCGCAGACTAGCGTGTCGCAGTCGTTCAGCCAGGTGGCGACGTCGGACCAACCCTGTGAACTGGGTTCGAGACAGAAGTCAGTCAGATAGGCGAGGGATTTGCCCGCGGTGGTGAGAAGCAGCTTGTCCCGAAGGTCGCCGAGACGGTGTTCTGTGCCGTCCACTTTCACCAATGTGTCCTCGGGAGAGGGCATGTTGAGGCTTTGCAGCCAAGGGCCGGGTTTCAATCCGCTGGAAGCGAGCGCTTCCGGAGAGACATTGTGGCTGTCACTCTGCCGGATGAGATAGGCATTCGAGAAGATCGTGTGATGTGGTAGCGGGCGTGATTCGACAGTGAACTCGGTCTCCCTGAGAATGGCACTGGAATCCACGTGGACTTCAGGAAGATCATGGGCCGCGTCAAACGCTTCCCTTGTCAAAAAGCGTGCACCACGTATCAAGTTGCCCTTGGTCTCCCTGACGATCCATTCGCCGGGTTGATCGGCATGGAGGTTCCAAGTGAAGGAGCGAAAGCGGTTGGCCAGAATTTCCAGAGTGCCCTCAGGACCCCAGACCTGGACTGGAACATCCGGTCGGTTGTAGTTGTGTCGGAAAAACGTGTCGAAACCCGACACGTGATCCATGTGAAAGTGGGAAAAGAAAAGATGATCGATCCCCTGGATTTCCGACGGTTTCAGGTTGCTGAGGCAGCCCTCACCGCAATCGAAGAGAAGTCGATCGTGCGACTGGCCGGAATCCACCGTGACCAGGAGCGCGTTATCGGCTCCGGGGGCACCGAGGATTTTCCAGTCGATTGCCATGGTTCGGCAGGAGGCGACTGGATCAATGCAGGAAGTGGCGGTGGCCGGTGAAGACCATGGCTGCTTCGTGCTCGTTGGCTGCCTTGATGACGTCTTCGTCGCGGATGGATCCCCCGGGCTGAATCGCTGCAGTGGCACCCGCGTCGAGTGCATTCACAAGACCGTCAGGGAAGGGGAACATGGCGTCGGAAGCGACCACGGATCCCTTGAGGCTGAGGCCAGCTTGCTCAGCTTTCCAGGTGGCGAGGCGGCAGGAATCAACGCGGGACATCTGGCCGGCTCCAATTCCGAGGGTGCGGTCGCTGTTGGTGAAGACAATAGCATTCGACTTTACGTGTTTCACGATTCGCCAGCTAAAACGCATCGCCTCGATTTCCTCTGCGGTCGGCGGTCGCTGAGTCACGACCTTCTGCTCGATCTTGTCTAGACCGAGAGCTTTGGAGTCGTGATCCATAACCAATAGTCCACCAGGAGCTGAATGGATGACCGGGTCGGTGAGCGTGTCGCGGAACGCTTCATACATCTGGATGAGGCGAAGATTTTTCTTTTTCTGGAGGAGGGCGCGGGCATCGGATTCAAATTCTGGTGCGATAATTACGTCGGTGAAAATTTCGGAAATGACGCGGGCAAGGCCGATGTCGAGTGGGCGGTTGCAAACAATCACGCCACCAAAGGGAGCTTGGCGATCGGTTTCGAACGCTTTTTCCCAGGCGAGGCGAAGCTCATTTTCATCGGCGCCAACGCCACAAGGGTTAGTGTGCTTCAGGATGGCGACTGCGGGACGGCGAAACTCGAGAATCAGTTCAGCAGCGGAACCGATGTCGAGGATGTTGGTGTAGCTGAGACCTTTGCCTTGCAGTTGCTTGAAGTAGTCACCAAAGTTTCCGTAAAGTGAAGATTCCTGGTGGGGGTTTTCACCGTAGCGAAGTTCCTGGGCGAGTGGAAGAGAGACTGAGAAGGAGCCTTCGGTCTCCTGCAGTTCATTAAGATGGGACGCGATGGCAGCATCGTAGGCAGCGGTTCGCTGGAATACTTTAATTGCAAGGCGTTCGCGGGTCTTCAGGCTGGTGCTGCCCTCGTGCTCCTCTAGTTCGGTGAGGACAACTTCGTAATCTGACGGATCAACAACGACAGTGACGGCGTCATGGTTCTTGGCAGCGGAACGCAGCATGCTGGGACCACCGATGTCAATTTGCTCGATGGCTTCAGCGCGGGTGACGCCCTCCTCGGCGACGGTTTCTTCGAAAGGATAAAGGTTCACCACGACCAGGTCGATGGGGAGAATTTCATTCGCGTTAGCTTGCTCGACATGCTCTTTGACGTCGCGGCGGTGAAGAAGTCCACCGTGAACCTTCGGATGGAGGGTCTTGACCCGTCCGTCGAAAAGCTCGGGGAACCCGGTGAAGTCGGAAACTTCCACCACGGGAATGCCGAGATCTGCGATGAACTTGGCTGTTCCTCCCGTCGAAAGAATCTCGACGTCGTGCTCGTGGAGTCCCACGGCGAGGGACTCCAGACCAGATTTATCGGATACCGAAATAAGGGCGCGCGAAATGCTCATAGGCTTGCTCGCGCAGCATTATCGTCGACGCGACGCGACGCAAGAGCGAAATCGTCGAAAGGAAGGGTAGGGCCCAAGAAGGGCAAGATTACCTTAAAATTTTACAAAAAATTGATTCTAGTTTTTAAAAAAGCTTGCAATTTATTCAAAAAATCTTAATATTTCAGTAATCCTATAAATTACTGACCTGTGATCATGAAATATCTTTACTTGCTGCCCCTTGGGCTAGCGATCCTAACCGCTTCCTGCAAGAATCAAACCGCTTCGACTAATCCGTATCAGAGCAATCCATACTACGGACCGAGCGGATCGAGCTACGGAAAAAGCTCCAGCGACTATTCGAGCACGGCGCCTTCGAGTTCTTATCCCAGCTACAGCGAGAGCACCTACACGCCTCCGACCGAGGAGGCTTCGACTGCCACTCCAACTCCGTCGTTTCCTTCTGTTCCCACCTACGCGGCCGATCCTCCCAGTTACAGCGGAAGCTCTACTGCGAGCACTTCCACTGCCTCTTACAGTAACTCGCTTGCGGAAAAGACCCACATTGTGGCAGGCGGAGAAAATCTTTATCGCATCAGCGTTGCCAATAACACCTCAGTCGCAGCGATCAAGAGCGCTAACGGGTTGAGCGGCGACACTATCCACCCCGGCCAGCTGCTGAAGATTCCCTGATTTCACAAAACAGGAAAAACCGCCGAGTTAACGAAAACCCGCCAAGCGATTGGCGGGTTTTTCGTTCTAGGCCACGCGGCTCAGGCTGAAGGGGGTTTTGATCCGCTTTTGGTTGTGAATCGCGCCTTAAGTTCTTCGAGAGACTTGAGGATCGCCTCTTCGTCCATTTCGTGAACTTCGAGTTTGTCGCCAATCTCCGGAACAAGCGTGATAGTAAGCTTTCCACCGAGATGCTCTCGGAATTCTTCGAGGCCGGCAAGAATGACAGGTCGTCCGCGCTGCTCCCGGTCAAGCCAGGGAGACCAGAGGTCAAAACCAACCTCGTGGATGAGATCAAGAATCTCTTCAGCTGTGCGGCGGTCAAGTAGGCCGATATGCACGGAGTAGATAAGATCGACGGCCATACCGATGGCGACCGCTTCACCATGGCTGACTGTGAATTCGGAGAGCTGCTCCAGCTTGTGGGCCACCCAGTGACCGAAATCGAGAGGGCGGGCCGATCCGTATTCGAAGGGGTCACCGCTAGTGGCGATGTGATCCGCGTGGTTTTCGGCACTGCGGCGAATCACGAGTTCGAGTTGGCGGGTTTCCAGTCGACCTAAATTGGAAGCGTGATCGCGAAGATAGTGATAGAAATCTTTGTCACGAATCAGGGCAACCTTGATCGCTTCAATAATTCCGTCACGACAGGTGCGCTCCGGCAGGCTGCTGAGAAATTCAAGGTCGTTGACGATGGCAAAAGGAACCGAGAAATTGCCGACCCAGTTCTTTTTGCCGAAGTAGTTCACGCCGTTCTTCACACCCACGCCACCATCGCCCTGGCTCAGCGTCGTGGTGGGCATGCGGATGAGGCGAATGCCGCGATGGGCGGTTGATGCACCGAAACCGGCCAGATCCAAAAAAGCGCCGCCACCGATCGCGATGATGTAGGAATGACGACAAATCTTGTGAAACTCTACCGCCTGCCAGATTTTCTCGACGAGGGACCAGTCGTTCTTACAGGGCTCTCCCCCTTGGAGAGTCATTGGTTCAGTAACGAGGTTGAGTGTGTCAGTGTGAACCGTGAAATAGCGAAAGATTTTATCAGTCAGGCCGGGATTTGCTTCGGCGACCCCGGAGTCGAGCAGGACCAGCACCTTGGATTGTTCGCCGAGTTCACAGGAATCGGCTACCAGGTCACGCAGGGTGTGGTTCTTCGCATCAAATGCGCCGTGTGTGAATGACACGCGGTGCTGGAAGGTGATGGGAATCGTTCTTTGAATCATGGCGGAAGAGAAGTATAGGGCCCGAAGAAGAGGGTATCAAACTACCGCGAACACGGAAGTAGCAAGCCATTGGTTCGAAACATGAGCGGCTGAAACCGATATCATTGTCTAGTATTCGACTCCGAAAACGAACTTGGTAATGTGTCGGTATACCTCACCTGGTCGCAGTAGGCTGGTATCGAAACCGGGCTGGTTGGGGGCATCGGGATAATACTGAGTTTCGAAGCAGATACCGCCCCAGTGTGGGAATGGATTACCCTTGAAGTGGTTGGCGGTGTAGATCTGAACTCCCGGTTTGGTGGTGTGGACATCCATGGTTCGACCCGAATGCGGGTCAACCAGACGAGCGAACTTATGCGGCCCCGGGTTGGAGGAGGAGATGATTTTGAAACAGTGATCATAACCGCCGGTTTCGATCGATTCAATGTCGCGTCCAATTGGTTTCCGGGTTCGGAAATCAAAGGCGGTATTCGCCACGGGAAGAATTTTTCCGGTCGGAACTTTGCGGTCGTCGAGTTCCAGAACGCCGGAAGCCTGCATTTGCAGTTCATGTTTCAAGACGTCACCCCTGCCTGCGAGGTTAAAGTAGGCGTGATTCGTCAGATTGAGGTGGGTAGGTTTGTCAGTCTCTCCTTGGTATGCGATGATGAGTTCGTTGCTTTCGGTCAGGGTGTAAGTCGCGCTGACATTGACGGTGCCAGGAAATCCTTCGTGACCGTCTGGACTGTAAAGTTGGAATTCGACCGAAGTAGCTTCTTTGTCTTGGGTTGCGGTGGTCGTCCAGAGCTGCCGTTGAAAGCCGGTCTTACCGCCGTGAATGGTCACGAGTGTTTTTGGGTTCGCGCTCGGGAGATCGTAGCGAGTGCCGTCGATGGTGAAGCCATCGCTGATACGGTTAGCGAAGCGTCCAACAACTGAGCCATAAACGCCGCCGGCGAGCGCCTCTTTGAGACCGTCGTATGAGAGGGTGATGTTGGCGAGTTTACCTTCGCGGTCCTTCGTTTCGACTGAGACGAGAAGAGCGCCATAGTTAGAGATCTGCACACGGGTTCCTGCCTGATTCGTGAGAGTAAAAAGTCTTACCTCCCTGCCGTCGGAAAGATTGCCCCATGTTTCTGCGGTCATGTCTGCTAAAACGGACGCGCTTGTGACCAATATGCCGGTTGCCAAGGCGAGGATCTTCGGGAGGGTTCTCATATGAAGATGCTGGCTCTTTACTTCTTTCGCGTCAAACTGGCAATCGTTCTCGGACTCGCCTTGGGTTCAATCTCTAAGGCTGGCGACTGGCCGATATTTCGTGGGCCGGATTTAAATGGGATCTCGAGAGAGGCGGGTCTTTCAGGCGAAGGGAAGGCTGAAATAATCTGGAACGCCGACCTTGGGCTGGGCTACAGTGCTCCCGTCATTGCCGACGGGCGTGTCATTGTTTCCGGGCATGATGGTAAAGCGACAGACACGCTGTTCTGTTTAGATGAAGCTACCGGTGAGATAAAGTGGAAACACAGCTATCCGCAGCCACTGGCTGATCTCTATTTCCAGGGCGGAACGACCGGCACCGCGACAATTGATAGTGACCACGTGTTTCACGTGGCCCGACAAGGGGAACTGGTGTGCCTCGAAGCCGCGACCGGGAAAATCGTGTGGAAGAAGCATCTTCAGGACGACTTTGGCTACACCATGCCGACCTGGGGATTTACAGGGGCGCCACTGGTTCAGGGTGATGTGCTTTATGTGACCGCAGGTGAGTCCGGGCTGGCCCTCAAGAAGGCCGACGGAAGTGAAATTTGGAAGTCGGAGGACGAAGAGGCGGGTTACTCCACGCCTTACCCTTTCGACAAAAATGGAAAGTCTCTCATGATCTTTTCTAACAAGCGCGCCTATGTCTGCGTGGAGCCTGACACAGGCAAAGTCGTATGGGAATATCGGTGGATGACCCGATACGGGGTGAATGCGGCCGATCCGATTGTGACGGGTGACTACATCTTTATCTCCAGCGGCTACGGGAAGGGAGCCGTCCTTGCCAAGTGGACCGGTGAAGGCGATCCCGAACGTGTCTGGCAGAACCGAGACATGAAGACCCAAATGAATGCCGCAGTTCTCGTGAATGGCCATCTCTATGGCGTTGACGGTAATGAGAGCCAAGATGGAACGGGGCTGAAATGTCTCGATCTGATGACCGGCGAAACCAAGTGGTCGGAAGAAGGCGTCGCTCACGGAACAATGACCGTAGTGGCAAATCAACTCCTGGTCTTGACGGAGCAAGGCCGGCTGGAGATTGCCAAGGTGAGTCCGGATGGTTACCAGCCAACGCTCAGTCAGCAGGTCTTGAAGCCGCGCGTGTGGACGGTTCCTGTATTTGCGAACGGCCGGATTTTTGCACGCAACGCTGCGGGAGAGTTCGTAGCCCTGGAAGTGAAATAGGCCTAACGCTCAAGTCTCTCGTATCGTTTTTATGGCAATGGTACAGCGATTGAAAAAGACTGGGATTGGTTTGCTATGCGTGTTTAACGCCGGATTTCTCTTGGGTCACGCGATGGCCGGGAATCCCCCGTCCGCCGGCCCTCAGGTTTCGGACTACATCCGCTACGTCGAAACGGATCCTGCGGCTGAATCTAAACTTCAAACGGCACTGACTCGATTTTCCAAGGGTGATCTGATTGTCGACCTTGTCGCTGTTGTCCACTTGGGCGACGCTGATTATTACGCCAATCTCGATGACTATTTGAAGCGCTACGATGTGGTGCTTTACGAACTGGTCGGTGGCCAGTTCTCAAAAGAGGCGCTAGAGCCCAGCGCGGAGAACGATGCTGTTCGTGGTTTGCAGCAAGTGGCCAAAGCCTTTCTCGGGCTGGAATTTCAACTCGAAAACATCAATTACGAAGCTGCGAACTTTGTCCATGCTGACGTCGATTGGACCGAGTACGAGGAATTACTGGCGGCTCGAAACCAGAGTTTCGGAACGATCTTTCAACGCGCCATGGCCCTGACAGAGGATTCTGAAGCCGAAGGATTCGTCACCGATGAGGCCGCCATGAACATGATGATGAACCAACTCGTTGCCGCTGTTCTCACTGGCAACAGCAGCGCCTTGAAGCGGTCCCTTGCTCCTTTTCTTGGTGAGGCCGAGGAGTTGATTACTCAGATCGAAGGCGAAGACGGGACAGTGCTTGTGACAGAGCGCAATAAGGTGGTTATGACCCGACTTTACGAAGTTGCCGCTGGAGGACAAAGGAAGCTGGCTGTCTTTTACGGGGCTGGTCACATGCCAGATTTTGAGGCTCGTCTTCTCGCCGAAGGTTTTACAAAAGATGACACAACTTGGGCGGATGCATGGACGATTGATCCAGTTGGAGTCGTGAATGAAACGAACCCGAGCGGATCACCTGCAGACTTGATGGCAAATCTTCTTTCGCAAAGTCCTGAGTTGATGGTGGTGCTTCAGCAGATGAGCGAGGTGCTCGAGGCCTTGCAGCAGATTGAAGCCGTGCAGTGATCCTTTTGGGAAGGAACCTACCCTCCGAACACATCTTCAAGCCCCCGACGCATCACCTTCGGGTCAGGAGTCTGGCTGGTCCAATATTCAATTCCGATAACCCCCTGGGCGACGAGCATGCCGAGGCCATCGATGACCTGGCATCCATGCTTCCGGGCTTCGCGCACGAGGCGGGTGGAAGGAGGGTTTGGAATGACATCTGCGACGACCATGTCCGATTTCAATGAATCGACGTTGAGGGGGATGCGGGCATCGACGTCGGGGAAGAGGCCAATGCTGGTAGCGTTAACAACAATGTCGGTGCCCCCAGGGATGACAAAGTCTCCATCCCATGCGTGATAGGTAACGCTGAGGCTTCCGCCAATCGCATCATTCAATTTACCGGAGAACAATCCTTCGAGTTCGCGACCGCGAGTTTCGCTGCGATTGACGAGATGGATTTCGCGGACGCCGGCCAGCGCCATCTCCACGCCAATAGCGCGTGCTGCACCTCCGGCGCCGAGCAGAACGAGAGACTTTCCAGCTGGATTAGCGAGTTCCTTGAAGCTGGAGACGAAACCTTTGCCATCAGTGTTCTCTCCGATGAGCTTACCGTCACGATTGACGACGCAGTTTACCGCACCCATGAGCTCTGCGGATTCACCGAGACCGTCGAGGTGTTGAATTACCTCAACCTTATGAGGAATGGTGCAGTTAAAGCCCTTGAATCCAAAGGCACGGGCGCCGGCCACGGCAGCGGCGAGGTTCTCGGGCTTAACCTCAAGAGTGAGATAGCGCCAGTCGAG
This sequence comes from Verrucomicrobiota bacterium, assembly GCA_002862135.1. Classification (GTDB taxonomy): domain Bacteria; phylum Verrucomicrobiota; class Verrucomicrobiia; order Verrucomicrobiales; family DEV007; genus Arctic95D-9. The sequence continues at coordinate 5,137 of PKCI01000209.1, read as the reverse complement.
ACCCATGTCGCGGAAGGCTGGTTCAATCATGGCCTGGGTAGGATTCTCAGAAACGGGGAAACCGAAACAACCCACAAGTTCCTGTTTGAAATTCAATTCTGCGGCCATAGCGAGGGATATTAGGGAACGGTGGATGCGTGGCAAGTCCGCGAAGTGGTTTTTTCCTTTTCAGGTCATGTGAGGACCGCAAGAATCTCCAATGATGCATATTCCCTCGATCATCGAAAAGAAGCGGGACGGCGGTATTCTCGGAGACGAGGAAATTCGTTCGGTGATTGCTGCCTACACGGCCGGGGGGATGCCGGACTACCAGATGTCAGCTCTGGCCATGGCCATTTATTTCAGGGGAATGACAGCGGAGGAAACAGCATCGCTGACTCGCGCCATGCTGGAGTCGGGTGAAGCCTTTGAATACCCCGAGTCGAGTCCGCGTGTCGTGGACAAACACTCGACGGGTGGAGTTGGGGATAAGGTGTCGCTGATATTGGCTCCATTGTTGGCTTGCGATGATCTCTGGGTGCCGATGATTTCGGGTCGGGGGCTTGGAATCACTGGCGGGACCCTCGACAAGCTTGAAGCCATTCCAGGTTTTCGGGTAGGACTCAGTCGCGAGGAAGCGATGGCTCAGTTGCAAAAAATAGGCGTTGTCATGATTGGGCAGACTGCTGACGTCTGTCCGGCGGATAAGAAGCTCTATGCGCTTCGAGATGTCACGGCAACAGTGCCGAGCCAGCCGCTTATCGTGGCGTCAATCATGAGCAAGAAGTTGGCTGAAACGCTCGATGCATTGGTTCTCGATGTGAAGTATGGATCTGGGGCCTTTATGAAAACGCGTGAAGAAGCTGAAACGCTGGGTTCAGCGATGCAGGCGGTCGGCGAGGCTATGGGGGTGGATACACGGGTTTGCTATCACACCATGGATGAACCGCTCGGCCGTGCCGTGGGTAATTCACTGGAAGTGGTGGAGTCGATCGAGACCCTGAAAGGGGGCGGTCCGGAGGACCTTCGGCAAATCGTGATTGCCCTGGCAAAGGAGGTTAGTTCGGCTGATGAGTCTCAACTGGAAGCATGGCTCGACGACGGTAGTGCGTGGCAGAAGTTTCAGGAAATGGTGGATTGTCAGGGCGGGGACGCGAGTGAGCTGGAAAAGCTGGGAGATCTGCAACGGGCTAAGGTGATTCGGGATATCACTGCTGAGCATGATGGGATTATCATTGCGGCAGATGCTGAGACAATCGGGCGATGCAGCGTTTCGATGGGGGCGGGGCGCAGCAAAGCGGACGATGTGATCAATCCGACAGTGGGATTTGATCAATTGATCAAGGTGGGAAGTGAAGTCTCGACAGGTGATGTGTTAGGTCGAGTTCATGCGGCGAATGAGGCCGGGGTGGATCATGGAGAACGTCTATTGAGAGAGGCTATTCGATGCGAGTGATCCTGCTAAGTCTAGTTGGTGTTATATTTCTGACGGGGTGCGACCGACGTCCGCCGCCGCAGGTAATTATCGAGTCGGAGCCTTCAGTGGATTCCTTGGTGACAACGGTGTTGAACGGTGGTGGCACGTTCCGGGATGTGGAATTCAGCAATTTGATTGAAACTTCGACCGGGAATCAGGTCCTACCGATGAACCCCGAGGAACCGATTGATGCTGAAATTATGAACGGGATTGAAGAGGCAATGGGGAGGGTGCTTGAAGCTTTTAATCGCGACGACTCACCGACACGCAGCGAAAAGCGAATCAACGAGGCGAGCGCCTATTTCGAAGAAGCCTTGTTAAAGGAGATCAGCGCTGTGCCGGAGTTGGAATGTGACTACCCGCGAACGTCTGAGGGAAATCTTCAGCGAGCGGGGTATCCCGACCTCATAATTCGGCACGGTGAATCGGGTCGGGTGATTTACCTCGATCCAAAGCTGGTGGCGGATGGTTCGATGGATTCAAGTTTGCGGACTTTTTACTTCACTCCGCGAACCGAGACCAACAAGGTCTTGTATGACGCTCATCACTTGCTCATTGGAATCGAGCACGACGGAAATACCGGAAACTGGAAGTTCCTGCGATGGCACCTTGTCGACTTGACACGTTTCAAGGTGACGTTGAAAGCGGAATTCCAGGCGAACAACAAGGACATCTATCGACCTGAACTCATCCTGCAATCGGGAGAGTCGGGGCTCGAGGCACCTTGAAGCGCTAGCGCAGGATCGGCTTCATGCTGAAAAGGCCGTGGGTCGCGCGATAGGCTTCGCTGGCGTCCATCGACTTAAACTCGTGGCCAGCCCCCCAGGAGTCGGAAAAGATAAGACGATTGCCCCGGTCGTTGTAGCCGATGACCATTCTCATGTGGCCGCCACTGGTTTGTATCTTGAGGGGCGGATCCTCTTCAAATCGTCCAACTTCGAGGCCCCAGAGAAGCGGAATGCCATCGTCGATTGAGCGGCGAATGATCTGCATGAATTTCTCCTCCGGGATTTCATTACCCACGTATTTTTCATCTTTGAGTTCGTAAAGGCCTGAGCCTCGCTGAGCGCTAACGGCAAGACATTCGAAGCGGGTTTTGAAAAGGTGATCGATGGAACCGAGTTCCTGATTGATTGCGTGAGAGCTGGTTCCGCCATCCGGGGTTGATCCCGCGATCTGGGCGAGTTGGTGCATGTCGGAGGGAATCCCGTAATATTCGAACAAACGCTGGGCGGAGGCGACCGCGCAGTAACCCTTGGCTCCCTGGTCAACCATGGGGATGCCATGGATGTAAATACTCCCGTCATCGTGGCGTTTCACGTTGCGAGGGAGATCTGAAAGTCGAACCGAAGCTCCCGCCCGTGTCTGGGTGGCGGCTTCGTATGCTCCGCCAGCGTCGCGCTTGGCCAGTCGCATGCGAAGGAATTCGACTTTGCCGTTACTGCGATCTCTCGGATTGTTTTCGAGCACCGCTTTGCCACGGGCGGAAATCCAAGTGTAGCCCTCCGTCAACATTCCCTGGGTGGGTTTGGCTTCACGCCGGGTGGGACGGATCGCCAACTGGCTACCGATATGCTGGCCGACGGCTTTGAATCGGCTGTCAAAATCGGAATCTGTGATTGAGCCGCCGTCTCCCCGATTGAAAATCGATATTGTGATGCCAAGAAATTTGCCGTTCTTGAAGTCTACGATGGCTTCTTCAATAGGCACCGTGCCCTTGAGCAGGCTCAGATTGACCGTCAGATTCGGTTGTTCGAGTCGCTTGAAAATGGCCCGGGAACGGTCCTCGGTGAGCCAGTCGAAGTAGGGGTTCGCGCTCCAGTCTCCCTTATCGAAGAGATTCTCAAGGTCATCAGGCGTGAGATTGTAGGCTCCGGGAAGGTTGATGAAAGGATCCAAGTTGCCATTAAGCGTTTCCCTCGCTGAGACTGAGGTCAGGCCAAGGGCGAAAAAAGCAGCAAATATTTGGTGGAAAACAGGCCTTCCAAAAACCATGGAAGGACTGTATCGAATTCCGCTAAATGTGTCTCGCAAAAATGTGTGGAGGCATTTTCCATTTGAGTTAGTAGACAATCTCTGAGAAAACAACCAACATCGAAACCTCTAATCCCCATTTGAGATGAAGAAACTCATCAACGATCCTCTCAAGGTAGCCGACGAACTCTTAGAAGGCCTGGTCGACGCCTACAACGGAGAGTGTAAATTTGTCGGATCGCGCTCTATTGTGAAAAATGAGATCCCTGACGGCAAGGTCGCCCTGCTCGTTGGTGGAGGTAGTGGTCATGAGCCGATCTATCATGGCCTCGTTGGTCGCAATCTGGCCGACGGCGCTGCCTGCGGTGACATCTTTGCGGCTCCTCCTCCGAACATCGTTTTCGAAGCGACCGAGGAAGTGGATCGTGGTAACGGCGTCCTCTATCTCTACGGCAACTACGCCGGCGACGTGTTGAACTTCGATCTCGGTGCCGAGCTTTCCGAAGATGAAGACATTGACGTGCGCACGGTCCTGATCTGGGACGATGTCTGTTCCGCTCCCCCGACAGAAAAGGACAAGCGCCGCGGAATCGCCGGGCTGGTCCCGATCGTGAAGCTGGCTGGTGCTGCGTCTCAGCGGGCAAAGTCGCTCGACGAGCTTGAAGCGGCTGCGCACAAAGCTGTTCTGCAGACCCGTTCTGTGGGTGTTTCCATGTCTCCCGGCTCTATCCCGGCGACTGGCAAGCCCACCTTCGAAATTGCGGAAGATCAGATTGGCCTCGGTATGGGAATTCACGGAGAACCGGGTGTCGGAGAGATCCCGATGACAACTGCTGATGAGCTCACCCCGAAGATGCTCGATCTCATCATTAAAGACTTTGATAAGGACGACGAAGTCGAAGCGCTTGCTTCCGGTGACGATGTTCTCGTTTTTATTAACTCGCTTGGCGCCACCACTATGATGGAATGCCTTATCGTTCTGCGTAAGGTAAAAGCCGTGCTTACTGAGAAGGGAATCAACGTTTACGATGTGATGGTTGGACCGCTCACTACCTGCCAGGAAATGTCAGGTGTTTCGATTTCGCTCACACGGATGGACGACGAACTCAAAGGATATTGGGAAATGCCCTGTCAGTCCGTCTGTTTCTCCAAGATGGAGGGCCGTTACGGCGGTTAATAGAACTTATTTGATCAAACAGGGTAAGCTCGGTGACCTTTCCCTGTTTACTTTCAGAAAGAATTTAGAACGATGGCTAAAGAAACCCTCAGCATCGAAGAAACTCGCGACATGATGCTCGCGGTGGCGGACAAGATTATTGAAGCTGAGCCGATCCTGACAGACGCTGACCGTGCGCTTGGCGACGGAGACCACGGCGTGGGCATGGAGCGAGGTATGACGGCCGTGAAGGGAGCTCTCGCGGGCAACGAATTCCCCAGTGTCGGCAAGGTATTCATGGGGGTCGGTATGGCCATGATGTCAAGCATGGGCGGGGCTTCCGGTGCCATTTTCGGAACTCTGTTTCGTTCAGGTGGCAAGGCGTTGAAGGACGCTGAGACACTCGATGGAGCCGGTGTGGCCACGTTCTGGAAAGAAGGGGCTGATAATGTCATGAGCCGTGGCGGCGCAAAGCCCGGCGACAAGACCATGGTGGACGCACTCGTTCCGGCTGCTGAGAAAGCTGACGAAGCCACTGGTTCCGCCAGTGA
>PKCI01000138.1 GCA_002862135.1 Verrucomicrobiota bacterium | reverse complement strand
TGGGCGATCTCTTCGTCGAGCTTGAGGTAGCCTTCGTAGCGCTCCCAAGACAGCTCTCCGTTTTCGACGGCGGCCCGGATGGCACAGCCTTCGTCGGAGCCGTGCTTGCAGTCGTGGAATTGGCATTGGGCGGCGAGTTCTTCGATGTCGGCGAATCGTTCGCGCAGGGTGGTTTCGTCAGTCCACATCTGGACCTCGCGGATCCCGGGATTGTCGATGAGAATGCCGCCTTGCTCCAGCACGATGAGCTCGCGTGCGGTGGTGGTGTGACGACCCTTCCCGGTGACTTCGTTCACTTCGCCTTCGTCCTGCCACTCTTCGCCGAGCAGGGCATTGATGAGAGACGATTTTCCGACGCCACTGGAGCCGACGAAGGTGACCGAAATTCCTGGCTCGAGATACTGCTCGATCGCGGTGACGTTCTGACCGTCGACCGCACTGGTGATGAGAACCTTGGCGTCCGGTGCAATCTCGCGGATGGCGGCGGCAGCTTCCTCGTTCTGCTCGTCAGGGAATAGGTCAGACTTGTTGACCATGACAATGGCCTTGGCCCGACTGCGGCCGATGAGGGTGAAATAGCGCTCCATCCGGCGAAGGTTGAAGTCGGTATCGGCATCTGTGACCACGCAGACGATGCCCACATTGGCGGCCATGACCTGTTCCTCGGTGCTCTTGCCGGGAGTCTTGCGGGAAAAGCAGGTTTGGCGGGATAGCCGGGCGCGGATGACGGTATCGAGGTCGCCGGTTCCGATTTCCAGGGCGACCCAGTCGCCCACAGCGGGAAGCTCGGCATCGCATTCGGCATCGTGGTAGACCTTGCCGCTCATGATGACCTCGTATTCTTCGCCGCCCTCAAGCAGGGCGCCATAGGTGATCTTGTTATCGCGAATGAGACGCGCCGGTTTCCATCCCTTTTTGGTAAACGGGGCAAACTCGCGCTCAAAAGCGTCATTCCATCCTAACTCAGTGAGTGTCATCTGTTGGAATTGTATCGGAGCCTGACGGTCCTTCATCTGAAAAGTTCAGGGAAAGCTCGACCGCGTTCCGGGGCAAGTCGTATCGTGCTACGATGAATTTTTGGCTGAAAGTGTTGATCTGTGCTCTGGTGATCAACCTCCTCGGAGGGCTTGGAGCCATCGTGACTACGCCCAATATCAAAGGATGGTATCATGCCCTTGAGAAACCTCCCGGAGTGCCGCCTAACGCGGTCTTTGGTCCGGTCTGGACAGTTCTCTACTCGATGATGGGCATTTCGTTGGCCCTGATCTGGCACCGGGTGCCAGCCGGGAATGAGAAGCGTCGCGCTCTCGGACTCTACTTCACCCAGTTGGTTCTGAACCTGGCCTGGTCGCCGGTTTTCTTTGGATGGCACCGCATGGGGATCGCATTGGTGATTATTGCAGCACTCCTGGTCCTAATTCCTTATGCGATTGTCCAAATCCGCAGAGCCGATAAGCTGGCCTCAATGCTGCTGATACCCTACGCGATCTGGGTGGGTTATGCGACCTACCTGAACGCCGGCTACTGGTGGCTGAACCGTTAGGAGAGATTCAGCGCACCGCCTTCGCAGAGAGCTTCCGTTCCGAAGGTCTGGAGATGGTGTCCCATTGACTGAGCCAAGGTCAGCCAGAGTTGGTTGTGGGCAGCTCCTTCAAAGTTGAGATGACGCCCGGTCTTGATGCCATGAGCCTTACCTCCAATAAGGACGAAGGGGATATCCGTCAGGGTGTGGCGGTTGCCAATGCCGAGTTCGTTCAGCCACACGATGAGAGTGTGATCGAGCATACTACCATCGGCTCCGGGCTCTGGAGTCTCGGAGAGACGCTTCGTTAGATACGCCAGTTCTCCAGCAAACCATTCGTTGATTTGGGTCAGCTTTTCTTCCGCTTCCTTGTTGGAATTCGGTTCGTGAGAGAGTCCGTGGTGCCCCTCCTTGATACCAAGCCAGTTCATTCGGGCCTGTCCGACCGATCGCATGTATTGCAACGTTCCGATTCGAGTCATGTCGTTAGCCATCGCATTGACGAGCAGGTCAATCTGCATTCGGCTGATCCGAGGTGTGTTGTCGTTGACCAGTTCAATATCCGGATCAATGTCAGGTAGGGGATGATTCAATTCCGCGTCGCTGTCGTCGTTTTGAAGTTCGGTCTCCATTTCTCGAACGAGAGTGAGATGCTCTTCAAGGCGGGATCTGTCTTCGGCGCCGAGATTTTTCGAGACACGAGCAAGGTCCTCTCGCACGACGTCGATAATGCTGGTGAGGCTCTCCTTGTCCTTTTGCTGACCGTAGAGTTTGGTCAGCATATGCTCTGGATCATCGATCGGCGCAACGGGTTGGTTGGCACCTCGGTAAGACATGCGAGTCCAAGGATCGGCCCGATTTGGCACTGCCACACCGAACTCAAGTGAGCCAAACCGGGTGCAGGTTTCTTCCCGGCTCTGGTAAAAGTTCCTTAGCTCCTGGTCTATGGAAATCCCGCTTGCCCATCCCGCAGGGGTTTCAGAGCCACCTTGGATATTTCCTGGGAGAAGTTCTGTTCCAGTGAGCAGGCAACTCATTCCCCGCATGTGACGATCACCGTCTCCGCCAACCTTGTTGTTAATCCCGCGAAGAGGCATCATTTGATGCTGGAACGGAGCCAGTGGCTTGAGAATGCGCTTGAGGTCATAATTTGTGCCCGGATTGTCAGGCCAGAAATTCGCCGGGATGGTTCCGTTCGGCGAAAACATGAAAATGAGACGCTTTTTGCCGCTGGTATTGGCGGCATTCAAGCCGGGTAGACCGGTGAGGAAAGGCAGGGCAGCGGCCGAAACTCCAAGGTCACGAACAAATTTGCGGCGGGAGAGGAAGGATGCGTTCATAGGTGGGAAGGTCAGGGGTTGGAAGCGACTTGGTTCGGCGTCTTAGAGGTCTCGCTGGAGTGCAGGCTCGCGGTAAGAGCAATGCTCTTAAGAAGTTCGGGTATCTTGAATCCACTCTCTTCAAAGCCAGTGTGAAGAGTGTCCATGGTGTCAGGGCCGTAAGCAAGTATGGGTTGCTTGGCAATGTGGTGGAACATTTGCTCGATGAAGGTGCGATGAGCGGAAGGGGTGTCGGCTGCGAATTCGGCGACATCGCGGGCACCGGTCAGCTTGATTGTTTCGCCATCTTCTGTTTTGAAGTTCGACACCGAATTGACGGGCTTATTTTGGTCCTTCATGCGCCAGCGCCCCATCGCGTCGTAGTGCTCTAGGCTGAAGCCAAGCGGGTTAATAGTAGTGTGGCAGGACATGCAGGCTTTGTCACGTGTCATTTCAGTGACCTTCTGGCGCATCGTGAAATTTGGGTCGAACTTGCCTTCTTTGAACTCATTAGCCATGGGCGGGGATTTTAAGGTCATACCGACAATGTTACGCGTCAGGAAGACTCCGCGGTGGATGGGAGATGTGTTGTTGTGATAGGCCAGTGAGGACAGAAGCAGGGGATGAGTAATCACCCCGGTTCGACGCTGTGGGTCGAGGCTGACCTTCTGGAATCCGCCTTTGATGGGTTTCGCACCATAGAGTTTGGAGAGTCGCTCATTCAGGTAGAGCGAATTGGCCAACATAAGGTCGCGATAACTCGAGTCTTTTCCCCAGACTGCCTCATCGGTGGAGAGAAAAAGGGAAGTCTTCAAATCAGCGAGGACGGCATCGCTGAACTCTGGATAAGCTGATTCATCCTTGGACAGATCGACACTGCGTTCCAGTTCGAGCCAATGGTGGAAGAACCCACGAATCTTGGCCTTAGTCCGCCAGTCCCAAACCATCCAGTTGGTGATCGATTTGACGGTGTTGGGGTGGATGGTTTGCCCCTTCTGAGCGGCCATCAACAAGCGGTGATCAGGGACAGAATCCCAAAGCGCGAGCGCTAGCCTCGCTGCGATATCCCACTGGTCCGGTGTCTCCTTCTGCTGCCAATCGGGATAGAGGAAGCGGGGCGCGGTGAGCGTGAAAAGCACCAGCCGTCGCATGCCGATGTCGACGGTTTCGGCATTTTTAAAATGCGAGTCAACAAAACGGGCCTTGTCTTCGTCGTCCAGTGGCCGGCGAAAAGCCCGGGCCACAAATTGCTCGGCAAACGCGTGAACCTTTTTCTCGCGCTCAGGGTCATCAGGCCTGCTTTTCACCAATTCATTGAGGTGGGAGGCGATATAATCAGCTGACTGGACGGCGCCGCCAGTGACGGCATCATACCACGCTTTGGAAACTGAGGCACCGCGTTCGTAGCCCACGCTGCGGTCATCGGCAGGGAACGGTGTGTCGACGACGAGCGATTCGTGAGACCAGACGGGCGAAAGGTGAGATTCGGGAATCGTGTGGAGCACCCCGTGGGGTGGCTTCCAGAGCAGTTCGACGAACGATTTCTCTTCTTTGTATGTGAAGAACTCGAGGCGGATCGGGTAGGGACGTCCTCCGATGAGAAAGATCTTTCCTGTCTCTTCCCTTACTTCATTGCTGGGAGCGACCCAGCCATCAATGGTTTTGTCACTGAGCTCGTCGCTACGCTTTTCGTTGACCCAGAGGGTCGCGCCGTTGCGAGTGCGAACGACGAATTCGTAGACTCCAGTTTCTTCAGGAAGGATAGAGCCTTGCCAGCGGACAGAGAATTCTTCGTTCGAGAATTCCGCCGACTCAGGATGCTCGGGGACGCCAGTGCCATAGTCAGCGCGCACGATGGAATCAGTCCGTTCGTAGCGGTCCGTTTTATTCTGATCCCTCATTTCTCTGCGTTCGTTGAACTTGTAACCTCCAAAGTAGGTGGCATCCAGCCCCCCGGTTTCGGGATGCTGGAGCGTTCCGCGGAAGCTCTGAACAAGGTCGGCCACTGAGTTACGATACTGTGGCGCGGTCAAACGAGTCAGGTCGATTCGAGCGGGAGTGTTCCGAGCTCGAGCTTCTTCAGAGTAAAAAGCGTGATAAACATACTCGGCGACGATTTTGGCGTCTTCGCCGACGCAGAGATCCTCTTCGTCCTCCGGCATGGTCCGCTCGATCCGTCCGGCGAGGGACTCCAGGCTACGACTGCCAACTAAAGGATCTTCGGCCAGGGCTTCCACCCCTTGCCCGTCGTCGGCGTGGCATTCAGCGCAGAGTCTCTGGTAGATAGCTCTCCCGGGATGGTCCTCCAAGTCGATGGCATGAGCGCCGGTCGAGAGCAAGAGGACGATAGGAAGCCATGAGCGTTTGGTGGCAATGCTTAACATTCTCGAATCAATATCCCCACAGGAAGCCGAGGGTCAGGGTACGCGATTTGGCCGAATTGATGGCTATTTCGGGTATTTTGGCAAACATTTCGACCATTACCGTTAGATTCTCGTTTGGAAGGGCACTGCGGGCGAATCTTTGACGGAGGCGGCAATCTGGGCGAAGATCGCGCGATGCCCGGTCTCGTAATAAAGCCCAGATCCCGCATTTTCCACGGCCACGACTGGGTATACGCCAGCGAGGTGCAGAAAGCCTTCGGCAATCCGCAGGCCGGGGATGTGGTGTCGCTGAAAGATTTCAAAGATCGCCCTCTCGGAACGGCGATCTACAACCCGAGTTCGCAGATCGTGGCGCGGCGAATTTCCCGACGCAAGCAAGAGCTTGATGCCGCGTTTTTCGAGCGCCGAATCGAGCGGGCGCTTTGGCTACGTGAAACGATGGGATTTTCGGAGCAAATTTACCGGCTTGTCTGGAGCGAAGCGGACGGCATGCCCGGGGTGGTAGTGGACCGATACGGCCAGCACTTTGTCCTCCAGACTCTCACTCTGGCGATGGATCAGCGAAAAGACCTGATCGTTAATGCCCTGCAAAGCGTGTTTGGCGAAATTGTCGTGGTCGAGCGCAATGACTCGGCCGTTAGGAAAGCAGAGGGGCTGGAAATCGCTACGGGTGTAGTTGCCGGTGACAAGGCTGAGCCTTTCGAGATTAAAGTCAACGGCATTTACCAGACGATCGATCTGCTGGAAGGCCAGAAGACCGGGATTTTTCTTGACCAGCTCGACAACTACGCGGCGGTGGGACGACTTTCGAAAGACAAAGCCGTACTCGACTGTTTCTGCAACCAGGGAGGCTTCGCCCTGCACGCAGCCAAGGGCGGGGCGGAGTCGGTAGTTGCGGTAGACATCAGTGCCGGCGCGGTGGCGTCAACTGAAGCAAATGCCGAGAAGAATGGTCTCTCAGTGAAAGCGGTACAAGCCAACGTTTTTGATTTCCTCAAGGAGGCCGAGACGGCCGAAAAGAAATTTGATCTGGTCATCCTAGACCCGCCCTCGTTCACAAAGAATCGCAAAGGGGTCAGCGGCGCCATGCGCGGCTACAAGGAAATTCACCTGAGAGCGCTGAAATTGCTCAATCGCGGCGGTATTCTCTCGACCTATTGCTGTAGCCATCATGTTAGCGAGAAAGAGTTTTTCGATATTATCTGCGACGCCTCTGTCGATGCCAAGCGAACGCTGCGAGTGATCGATTCCCACACTCAGCGTCGAGATCATCCTGTGATCGCCACCCTGCCCGAGACGCATTACTTGAAAGGATTTACCTTTGAAGCAGTCGGTGGATTTTAATTTTGCTCAGGGTGCAATGGTTCGACGATTGAAAGTCTTTCTGGTGGTGATGCTGACCCTGTTGATCGGGTTGGAGTGCCTCATTCGGGCCAACGAAGCCACTTTTGCAGCATTGGCGGACAAGTTTCTCCTTAGGGAGGAGCTGATAAAGCAGGCCAGTGACGAAACGGAGATCATGATCCTGGGGACATCTCGCTTGCTTGATGCAGTGGACCAGAGGGTATTTGCTGAGGCTTTCGAGGTCAGAACGGGACAACAGTCGAAGTGCTTTAACACGTCGATTGCGGGCGTAAATGTCGAGATTCTCCACCGTTTTGCTCAAAGAGTTTCGGAGAAAGAAGGAGTCAAAATGGTATTGATCGAAGCATCAACTCCTTCGCTTACAAAACAGCCCGTGAATCTCGATGGCCAGATTGTCGAGTTCACCGCAAAGCCCGGCCCGAATGAAAACCGGTTTGCTGACCGACTCGAAGAGGGATTGCGTGGGTGGATCCACGACCGTTTGGCCCTGGTGCGTCAACGCAAAGCACTTCGCCCGAAAACACTGGTCAAGTTCCTCGTCCCTGCTACGTCCGATGTGATTGATCCAAATCTTTGGGATCGAAAAGGAGTTGGACGAAGTATCGCCTTGGCATTGACCCGCGGAATTTCTGAAGTCAAAGACGATTTTTTGATTCCGACAGTGGTGGAGGGAAGAGGCGAAACGTTCGAGGGCAATGAGGAATCTGAGGAAGCAATTGCGTCCTTCATGATTCGGCTGACCCGCTTACTCCAGGAAGCCGGAAAAGAAGTAATCTGGGTAGCCCCCCCGGTTGGTGAGCAAGCCGTTCCGAATGAACACTATAGCAGGCGGATTGCGACTTATGAGGCGGTCGTGAACGAATTGGAGACTGTCTTACTCAACTACACTGCGAGAGGTTTGGGAGAAGAGTATCTGAGGGATCAAACTCATCTCAATTTCGAGGGTAGAAATCAGTTTTCGGTCGTGTTGGCAAGGGACGTTTCGGAAGTCAGCCAGTTGCGAGAAATCCGGGGAGACAAGGAGTAGCATTATGTTATTTAACTCCCTCACATTCCTTCTCTTTCATCTGATTTTGGTAGGGCTCTACTGGGCGGTAAAATTTCAGGTAGCTCGTCAGATAATTTTGCTGACTGGGTCAGTCGTTTTTTATGGGTGGTATTATTGGCCAGCCTTGATTCTCCTCGGTATCTCGATGCTGATTAATTACGGATTTTCCAGATGGATTGATTCTGCGGGAGAAGAGAAAAAGAAAAAGGTGCTGACTTTCGCAGTGGTGATCAATCTCGCCAGCTTGGGCTGGTTCAAGTATTCGGCGTTCATAGGGGAGACAATGGTTGGGGTGTTGGCCACTTTGGGAGTTACGATTGGATCGCCTCAATACAGCGAATGGCTTCCGCTCGGAATTTCTTTTTACACGTTCCAAGTCATCGCGTATCTCGTTGACCTCAGCCGTGGAAAGGTGGCATGTGAAAAGAGCTTTCTTTGCTTTGGAGTGTTCAAGTGTTTCTACGCGCAGCTGGTAGCGGGTCCGATCGTGAGAGCGAATGAGCTGATTCCTCAGTTGAAGAACAGGCGGCGATTTCGGGCAGGAGACTTCTATCTCGGCCTTTATTTCATCATCGGAGGATTGGCGCTGAAGGTCTTCGTTGCTGATACTTTGGCGCAATTTGTTGACTTCGGATTCGAGAGCCCCAGTAACATGGAAATCGCTACGGCTTGGTTAACCCTCTACGCCTTTGCTGCCCAAATTTTGTGCGATTTCTGGGGGTATTCGACCATAGCGATCGGGGTGGGACTTATGTATGGCATCAAGTTGCCCCTCAATTTTAATCTTCCCTACAAAGCAACATCGCTTCGTGAATTCTGGCACCGATGGCATATCACTCTATCTCAGTGGTTGCGGGATTATCTCTACATTCCTCTAGGGGGGAACCGAACCCACCAGAATCGCAACCTGTTTCTGACCATGCTACTTGGGGGGCTCTGGCATGGTGCGTCATGGAATTTTGTGATTTGGGGAGCCGGCCATGGCTTATGGCTTGTGGTGGAGCGGATTATTCCGGATCGATTTGGAGAACTGCCGGGAATCAAGGCACTGAAGTGGTTGTTATTGTTTAACGGAGTTAGCCTGCTGTGGGTCTTTTTCCGAGCCCCGGATTTCGGAGTGGCGATGGAATATTTTAGAGTGCTTTTGATCCCTCCCTACACGATGCAGGATTCTCCGCCGGATACATTAATCTTGATGCTTTTGGCGTTTGTAGGGCTGAGTTTCTGGATAGGAAAATCCCTCACCGACCGTAGATTCCTCCGCTGGGGACTCGCTCGCCAAGTATCGACCTGCACGGTTTTACTTCTTTTGATTTTAGCCTTTGCTGAGGCGCGGTTAGATTTCATTTACTTCGTGTTCTAGAAGCTATTTCGCTCGACCCGAGGACGAGAGTTGAGGCAGGATAGCTAGACATGCAGAGGGGGCTGCCAGCGATACTCGTCATCATAAGTTCGCTTTCGATTAGCGGGGACATACAGTCTTGTGCCGACGAGTTGCGGCTTTGGACAAGCAATAGCGGAGTCGTGATTTCAGCGGAATTCGTCAGCGCGAGCGATGGGGAAGTCGTGTTGAAGCTGAAGAACGGACGCGAAGCAAGTGTGCCGATCGAGCGTTTGAGTGACGCCGATATTGCCTTCGTCGAGGGCTTGGCCGAGCAGGGTAGAGCGTTTTCTTACATGCCGTTTCCTGAGGAGACCGGAGCGCCGAAGGAGATTAATGTGGCTGGCGGGCCTGAGCTCTATCAAACTCCTCACTTTGAGTTTCAAAGTGAGCAAAGTGTGTCTAAAGGGTTCATCGCAGAGGCCGCTTTAGTCTACGAGGGGACCTATCATGCATTGCGCGGAATCCTGCCTGAGTCGATTTCACTTAATCCCCCGCAGGGGCAGACACATTATCGTGGGAAGTTTCTCTCGGACCGTACATTTGATGAAGTTGTCAGGGGCAAGATGCCGGTGCTGCCCGGGCAACGGATTGCCGGGTTGTATGTCACAGTAGATCGTGAGCTTCTCGTTCCTTATTCTTCTCTTGGCGCGAGGAAACTGGGTAGTCGACTGACTCTGAGAAAGAGTTCTGACACGACTACCCTCATTCACGAAATCGTTCACCAAGTCATGCACGATTGGTTGCCCTTGCTGCCCACGTGGTTCGCAGAGGGCATGTCGGAGTATGTGGCGGCAATACCGTATCAAAATGGTCGATTCGAATTCTTCAATTCCGAGCGAGGACTTCTTGAACGGCTTGCCGTGCAGTATGGAGTCAACGAGGGACAAGTCAGCGGAATGCGTCGTCCTTCGGAAATCATGAGAGTGGAGCAGTTTAATCGCTTGATTTCAGGAGAGGCGGAACAGCAGAGTGCGGCTTCGGCTGGCATGGCTCTGAATACCTGGGGAGGAACGATCGAGGAATATCGGGATTCGATGCTGCTTCTCTATTTCTTTGTCCACCTTGATGAGAGGGAGCGACCTGGTGCACCGTTGGGCGGCTACTTCCAGTTGGTTGACGACGCGATGGATATGACCAACTACCTTGAGGATGAGGTGGAGAAATATGAAGTGAAGCGACTCGCCTACAATGAAGAGGTCAAGCGTTTCAATGCCGCGCTCGATCAGTTTCGCAAAGAAGCGGACGGCTATAACTCCCGGGTTCGGAAATATAACGCACAGGCGAAGCAGGGAGTGCCGGAAGCGAAGCGAGCGGCAGTAGGTGCCCCGCCCGAAGCGCCGGTGCCTCCGGAGGAGCTCTCGATGCCAGATGTGATTTCGAATGCTTTGACGGGTGGCACTCTTGACCTCGTAGGATACGTGCAGAAGAAGGCGTTGCCGGGCCTACTCAAGGGGAGAAAGGGAGAAGAGATCGACAAGGTTTTGAAGGAATCATTCTCGCAAATCGGAGTTCAGATTTACTATAATCGCTGAATTACGAATCGGACTATTAATGAAAAACTGGATTTTTGTCTGTGTGTTGGCTCTTGGCCTGGTTGGATGCCGGGAAAAGGCGGGTAGTGAGAACAGTCCGGGAGACGCCGAATCTGAAGCTGCCGCTGGTTCTCAATCGACGGAAATCAAAGCCGATGAACTGGCTGAGATGTTGCAGGCCCGGCCCGGGCTGGTGGTGATCGATATTCGGACGCCGGCGGAATTTGCACAAGGCCATATCGAAGGGGCCATCAATATTGATTTCCTGGACGCGGGTTTTGCTGAAGCTATTGCCGGAATCGATACCGGTGCTCCAACGGCTTTTCATTGCCGAAGCGGAGGCCGGAGCGGGCAGGCTGAGCGGGTATTGGAAGCGTTTCCTTTCGCTGAGTTGTATCACTTCAGCGGCGGCAGCAATGCCTGGTCTGATGCCGGAAAGCCCATGGTGAAGTGAGCTCGTCTATTTCTCCGGATCAGGTTCCTCAACTGGCTGGATAAGGACAAAGGGAGAGACGACGAGAGCGCGGAATTTCGCTTTGCTTTCCTCCCAGTAGAACGCATGGGGAGCCGAAGGGGTGAGGATATCGCCTGAGGTTCTCCACTTGGTAACTTTGTCAGGAGCGTCGCTGGCGAATGCTTCTCCCACTTCAGCGATTGAGAGAGAGGGGTCAACGAAGACAAGTGCTTCGTTCCGATAGTGTGGTTCGAGATAGCTCCAGTCAACAATGCCGGTGTATTTTTCCAGCTTTTCCCTAGAGGTTGCCTGATCATCGCCAAGCATTCCGTAGCGCATTGATTCGCCCTCAGTATCGGAAGGATGGCCGTTGGGTTGGTCTGACATAGCGTGTTACTGTCAGGGTTCGCTGCGAAAGTCTGAGAGAAGTTCCCTGTAAAACTCAATCTTGTCTTCGGCTGGCTTGCCAAGCTCCATCATAGGCGGGCGGCCCTTGATGGCGCTGCTCAACATATTGCGGGCTACCTCGGCCGTCTGACCGGGGACATTGTTCACTTTCTGGAAGTTGTTGAGAAAGAATTGAAGTGATTCCTGCCAGCTCGGGACTCCTTCAGCGATTTGGACCTGTTTGCCTGACGAGGTCAGGTAGGCACCCATGACGCCATAGTTGAAGTGCGCGATCAGGTCAGTTTTTGCCGTCAAGATGGCAGCCTGGGCGTAGGCGAATGCTTCATCGTCCTTGTTTTCACCCCATTTTCGGGCTGTTAGGTGCAGGTAGGAGTTGAGTAGAATGCCATCGCTTCGTAAAACAGGCTCTCCCTCATCGGGCTTCCTTAGCAGGCTGGCAGCCTGCTCGTAGTCACGGGTGTTGTAGGCGAAGATGCCTTCAAGGACCCGGCCGGCATCATTAACAGCAATGTTGTCAGGGAAGTTTTTCTTCGCACCGCGATAAATCCGGGTCGCGGTTTCCCAGTCGTTGATATTGATCGCGAAGGTCAGCACGTGCAGGGCCCGCCCCAGGATACGGATGTCGTCAAGTTCTGCTCCACCAAGTCTACCAGTGTCTTCGAAGTAGAGATCTCTCCGCCCGAAAACGACAGCTCGCGCTCCGTAGAAGAGAGGTTTCCAATCGGGTGACTTTTGGAACCAGTCCACAGCTTCGCGATGCAGGAAACCAATGCACCAAACATCGCAGTTCATTTTGTTTACAAACTGCTGTGTGTCTTGCCCTTTGAGTGCGTTGTAGTATTCGGCATACCAAGTCTTAAACGGGAAATATCTTGGATCGATCATGTGTTTCTGACCGGGGTAGAGGGACCATAAAAGGTAGGCTCCCGAGTCGTAATCATTACCAAGCTTGAACGCGGAAAGATTGTCACGGATGTAGTGGGCCTCTTCGACCGGATTGGTCATCGACATCCCGTAGCCGAACCAGCGATTGAGAACAGGTTGACTCGTTTTTTCGTAGAGGATTGTGATTGAGACGAAAGTGCTAATCAATAGTGGTGCAGCGAGATAGACCAGCCTCAGTTTTCTGGTAGGTGCCTTCAGCGGCACCGAGGCGAAGGAAAGGGTGTAGACGCTCGTGAAAGCCAAAGTGACGCCCCAGAAGTATGTGGTTCGAAGCATGTAGCAATAGAGAAGACCGAAGAATAAATTAGTGAGCACAAAGACCCAATTAATCGACCGACTCCTGAACACCGAGATCAATAGTACGATCAGAAAAGAGACCCCTAGAAAAAAGAATTCAGGCAGGTGTAGTAGTTTGCCCTGGCTTGAAAACGCGGTTTGGTAATCTGAAATTGTTTTAAGTTCTTCTAAGCTTGATCCGAGTAAGGTCTCTGCTAACTGCCTTGGATAATCAGCGCCGTATGGATTGATGAAAAGAGCTGCTGCTGAAAGAATCGAGCCGATAAAAAGGTGTCGGAGGGTTCCAGTGGGAAGCCTCTGACTTAGGCTAAAGAGAGAATTCATCACTTCCCCGAGCCACATCAAGCAAATGAAGATTGCTCCAAAGATGACACCCCCGTGGCTGTTCGCCCAAATAAGGACGATCAAGGGGAAGAGGTAGGGTAGTTTAGAGTTTTTGTTAGGAGACAATCTTACCCGATACCAAAGGTAGTTCAGCGCGATCATGCCGATGAACGAAAAGATTTCAGGTTTAAGGACGGGACCGGAATGGTTGGCCATTGCCATTCCTGTCAACCAGAGGGCCCAAACGAGGGGGTTGCTCAGGAGTCCCTCTCTTTTTGCTATATCGAGGAGAGCAGCGAGAAACAGCAACGCTGAAAAATATTTGAATACAAAGAGGAGCGCGGTTCCTCCCAGAGAATGGAGGGAATACAGGAGAATCTGGGCTAGCCAGCAGCAATAGATGATTCCGCCTTCGGTCGCTGTCCAGGTAAAGGCGCCATGGTCCGCAATGAGAGTTGCGTTATCGACCGCAAATTTGCCGTAAGCCATCTGCCACCAGATATCACCGTCTTTGATCGGAGAAGTGCATAGAACCGCTATATAAAGAACACAGAGGCTTAACAAGCCCCACAAAATTCCCGACGGAAGTTTCGATTCGGAAGTCATGGGGTGATAAAACAGCGAGCTTTCAGGTGGCGATGCAGAGTGGTGGATCTTGACTTACTCGAGCGAAAGATCAAGCAGTTCATTTGAAGGTGCAATCAACAATACAGATTCCTATTGGCAAAGGATCGGGGTTTTTTTTTAGAGACATGTCATGTTAGAATCCACCTTTTCATACTATGTCGGCCGTCCGAATCCCTTTTAATAAGCAAGTCGAACTGCCCGGAAATCTTGATTTGATTTCCGAGGCGGTGAAGAGCGGGCAGTGCGCTGGAAACGGGCCGTTTGGGAAGAGATGTGAAACATTTCTCGAGGAGGTCATCGGGTGCCGCAGGGCCTTAATGACAACATCCTGCACTCATGCTTTGGAAACGGTTGGCCTGCTGCTCGACCTGAAACCCGGTGATGAGGTGATCGTTCCGTCTTACACCTTCGTCTCGACCGCCAATGCTTTTGCCCTAAGAGGGACGACGATACGTTTCTGTGATATTCGGTCTGACACCTTAAACCTCGACGAATCACTGCTGGAGTCCCTCGTGAATGAAAAAACGAGACTGATCGTTCCCGTGCATTATGCTGGAGTCGCCTGCGAAATGGAAGCGATCATGAAGATCGCTGGCGGGACAGGAATTGAGGTGGCTGAAGATAATGCACATGGTCTTTTCGCTTCATATCAGGGTGAGCCATTAGGAACCTTTGGAACGTTTGCGACTCAGAGTTTCCACGAAACGAAAAATTTCTCTTGCGGCGAAGGGGGGGCGTTACTGCTCAATCGTGAAGATCTAATTGAGCGAGCTGAGATTGTGCGCGATAAGGGCACTGATCGCAGTCAATTTTTCCGCGGTGAGGTTGATAAGTATGGTTGGAAGGAGTTGGGATCCAGTTATGTGATATCTGATATTCTATCTGCTGTTTTGTTAGGGCAGTTGCAGCGCCGTGAGGAAATTACCGCTCGGCGTGGAGAGATTTGGAACCGTTATTATAGTGAACTGAAGAATTGGGCGTCGGCTAGTGATGTTCGTCTGCCCTTTATCCCTGATGGTCGCCAACAGTCGTTTCATATGTTTTATCTGATCATGCCGTCAGAAGATGCGAGGAATCGATTTATTGATGTGATGAGAGGCAAAGGGATTGGTGCGGTTTTCCATTACCTTCCGCTGCATGAGTCAGAATTTATCAGCAAAAAACAGTATACTGATCCTTGCCCTGTCACATCGGATATAAGCCGCAGGTTGGTAAGGTTGCCTATCTACTATAATCTCTCTGTTGAGGAACAGGAAGAGGTGTTGGGTGCGGTGAAAATATTTGAGTGTTAGAGAGATTCGATATCTTGCAAATTTATATTGCAGGAACCTTTATTCCATTCTACCACACCCACAGCCGTCCATGGCACGGCCAACTGTTTTCGAAGGAATCCCTTTTGCCATTTTGTGGGTGACTCGAAGCGTTTCGCGCTGATTTGAAATTTTGCTTCTGAAAGATCGACTTTATTCTTTTGTGCCCAAAAGGCCGTCATCTGACTCAAACCTTGGGCCAATTGATTTCTGTCCATGACCGGTCCGGAAGAACGAAAAGTATAGAATGCCCAGATTCTTCCGGTATTGTATCCGCCAGCCATCCCAAGTTCGTCGATGAATGGGAGTCGAGTTAGAGATCCGCGTCTATCTACGTAGTCAATAGCAATCACGTGGTTGTAACCCTCAAAGTGGGGGTCAAGAAAGACATTGTGAGGGTAAATGCCGAATAGAGGTGCCGTGATCTTCGTGGTTTTTAGAGACATGACAAGGGCCTCGTTTTCGACCGACGCGGGAAATAGAGAGAGGAATTTGCGACCAGTCGAACTCTGTAAGATAGAAATTGCCTGAAGAAAAAGAGTTGCATAGACGAAGACGATGGCGCCTCGAAGCCTCCACGACATCTGCGCAAATTTTTTCGGGATTTTGTTTATTTCTATCTCTGGTGGAACTGCGAAGCGTGTAAAGAAAGGGATTCGCATGTACCAGGAATCTGGAACTAGGAGGAGATAGATCGAAGCAACTCCGAAGCCGAAGAAAGGGATCGGAAAAGCCAAAACAATACCGAAATGTAGCCCCAAGCCCACAATGACAAGAAGTGGATGCGCTTTTCGAAACGGCAAAAGAAAGAGAGCGGCGGC
This sequence comes from Verrucomicrobiota bacterium, assembly GCA_002862135.1. Taxonomy (GTDB): domain Bacteria; phylum Verrucomicrobiota; class Verrucomicrobiia; order Verrucomicrobiales; family DEV007; genus Arctic95D-9. Next base: position 4,046 of record PKCI01000138.1, on the reverse strand, counting down.
TTCGAAGATCAAAGTCAAATAGCTCGCGAAATACATCAAAGGCTTGATGTCCAGAAGCGGGGTAAGGTCATTCCATGTTGCTGGTGGAATCGAAGCAGGCAGCCAGACCCCTAAACCGCTGAGCCACATTGGCGAGCCCATTTTGTGAAAGACGGAATCAAAATAGATGATAGCGATACCCAGATAAACGAGCATCACATTGTAACCCAGGGAAAAACCTCTTGAGGTGATTACTGGGAGCCTTTCACGTATGAGATAACGATCGAGCGAAAGTGGATCGTTTTTTGGAATAAAGATCAGGACGAAATTCAGCGCCACTATGGAGAAGTCCATATGATACTCGAACGTGCTGAAGATGCTGAAGAACCCTAGGGTTAGGGCGTAATTGCAGACAACTACAATGCGCACATGGTAGCCGAACATGAGCATGATCGATAGAATCAGCCAACCAAATAGCAAAAAGACCGGATCGGTTTCCGCGTAAGAGAGATAGGGGAGCCGATCGAAGATCCATTTATTAAAGTAGATCAGCTGACTGATTTCCCCGATAAGAATCAGAGAGTAGGCAATGCGAAAGAGGGAAAGTCCGACCCCGGAGGTCTCCACCGATGTAAGGTTTCGACAGATTCTACCCACCATGTTCAATCGATTGACTTTGTGGAGGCAGGAACTCCCAGATATAGACCGCTTTTTGTGAGGCTTTCGGCTACAACCGCCCCGGCTCCTGTCTGAACTCCTTGCGCGATTTTCACATTATCGATCACGGTTGTTGAAACACCGAGGAAGCAATGGGAAGCAACGTCAACAAAGCCGGCCAGCGTCACCCTGGGTCCCATGAAGACATTGTCGGAGATGTGGGTATGATGCGAAATCAAGCACCCTGGATTGAGATAGCAGTTTTTTCCGACTGAAGCCCCTTGGTCGACGATACATCCCGCCAGTAGAGCTGTTCCCGAATCGATCGAGGCATTCGGGTCGATAAACGCCCTGGGGTGAACAAGCGTTACCGCCGGGACGGTTTCAGAAAGTTGGCGAAAAAGCCGGTCTCTTTCTGTCATGTGTTTGTAACCAATGCCAATAATGAAGGCATCGACAGCGCCTGCTTGGAAGTGTTCTGCGATATCAGCAATTTTCCCTTGAACGGGATAGTCTCCGGATCCCTCGGCGATCTCCAATTTGTCATCGTAGAGCATGGGCTGATAGCCCCCGATCTGAATGGCGAGGTGGGCGAGTTGACGCCCAAGGTCACCGCCTCCGGCAATGGCAAGACTCTTCATGACTGCTTGATATTGGTCAATCGTTGGGTTGAGAAAAGGGGCCGATGTTTGGATTCGGAATAGATCTTTCCTACATAGCTTCCAATGACTCCAAGAAATAACAAGTTGATGCCGAAACCAAACCACAGGGTGCAGATCAATGAGGGCCACCCCAGCTGGAAATCGATGAAGAACAGTCGCAGTATCGTTAGCGTGAGAACCGCGAGCAAACTTGTGATCACAAGGATGATACCGACGCGCGTTGCAAGCTTAAGAGGGAGTTCGGAATAATCGAGTATCGCATCTTTGGCCAGTCGGAGTTTCCTGGCAAAGTTATACTTTGATTTGCCAGCGAAGCGCTGTTTTTGCCTGATCACGAGGGTAGCTTGGCGCATCCCAATGTGCATAAAAATCCCCTCGATAAAACGATTAGATTCCTTGTAGTCGAGGAAACGGTTGGCGAAATCTCGATTAAAAATTCGCATCACTGCGAGCGGTCGCGGTAGCTTGAGTCCAGTGAAGACATCAAGAATCAACCAGAAGACCTTTGAGAATAGGACGTCAACGAATCCAGCCTCCTTCGATTCTCGAACGCCGAAAACCAGATCGTATCCTTCTTCAATCTTTGCGATGAATCTGCTGATTTCTTTGGGAGGATCCTGAAGATCGGGATCCATGTAGATTAAATAATCCCCATTTGAGTAGGTGACAGCGGCTGTGAGAGCCGCCTGTTTCCCGTGATTGTAAGAGAGTTCAACCAGCCGGATTCTCGAATCATTTCCGATTTCGCCACGAATCAGTTCGACAGTGTTGTCTGTGCTTCCATCATCGGCAAAAACGATTTCGTAGTGTAGCGGTGAATCGTCAAGTTCGCTCCTGACCTGAGAAATGAATTCAAGAATACATTCTTCCTCATTGAAGACAGGTACGACCAGACTCAGCAGCTTATCCATAACGGGGGGATCAGAAAATGAGAGCGCCTTCGCTGCCTGAACCAATCTGGTCAAGCGGTGTGTCAGGGTAAACGACATCCATAGCCAGTCGCAACGCTGAGCCCTGCGTGATCATTTCCGGTTCCGGTTCGATGTTGAATAGAAATTCGTCGATCCCATATTTTACATCACTGAAACCAAAGTGGGAGCGAAATGAATTGGTTCCTGAATAACGACAATTCAGCTCAAAGGGAATGACGGTGGATTCAGTAGTAGCTATCGCCTGAATGTTGCATGGGCCGAGAATATCGAATGCCCCGGTAACACTCTCGATCAAGGCATTGACTTGGCTGGACCATTCCAGTGAAACAGTGCACTTCCAGGTCATGCCGGACTGAAGTTCTCGAGCGAGCGTCAGCGGACCGAGGAGATTTCCAGATCGAGTTCGGTAGAAAGCGATCGTAATTTCCGCTCCGAATAGCCTTTGCTGAATAACAAATGAATCATTGAACTCTCCAGCAAATGCCGAGAGGTAGTGGATGTTTCTTGAACCTCGCCCTTCGCGGGGTTTTACAACCAAGTGGTCCCATTGGTTGTTGTAGGTTGAGGGGAGGCATGAATTAGCAAAGGGAATCTCAGCTTTTCGGAAACGCTCGAAGGTTTCAAATTTGTCGAGACACATTGAAGTTGTGGAAGGGGGGGAGCCGACAAAAGACGGCAATTCTTCTGCATGATTCCCTATCGCCACAACTTCGCCATCCGTTGAAGGGATGATGAGGTCAATCTGCTCTCTTACGCACAAAGCTTTTAGTTCCTCTGGATACCGTCCGTCAGAATAGATGGGGAGTTGGGAAAATTCATCGCAGAAGAAGTGCCCTGCCGTTGTTTCATTAAAGTCAGTTCCGAGAATGCGAATGCTCTCCCCGTAGAATCTTCGGATGTTCCTCAGTATTCCCTGACCCACATTACCTCCGATGCCCGTAACGAGAACGGTTTTAGTCTGATTGGTAGGCATTTTGGATGCAGGCGCGTATTCCGCTGGCGAGGCTAATTGAGGGTTGATAAGGAATGTGGCTCGACCACTTCGAATTGTCGTAAAGAAAGGAAGGTGAATCATCCTTGCCCGAAAATTCAATTTTGGTTTCAGGTAGAAATTCACAAATGATACGGGCAACTTCAAGGTTGGAGTGGGATCGGTTGCTCACTGCGTTGAAGACTCCCGTGCAGTCGTTCTGTGCCGCTGATAGCATCATGTTCGAGGCATCTCTAACATGAAGGTAGTTCTGCTGACGGCTGCCATCACCCAGTAGATTAATCGAGTTAAGCTGGGTGGCGTCTGCCAAAATACTGGGGAGAAAAGTGCCTGACCTCATTCCTTCTCCATAAAGAGATGAAAATCTCAGGATTCGACAGTTGCGGTGATGCATTAGCGACGTCTCTCCTGCTAGTTTTGAATACCCGTATGCCGAAAGGCCGTTGTGTGGCGAGGATTCTACAATTGGACTTTTCGCTGGGGTTCCGTAGACGGATGCGCTTGAGGCAAACGTAAGAACCGAATTTGGAAACTGCGACGCAACCCTTCTAGGTAAGTCGATATTTGCTTCTACGAGTTCCGGTGAAAACCTGGCCTTGTCATCAGGAATCATGGCAGCTGTCAGAAAGACAGCTGAATAATGATCACTCAAGGACTCAAGGTCGGGTAAATGAAATGTCTGTTTAGGAGTAACGCCAGGATGACGCGATGGGCTTCGGTCTAGGCAATCGAATGAGATGCCTGCATGGGATAAAGAAACGGCCAGTTGTGAGCCGAGAAATCCAGTAGATCCGATTATGAGACATTCACCGGCCATACGGGGTC